>CAMNHH010000092.1 GCA_946539175.1 uncultured Clostridia bacterium | reverse complement strand
GGGTCGGCGTGGCCCAGCATGCCGCTGACCGTTCGGATGTCCACGCCGCTTTGCAGGGCGATGGTTGCGAAGGTGTGGCGCAGATCATGGAAGCGGACCCGTTCCACGCCGATGGCGTCCAGGATCTTCTCATTGATGCCGTTCAGAGAGTCCGGGTACAGCATCCAGCCGGTCATGGGACTGGGGAACATATAGGGACTATCGGGGTGTTTTTCATACTCCTGGATCAGAAGGTCCACCGCCTGCTGCGGGATGGGCTCCTTTCGGATGGAGCTTGCGGTTTTCGGTCGGGTAACCTTCACGCCCCCGCCCTTGACCCGGGTTGCTTGATTGTTGATAGAGATGGTTTTGTTTTCAATATCCGGTTCCTCTTTTTCGGAATATGAAACAACCTTCAGATCTGGTTTTCAGAATAACCTTCAGATTGCGTTTTTCGATTCTATCGTACACAAACCGTAGTCTTTCGATGGTCCCCGGTGCTCCGGAGGGCCTTCGGGAGCTCCGGGAAGCCGAAGTCTTCTGAGCTTCTTGCAGCAGAAGAACGCGTAGGAGGGGATTCCATCAACGGCTTCCGGAATATCCAGCTCCTCCAGCTGCGTGCAGAAGCTGAAGGCGGAGGATTCCAAAATTCTGAGACCGTCCGGAAGGATGATATGGAGCAGATAATGACTGTGGGCAAAGGCTCCGTCGCAGATCCGGGTGACGGGATCCGGTACGATATACTCGGCTCTGCGTCGTGCGGCGGGATACCGGACCAGCGCCGTACGGTCCTTGGTATACAGGACCCCATCCAAATCACAGTACGCCGGATTTTCCGGATTTACATGGATGGCCAGAAGGCGCCCGGCGTCTCCGAAATAGAACGCGTTGACGCCAATCGTCCGGACGGAGCGCGGGATGCTCACGAATTTCACACCTTCGGCATTCTGAAAGGCGCCCTCTCCGATCGTTTCCAGACCTTCCGGCAGGTTCAATTCCGTAAGGGAACTGCAATCTGAAAAGCAGCCTTCCCCGATGGCCTTCAAGCCCTTTGGCTAGACGATTTCCCGCAGGTCTCTGAAAAGCTGCATGGTGCCCCCGGGGATCACGGAAATGCCGTCCGTAAAAACAACTTTTTGGATCCCGGCAAATCCGTTTTCCCGAAAATAGTCCGGCGGCTGCCTGAAATCACGAAGGTAGATCACGTCGTCTCTCAACTCATAACTGTTCATATCTGAAACCATTTCCCGTCCTCGAAGCCGTCAGCGCAGCCTCTTCCGTGGGGGCCGACGGTTCGCAATCTGCATTTTTTCGTATTGTGGAACTTGTTCGCAATCAGCTTGGTCGGAAGCATATCTTCCCTTGTTTTATTTATATCAAACATCGAAGCAGATGGAAACAGTTTACGCGCAAATGCGGCTTTCTGCGGGATCCCATGTCTGCCTGTGAACGGAAGGATTTTGCCGCGAAAGAGGTTTTTGCGAAAAGCCGAGAATTCACAATTGCATTTTTCGGGAAAAAGCGATAGAATACTTTTATAAGACGCAGGCACTTCCGATTTCGAATTCATCTGCTCGGGAAAGGCGATCAAAATGGATGTTTTTCAAGTCATATCCCTGCTGGGCGGCCTGGCCATGTTCCTTTACGGCATGCGGCTGATGGGCGACTCTCTGAAGGAGAATTCCTCCGGCACCTTAAAAAAGGTCATGGGAAAGGTGACTGACAATGCGGGCAAGGCTTTTCTGCTGGGTGTTCTGGTTACGGCTCTGATCCAATCCTCCACCGCCACCATCGTCATCACCGCAGGACTGGTCAGCGCCGGGATTCTGACGCTTCATCAGTCTCTTGGCATCATCGTCGGCGCCAACGTGGGCACCACGATGACGGGTCAAATCATCCGGCTTCTGGACATTGACGCCTCCGGCACCAGTTTTCTGCGCGTTTTGCAGCCCTCCACCCTGGCGCCGATCGCGCTGATCATCGGCATCGTGCTGATCATGGGCAGCTTTTTCAAGAATGCCCGCTCCGTGGGCAACATTGCCATCGGCTTTGGCATTCTCTTCTCCGGGCTGCTGAACATGACGGGCGCCGTCAATTCGCTTCAGGAATCCGGCGTGTTCGAGAATCTGTTTGCCCGTCTGGGAGACAATCCCTTGCTGGGCTACCTCACCGGCGCGGGGGTGGCCTTCGTGCTGCAAAGCTCCTCCGCCGCCGTGGGTATTTTACAGGCCTTCTCCGCCTCGGGGCTTCTGGCCTTCAAGTCCATCTACGCCGTCATCGTGGGCATTTACCTCGGCGACTGCGTCACCACCGCCATCGTCTGCTCCATCGGCGCAAAGCCCGAGGCCAGACGTGTGGGCCTGGTGAACATCCTCTTCAACCTGGGCAAGACGATTCTGGTGCTGGCTGCCGTTGCCGTGGTTCACAAGCTGGGCCTGCTGGACAGTCTCTGGGACAGCACCGTCAACTCCGGCATCATTGCCAACACCAACACCATCTTCAATCTCTGCTGCGCCCTCGCCCTGCTTCCTATGCTACGGATCTTCGAGCGGCTGAGCTGCAAGATCATCCGGGAGCATCCGAAGCCGGAAAGCCGCTTCAAGGCGGTAACCGACGCGCTGAACCCCGTTTTCTACGACACGCCCGCGCTCGCCTTCAACAGCTGCTATCATCTGCTGCTCAGTGTCCTGGAGACCTCCCGGACCAACATCGAGCGTTCCTTCCAGCTTCTGAAAAAATACGACCCCGCTCTGCACAAGGCGCTTCTGGAGGACGAGGACGAGATCGACCGGATGACCGACCAGGTCAGCAAATACATGGTCGGGTTCCTGCCCCACCTGCAGAACCGCGATCACGTATCCATAATGGATCAGTATTACAAGGTCACCTCGGAGTTCGAGCGGCTGGGCGACCACGGGGTGAATATTGCGGAACACGCGGCGACCCTGCAACGAAACAGCACCGTTCTTTCCGCCTCCGCCGTTTCGGAGCTGGCGGTACTGGAAAGCGCCATCCTCAACGTGCTGGACGAAACCCATCAGACTTTTCTCAAGCGGGACGAGGACGCGGCCCGTCGGATCGAACCGCTGGTCCAGGTAATCAAGGAGCTGACCGCTCTGCTGAAGCGGAATCATCTGCTGCGGATGAGTACCGGCGAATGCAACATCTACGCGGACGCCACCTACACGGATCTGATGATCGAGTTCAACCGCATCGGGGACGTATGCTCCAACGTGGGCATCGCCACCATCATCCGGGTCCACCCGGAGCTGGCAGACCACGAGCACTACTACTTTGATCACCTCCACGCCGGTGGGGATCAGACCTTTGACGCCGCCTATCAGCGGAATCACAGGCGCTACTTTGATCTGCTGGGCAGCATTTCCGGTGAAAAGCTCCAGCCAAAACACCAGGACGGAACGCTTTGATTTCCGTTTCCTTACGACGAAAGAAAATGAGGCTTCATATGCCGCGCGAAGAAATCATTTCTATGATGCTGCCCTATCCCGATCGGGGAGAACGCTTGGTTCGCGTCTATCTGCCAACCAGACGGGAGGGCCAGCGCTTCCCCGTCGTCTATATGACCGACGGGCAGAATCTGTTCGACGAGGAGAGCTCCGGCTTTGGCTGCTGGCACTGTATGGAGGCGGTACGCAGCGCCCAGGCAGCGGGCTTGGGCGGCGCTGTGATTGTGGGGGTCCACAACACGGACCCCACCCGACAGCCGGAGCTGACGCCGATCTCCATCGGTCCCCCGCTGTTTTACCCGACTCAGGCGGAAGCCCACATCGAGCCCAGCGGAGAGAGCTTTGAGACTTTTCTCGTACATACGCTGATCCCGGCGGCGGAGGCCCGCTTCCCTGTGCTGTCCGGACGGAGGAACCGGGTCTTTTGCGGCAGCTCCATGGGCGGTCTGATGGCTCTGTTCACCGGCCTGCGGCACCCGGATATCTGGTCCGCCGTCGGGGCCTTTTCCCCTGCCCTGCTGCGATACCGGAGGGAGGATCTGGAGGCCTGGCTGCGGTCCCGTTCCATCCGTGAGCATCCCTTTCTGTGGCTCTACAGCGGCGCCGGCGATCAGCTGGAGCGGCTGATCGACCAAAGCACCAGAGAAGCGGAGTTGGTTCTGAGGGAAATCTGGCCCCACGATCGGCTGCTCTGCACGCACTGCCCGGAGCTGCGGCACCATGAGACCGCCTGGGAGCCGCAATTCCGAGCCTTCCTGGCGCACTTTCTGAAGGAGCTTGCCTGAAGCGCGTATGACGCAGGCGTTTCTCCGCCGGAGAAGCACCTGCGTTATGTTTTTTTCAAAAAAAGATAAGGAAATCCCCCTTCATCTGACGTATAATGGATGAAAGGGTCAGACGTGACCGATTTCAATCGCAGGAGGATCCCCATGGATAAGGCTGCCGAGAGCTTCCGCCGCTATCTGCAGGGCGACGGGAGCGCAATCAACGAAGTAATGGAGGAGCTGTTCTTTCCCCTGGTCTTTTTCATCAATCGCTACGTACAGGACCTTCACGCCGCGGAGGATCTGGCAATGGACGCGGTTACAGAGCTGCTGGTGCGTCCGCGACGCTACAATTTTCAGGTTTCTCTGAAGACCTATCTGTTCCTCTTGGGCAAGAGCCGCGCGCTGAGCTATCTGCGCCGCAGAAAACGCCTGCGGGAGGAGGCATTGTCGGAGGACACGCCCGAGGAGCTGGATCAGCTGGAGGAACGGGTCCTGGCGGACCAGCGGCGAAAGGCGGTCAACGCGGCTCTGGCCCGACTGCCGGAGGACATGCGTCTGGCGGTCCATCTGGTCTATTTTGAGGAGCTGAGCTACGAGGAGACGGCGAAAATCATGAAAAAGAACCGCAAGCAGGTGGACAACCTGCTCTACCGGGCAAAGAATCAGCTTCGGAGCTTGTTAGGAGAGGAGGGAAAAACGCTGCTATGAGAGAATTGGAGTCCTACACGCAGGAGATCCTGGAGCGGGCGGAGCGGGAAAAGAAGCGCATCCGCAGCCGCAGACGGGCCCTGGCCCTCGCTGTGCCCGCGGTGGGTTTGGTTCTGCTGGGCGCCTTCACGCTGCCTCGTAGCCCGGCTCGTCCCCAGGAAGCTCCGAATTCCCTGACCCAGTCGCTTTCCCAGGCGCCGGACCAGGCGCCGGAATCCATTGCCGATCTGCCTGCCGATTCTCATGGCGACCGGATCCCCACGGGCAGCGCGCGCTCCCTCCAGGTTTCCGTACAGGACCCGGCGCTGCATGAACGCAGCCTGAATCCGGACAAGGCAAACAGCCTCCACGTCCTGCTTTCCGAACTGGATCCCACGCTCACGCCGGAGATTGCGGCGGGGGGAACGGAATCCGGACCCTGGGAGCTGCTGGCGATCATCACAGTCCGAATCGAAGGCCGTGCGCCGGTGCGCTATCGGCTGTTTGACGGCCTTCTGGAAAACGAAAACACGGGGACGAACGTTCCCCTCTCCCCCAGCCAACAGGCCGCTCTGCTGGCCCTGTTGGAGCCGGAGGAGCCCGAAGGAAGGAGCGAACCATGAAGCTGAAGATCCGTAAAGCAATCTGCCTTTTGCTGCTGTCTGTGCTGCTGCTCCAGACGGCCGCCTGCACTGCCGCCAAGCCGGAGGCCCCAAAGGACCCCGCTTCCGGCAACAACACCGCTGACCCGACAGTCAAGGATCCCGTGCCGGGAAACGCCGTCGTGGATCTGATGGCCCAGGTAAAGCCTGATCCCAACGCCAAGCCGGAGACGCTCCGGGCGGAGGACGCCGCCAGGTCCGCCCAGTTCGCGCTGGAGCTCTTCCGGGCAGGGGCAAAGGCCGGAGAAAACCGGCTGATTTCCCCCCTTTCCGTGCTATGTGCGCTGTCCATGACCGCCAACGGCGCCAAGGGCGATACTCTGGCCCAGATGGAGCAGGTGCTGGGAATGGACCGGAACCGTCTGAACCGCTTCTTCCGCAGTTACCTGGCCACGCTGCCCGACAGCGCGGACTGCAGGCTGAAGCTGGCCAACTCCATCTGGTTTGCGGATCGGGGTGATTTCCGGGTGAACGACGCCTTCCTGCAAACCAACGCGGATTACTACGGGGCTGAACTCTACAAGGCCCCCTTCAACGAGCAGACTCTGGCGGAGATCAACAGCTGGGTGAAGCGGAAGACCGAAGACATGATCCCCTCCATCCTGGATGAGATCCCGGAAGACGCGGTGATGTATCTGATCAACGCCCTGGCCTTTGACGCCAAGTGGGCCAACCCCTATTCTGCGTACAATCTGGCGGAAAGCGAATTTGCGCTGCCCGACGGGACGAAGCGGAACGTGACTCTGATGTACAGCCAGGAGGACGAATTCCTGGAGGACGAGAACGCGGTGGGCTTCCTGAAGCCCTATCAGGGCGGCCGTTACGCTTTCGCCGCGCTGCTGCCCAAGGAGGGCATGTCTCCCGAGGAATATCTGGCCACGCTGGACGGGGAAAAGCTGCTGGCTCTGCTGGGCGGCGCCCGGGCCCTTACGGTCTACGCCGGCATTCCCAGGTTTGAAACCGATTACAGCACCGAGCTTTCCGAGCAGCTGAAGGGCATGGGCATGGAGCTTCCCTTCAGCCAGGAGGCGGATCTTTCCGGCCTTGGTACGGTGGAGAGCGCGCACCTTCGCATCAGCCGGGTACTGCACAAGACCTATATTGCCGTGGATGAGGCCGGCACCAAGGCCGGGGCCGCCACGGCGGTTGAGGTTGTGGCGGAGGGCGCCATGGAGCTCGGGGAAACCAGGCAAGTCTATCTGGACCGCCCCTTCGTCTATCTGCTGCTGGATCGGGAAAGCAATCTTCCATTCTTTATCGGCGTGATGAACAACCCCGCTGAATAAGTCACAAGCAGTGCAAGCCCGGAAGCGTGCTTCCGGGCTTGCGTTTTATCTTCTTTATTCTGTTGCGGGCTCCAGCAGCGTGATGGTTTTCCGCTCCGCGTCCAGGCGGCAGCGGGCGCCGATGGGCAGCACGCCGATGGGCTCCGCGTGGCCGAAATTGACGTTGTACAGGATGGGCAGATCGGGACGTTTTGCCTCAAAGCCCACCACCTTCCGGTAGACCTCCTTGTAGGGCTCGTACTTGCTCCGGCGGGCCGGCTTGCCCACCAGTATGCCGGTGATCACGTCAAAGATCCCCTGGGCGGCCAGCCCCCGCAGCAGCCAGCTCAGCAGCTCCGGGGACATGTCCTCCTCGCTGGTCTCCAAAAACAGGAGCCTGCCCCGCCATTCCTCCTTTGTGGGCCAGATCGGACTGCCCACGATCTCCGGGAAAACGTCGATGCAGCCCCCCAGCAGCTCACCCTCCGCGACGCCGCAGCCCTGGAGCAGCTCATAGCCGATCTCCTCCGGGTGGTACTGCCGCAGGGTATTGACGTTTTCTTCCTTCCACCAGATCTTTTCGTCCTCGTCGTCGTACCAGTAGGGTGCCGAGGGAAGGTCCAGGCTGGGCTTCGGCTCAAAGAGGGTGTCCCGGATGGCCTTTGCCGTGTAGTCGTTGATTTTCACATACTCGGCAAAGTTGGTCATGACAGTGGCCCCGTAGTAGGACATAACCCCGGCCTTGTGCATCATGAAGTGGTTGGAGGTGGTGTCGGAGAAGCCGGTAAAGATCTTCGGGTTGTCCCGGATCAGGTCAAAATCCACATAGGGCAGCAGGCGAATCGTATCGTCGCCGCCGATCGCGCTGAAAATGGCCTTGATCTCCGGGTCCCGGAAGGCCTCCATCCAGTCGGCGGCCCGGGCCTCCGGGTGCTCGTAGAGATATCGGCTGCCCTTTAAGGCGTTGGGCATCACCTTGACCCGCAGGCCGTAGTCCCGCTCCAGGCGCTCCCGGGCGATATGCAGCTTGTGGATGGCCCAGGGCTCTCCCAGGATGCCGGAAGACAGGCTGACGACGGCGACCGTATCGCCCCGCTTCAGATGCTTTGGCTTGATCATGTTTCGGACCTCCTCTGTGTTTGTCGTTCCAGATGTGTGTTCAGAAGATAGTTCTGATAGTCCTCTGCTTCAAAGGCGCGCCGGGAATCCGGCGCTCCATAGCGTCGGACCAGCTCGCCTAAGCTAATCTCTCCGGCGGAGCGCAGCGCCGGGGTATCTTTTGCTTCGATCCGTCGGATCAGCTCCTCGATCGGATCCGTCTTCAGATTTCCGATGCGCCATTCCGGCCGCATGTGGGTATAATTGAAAAACAGATCATAATGATTGTCCACGAACAGCACCAGCGTGTCTTGTTGGGAAAGCTCCACATGGTCCTCATGCTCCCGCCAGGCCTCGCAAAGCTCCGCCTCCGTCTTCAGGCTCGGATAATTCAGATAATACGGGATCAGCGGCGCCGGGATATGGTCTTTTTGGATGCGGATCGGATACAGCTTCCGGTTCTCCCCATCGCAGCTGCCGGCATGGACGAAAAACCGGAAAGCGCCGCCGATGGCCTCACAGCGGCGTTTCAGCGCCAGTTCTTCCGAAAATTCCAACAGAGACACAATCTCCTCTTTGTTTTCTTCGTTGACAAAGGCCTGCCAGCGGGGGCGGATCCCATTTTCCAGCAGTAGCTCTGTGGCCCGCAGCAGCTCCCGAAACCCGCCCCTTCGTCCGATATAGCGATCCGTCGTCGTTTCCATGCCGAAAAAGCTGAGCTGGACGCAGCCCACCCCCACGTCCTTCAGAAACTGCGCGTAATCCGGATCCCGTACCAGCCGCCAGAAGCTGGCCAGCTCAAAACGCGGCGGAACGGCGTTGACGGACAGCCGCTTGTCCCGTTCCCAACGCTCGCGGTAGTCCGGGCAGAAGTCCGGCTCCCGCAGCCAGCTGAAAAAGCTAATGCTGTCAAAATACGGACGAAATTGATCGACGATCCACCGGTCAGCGTCCGCTTCCATCACGCGATTTGGCATGTGGCCCAGCCAGCAGTGCAGGCAGCGGTTGGGGCAGCCGTAAAGGTCCACAGCCAGAAGCAAGGACTTCCTTTTCATGCCCGCGCTCCTTTCGTTTTTTCGATTATACCATACTCCTTTCCGCGTTGCAAGCTGATCGGGAATTTACGTTTCATTGCCCGCGCAGAAAAATA
>CAMNHH010000091.1 GCA_946539175.1 uncultured Clostridia bacterium | reverse complement strand
GGCGCGGTACCGCCGGAAAAGTACGAAATCGCCGTGGAAATGCTCCGGCAATGGGCCGATGCGCTGGATTGAACAAAAAAAGCGGCGGGGAGGGACACTTGCCACAGAGCAGGTGTCCCTCGCGGTGTAAATCATAAAATATATGATATATAATACACAGTTGATCTTCAGGCGGCGGGATTTTTCCCGCCGCCTGAAATTTATAGTGTTTGCCTATTATTTAACAACGTTCTGATATACAAAAAAAAACAAACAAGAAAAAGTACAAAACCTATTGGCAAATTCAAACTATTGTGATAGTATAGACTATAGTAATAGTCTGGAGGAAAATATGAAACTATACGACAGCGAAATGAAAATAATGGAGTTGATTTGGAAAAATGAACCGATCAGCGCCAAAGAATTGAGTTTGATTGCGAAAAAAGATATCGGTTGGAACAAAAACACCACATATACAGTTATAAAAAAAGTAATCGAAAAGGGATACGTAAAACGAGAAGACCCCGATTTTATATGTTCTTCTCTCATTTCACGTGAAGAAGTTAGTAAGAACGAAACAAAAAGCTTGATCGACCGGCTTTTCGGAGGATCGAAAAAAGCGTTGTTTTCTGCATTACTTGAAGATGAGGAATTAACACCTGATGATATTGCGGCATTGCGCGAAATGATTGAGAAGAGGTAACTCCTATGCTTTCAGAGTTGTTTTATTGGCTCTTTAACATGAGCATTGTTGCTTCTTTAACCGGCTTGATTGTTATGCTTTTACGAATGATAAAACGGATTCCACGTCGTGTAGTTACAGTGCTTTGGATTATCCCGTTCATTCGTATGTGGTTTCCGGCAGGTCTTGGCGGGAAGTACGGTCTCATGACTATTATTTCACAATTCACAACAAAGACGGTAACCGTTTATGAAAGTGAAGTGCTTCCCGACTTTACAATGATGAATTCGGCAATGGCGGCAAGTTCATATTTTCCGATCACATACAAAGTCGATCTTGTCGGTAAAGTTTTTGAATTTGCATCGATTATCTGGGCTGTTGTTGCATGCGCTCTTTTACTGACTTTAGCTATTCTGTATTTTGTGACTATACGTGAAATAAAGAATTCAACGCATCTTTTTGAAAACATATATGCGTCCGAAAAGGTCACATCGCCTTCGGTGTATGGGGTTTTTCGCCCGAAAATCGTCATACCTCCGGAAATGAAGGAGAACAGTAATTTGCATTATATTCTTCTTCACGAGAAAAAACACATTTGTAGGATCGACAATCTGTGGCGTATTCTTGCTTTTGCAAGCGCCGTGATGCACTGGTTTAATCCTCTCACATGGATATTTCTGAAGTGCTTTCTGTCTGACCTTGAAGTAGCCTGCGATGAAGCTGTCTTACAGAAGTTCAGCGATAATGAGAAAAAAGAGTACGCTTCGGCACTTGTTTCATGTGCAGAACAGAAAACGCTTTTCGTTTCAGCGTTTGGCGGCGCAAAGGTACGCACCCGCCTTGAACGGATCCTTTCATACAGAAAGATGACAACTGTTTCCACAATATTATTTGCCGTGCTTGTTGCGGCAATTGCATACTTCCTCTTGACAAATGCCTATTAAGAAAGGAATGATTGAAATGACTGACAGAAAGTATAGAAACTATTGGCTGATATCTGTTTTGGCTGTTTTTGCAACATCTTTTTATCCGTTGTATATGGGCGTCAGGGTCATTTATGAAATGATTGCAAACGGGACGGTTATGAAAGAGAACTACCCGAAGTATATCATCCCTTATACTCCGATTGCGCTTGCTCTAATAATCGGCGTATTGCTGATGCCGCTTTTTATAAAAGCGTTAAAACGATACGCGCTGGTTGCAGGCGGCGCCATTTCAATCGTTGCTTTCTTTGGCTTTGAACTGTTGTTTGAAAACAAAGTAGTGGTAACTGCCGCTGAAACGGTTGCAAAGCTTGAAGACTGGCAAATGTATATGTGTTATGTTCCTCCGGAGGGTTGGGGAACGACCGTAACGGAATACAAAACTAAAACTGCAGTTGAGATTCTAATGGGGGACTACAATCCAGCGTTCAAACTTCATTTCTATTTGATATCTGTCGTATTGATCCTTGCGATTCTGAACTGTATTTATGGTTTTGCTCAAATGATCAAAACAGGAGAAACCGGAAGAAAAAAGGCTTTGATTATGCAATCGGTCTCCGCGGTTTCTTTCCTTGGATTATGTATTCTTGCTTGCTTTACGGCGTTTTGGCGCGACGGCAATATTACAGTCTCTCCGCTCTCGGCTTTTCTAATGTCGGTTTTCTTTATCATACTTGGTACGACAGTCGGTCTGTTTATCGGATCATTATTATTGAAACAAAAAAGAGCCATTACCCTTTGGATTCCGACGATTGCAGCAACCATTACTACACTCGTAATGTATATCGGAGAAATGATCTTGCTTCACGCTCAACTTTACCGCTTCGGTACCGGCTTTCTCTTTAACGGGATACCCGGAGTCGTGCTTGCACCGATAGATATAATCGTGATAATAGCTTCGGGAGTGGTCACGTTCATGCTGATGTATATTGTAAAAAAGAAAAACAACGATACTGTTTCTGTTTAATGAGAATACTGTTTTTTGCAAAATAAATATTCACGTTTTGAAATAACTGCTAAAACTACGTCATCTTTTAAATAAACAAAACGCACTTTTGACGGCCTCGGGCTGTCAAAAGTGCGTTTGCGTTATTTATGCGGAAGGATATTATACAGATCAGACAGGTTCACAAATCAAAAGAAAGATCGGGACACCTGCTCTATCGCAGGTGTCCCGACGCCGCGCTTTGTCACCCCTCCGGATGGCAAAGCGCGGCGTCCCCGCCGTCCTGTTTTATTGTTTCCGGCAGACGTGCAGCAGGTGCGAGGAGGAGCCCAGGAGCTCCCGGCTTTCGCAGAAGCGCAGGTGGTACTGGGCGTATTGTTCAAATTCTGCGTCGGACATGGCGAAGTCGGAGCGGCTCTCGGCCAGCTCCAGGGGGCCGTCGGCGGCGGCCGTCGTGACGTGGGTCACGGGCAGGCCCCGGAACAGGGCCTCAAACTCCGGAATATCGTAGCCGGTGAAGAGCTGCTCCCGGAAGTGGCGGACCCGGTACGCCCCGTCGAAGTTCTCCTCCAGGCCCTCCGCCAGATTGCCCCGGAGGTAGTTGTCCCAGAGGATGGCATGGACGGAGAGGAAGGCCGTCAGAACGTATCCGCCGTGCTTGGTGACCCGGACGGCCTCCCGCAGAGCGGCGGCCCGCTCGGCGTCCTCGTAGAGGTGGTACATGGGGCCGAAGGAGAGGACCAGGTCGAAGCTGTGATCCGCAAAGCGGCTCAGGTCCACGGCGTCGCCCTGCAGGGCCGTGAGATTTTCCAGACCCGCGCCGTTCCGGCGCAGCAGGGCGAGGTTCTTCTCCGCCAGCTCCACCGCAGTCACGGGACAGCCCTCCCGCGCCAGAGCGACGGAGTAGCGGCCCGTGCCCGCCCCCAGCTCCAGGATTTTGCCGTCCTTGGGCAGGAAGCGGCGGATCATGTGCATCGTGGTCCGGTATTCCATCTGGCCGTGGCGGCTCCGGGCCAGACGGCCGTCCTCGTAATAGCCGTCATAAAAGCGGTTGATTAGTTCGGTGCGGTTCATGCGGGTTCATCTCCTTTTCGGACTGCTGTCGGGGCGGACAAGCACGGCTTGTCCCTACGGGCGTTGACGGAGGCTTAAACGATCTCCCAGACGAAGACGGCGCTGTCGCTGAGGTCGATGTCCTGGGGGCGGAGAGCCGCGCCGAAGCTGCGCTTGGCCTTGGCGTTGGCCATCTGGGGCATGGCGCACTCGGCCATGTCCATCATGGTCTCGGACTGGAAGTTCAGGCGACTGACATCGTAGTCGATGCGCTGGAGCTCGCCCAGGGACTTGCCCGCGGCGGCGCAGAGGATCTCGGCCCTGGCCTTTGCGCTCTCGGCGGCGGAGCGGAGCAGCTCCGCCTCCAGCTTCTCGGGCTCCCGGACCGTAAAGCGGACCTGGAGCTCCGGCTGGGCCTTGCTCTCCGCCACGGCGGACAGGGCCTCCCCCAGCCGGGCGGCGTCGAAGCCGAAGCGGAGCAGCTGGTCGTAGCTACAGTTGTAGCCGGTGAAGACGTTGTGATACTGGCCCTTGTCGTCGCAGACGCCCTCGTACTCGGTGTTCACGTGGAAGCCCGCGGTCTGGAAATCCTCCGCCGGGAAGCCCGCGGCCACAAGGGCGGTCTCCAGAGCGGAGACCTTCTTGTCGGCGGCCCCCAAGGCCTTGTCATAGGATTTGTCCTTTGCCCAGACGCGGAAGCTCAGCTCCACGGTATCCACCGGCGCCGAGGCCCGGCCCGCGCCCTTGACGGTAATGGTTTTCACGCTGCATTCCTCCCTGCGTTTTTTCTCAGTTTAGCACGAAGAAAAACGGATGTCAACCGTTCAAAAATAGGGCTTCCATCATTGGGGAAAAGGTGGTATAATATTGTTTAAAATTGGGATTTGGCCCTTAGGCAGTCGTTGAATCGGCAGCCGGGATTCGGAGGCGGAGAAATGGGTTTCCCCGTTGATCTCCCATTGCCCGGCGCCTGGTCCCGTCAAAGCCAAATCGCCCCCACGCAAGGGAGGACGCCTTATGAAAGAAGCATTACTTGCCGGGCTGCAGCGCCTTGAAATCGATCTGCCGCAGGAGCGGACGGAAACGATCCTCCGCTTCGGCGCGGCGGTTCTGGAGAAGAACCAGGTCATGAATCTCACCGCCATCACGGACCCCGCCCAGGCGGCGGAGCTGCATCTGCTGGACAGTCTGACCCTGCTCCGGGTCCTGCCCCTGGCGGGAAAATCTCTGCTGGACGTGGGCACCGGGGCCGGCTTCCCCGGAGTGCCGCTGAAGATCGCGGAGCCCACCCTGCGGCTGACCCTGCTGGACAGCCTGCAAAAGCGGATGCGCTGGCTGGAGACCGAGGCCCTGCCCCCCCTGGGCGTGGAGGCCCGCTTCCTGGCGGGCCGGGCGGAGGACTTTGCCAGGGCCCATCGGGAGAAGTTTGACGTGGTTGCCTCCAGAGCCGTGGCCAGACTGGATCTGCTCTGCGAGCTCTGCCTGCCCTTCGTCCACAGAGGCGGCTATTTCCTGGCCATGAAGGGGGCCCTGGCAAAGGAGGAGCTCCACGAGGCCGCCGGCGCCATCCGCCTGCTGGGGGGCTCCTACGAGCGCAGCGAGGAATTCGAGATCGGCGGGGCGGTCCACTCCGTCATCGTGATCCACAAAACCGGCAGGACCCCGGAGCAGTACCCCCGCTCCTGGGCCCGGATGAAGCAGAAGCCGCTGCGTTAAGTGAATCGCAAAGCATGAATAAGGATACGCCTATGAGAAACTCAAACCACGCCTGTATCGGTCTGCTGGCCCATGTGGACGCGGGGAAGACCACCCTGGCGGAGGCCATTCTGTACCGCTGCGGGCTGCTGCGGAGCCCTGGCCGGGTGGACCACGGAGACACGGCCCTGGACTTCGACCCCCTGGAGCGGGAGCGGGGCATCACGATCTTCGCCTCCCAGGCCCACGTGGAATGGGGCGGCTGGGACCTGACCCTGCTGGACACCCCGGGCCACGTGGACTTCTCCGCCGAGACGGAGCGGATGCTCCAGGTGCTGGACTGCGCCATTCTGGTGATCAGCGGCATCGACGGGGTCCAGGCCCACACCCGCACGCTCTGGAAGCTGCTGGCCCACTACCAGGTGCCCACGGTGATCTTCGTCACCAAGATGGATCTGGACCGGACCGGCCGGGAGGCCCTGCTGGAGCAGCTGCGCCGGGAGCTGAGCGACGGCGTGGTGGATTTTGCCGCCGAGGGTCCCGACCGGGAGGAGGCCCTGGCCATGTGCGGCGAGGCCGCCATGGAGGAATATCTGGAGACAGGCCGGGTCTCCCCTGCCGCCCTGCGGGACATGCTGGCGGCCCGGGAGCTTTTCCCCTGCTTCTTCGGCTCCGGACTGAAGCTGGAGGGCATCGACGCGTTTCTGGACGCCCTGGCCGGACTTCTTCGGCCCCGGGCTTGGCCGGAGGCCTTCGGCGCCCGGGTCTTTAAGATCAGCCACGACCCCCAGGGGGTACGGCTGACCCATCTGAAGGTCACAGGCGGCCGTCTGCGGGTGCGGGACATTCTCAGCTACGACGGGCTGGAGGAAAAGATCACCCAGCTGCGCCGCTGCAACGGCGGCCGCTACACCGCCGTGGAGGAGGTGCTGCCCGGGGAGGTCTGCGCCGCCGTGGGGCTCAGCGCTGCCCGGAACGGCCAGGGCTTCGGCACCGAGGCCGCGATGGGCAGCCCGGTTCTGGAGCCGGTCATGCACTACCGCATCGGCCTGCCGGCGGGAACGGACCCCCGGCTGGTGCTGCCCAAGCTGAAGCTGCTGGAGGCGGAGGATCCCATGCTGCGGCTGCGCTGGGACCCCAGGCTCCAGGAGCTCTCCGTGGGTCTCATGGGGGAGGTCCAGGCGGAGGTCCTGAAAAGCCTGATTCTGGAGCGCTTCGAGCTGCCGGTGGAGCTGGGTCAGGGCCGGGTCCTCTACAAGGAAACCATTGCCCAAACCGTGGAGGGCGTGGGCCACTACGAGCCCCTGCGCCACTATGCGGAGGTGCATCTGCTGCTGGAGCCCCTGCCCCGGGGCAGCGGCCTGGTCTTTGCCTCCTCCTGCAGCGAGGACCGGCTGGACCGGCACTGGCAGCGGCTGATCCTGACGCATCTGATGGAAAAGGAGCACCTGGGCACCGCCATCGGCGCGCCCATTACGGATCTGAAAATCACCCTGGCGTCAGGCCGGGCCCACATCAAGCACACGGAGGGAGGCGACTTCCGCCAGGCCACCTATCGGGCGGTGCGGCAGGGTCTGATGCAGACCCCCTCTGTGCTGCTGGAGCCCTGGTATCGCTTCCGGCTGGAGCTGCCCACGGCCCAGATCGGCAGGGCCATCACGGACGTCAAGGCCCGCTTCGGAGAATTTGATCCCCCAGAGGACCGGGGCGGCGTCAGCCTGCTTCTGGGCAGGGCACCGGTCAGCACCATGACGGATTACGCCCGGGAGCTGGCCGCCTACAGCCGGGGCCTTGGAAAGCTGAGTCTGGAGCCGGCGGGCTACGAGCTCTGCCACAACCCGGAGGAGGTCCGGGCAGCCCATCCCTATGACCCGGAGGGGGATCCGGACAACACGCCGGATTCCGTTTTCTGCGCCCACGGAGGCGGCTTCACCGTCAAGTGGGACAAGGTTTTTGCCAATATGCACCTGGAAAGCGTGCTGGCCCCGAAACGGGAGACCGTACCCGTCCGCCGTCGGCGGCTGTCCATCGACGAAAAGGAGCTGCAGGCCATTCTGGAGCGGGAGTTCGGACCCATCAAGCGGCCGCAGTATTCGGCGGCGGTTTGGAGCTCCATTCCGGAAGCAGAGCCCGTTCATATTCTGCCGGAGCGCGTTGCCACCAGGATCCTGGTGGTGGACGGCTTCAACGTAATCTTTGCCTGGCCGGAGCTGGCCGCCATCGCGGAGACGGATCTGGAGCAGGCCAGAGAGCGGCTGATGGAGATATTGGCCAACTACGCCGCCTTCACCCGAACGGAGACCGTGCTGGTTTTCGACGCCTACAAGGTGAAGGGGGGCAGGGGGGAACGCCTCGACTACCATGGGATCCGGGTGGTCTACACCAAGGAGAACGAGACCGGCGACGCCTGGATCGAGCGCTTCTGCCATGACGTGGGAAAGAATCAGCAGGTGCGGGTGGTGAGCTCCGACAATCTGATCCAGGTCTCCGCTCTGCGCTCCGGCGTTCTGCGCCAGTCCGCCAGGGAATTTGGGGAGGAGATCGACCGGATCTATGGGGACATCGAGCAGTTCTTGCGCTCCCACAACCGGCAGCGGCTTGGCACCGTGGGGGAAAATCTGGCGGGGCAGAGCTGAACCCGAGATAGGAAAACAGGCTGAACTGGTTTTATCCACGTTCAGCCTGTTTTCCTCAGCGGGCGTTCAGGAAGGCTTCGATCTCCTTCCGTGTCGCCCCCGCCCGGCCTTGGGCAAAGTTGGGCTTGCCGCCGCCCCTGCCGTTGAGGGCGGCGTTCAGCTCCTTCACGAAGCTCCGCAGGTCCCCGTCCTTCTGGCCGACGGCATAGGCCCAGCCGCTTGCGTCCGCCCCGGAGAAGACGGCGCAGCGGCCGCCGCAGCGCTCCATGATCTCCACGCAGAGCCGCCGCAGGGCGTCCGGCGTCAGCCCCTCCTCAAAGAGGGTCACGTCCCCCACGTCCCGGAGGGCCTCCGCCCGGGCGGCGATCCAGCGGCTCTCCCAGAGGGCCCGCTCCTGCTTGACGGCGTTCAGCTCGTCCTGCATCCGCTCCACCGCCCCGGCCGTCTCCAGGGGCTTGGCGGAGAGCAGGCCGGAGATTGTCCGGTTTTGGGCGGTGACGGCGGCCAGATAGCGATAGGCCCGCCCGCCGCAGAGCAGCTCGATCCGCACGCCTTGATGGAATTTGACCGCCGAAAGGATCTTCACCACGCCGATCTCACCTGTGCGGGTCACGTGGGTGCCGCAGCAGGCGCACAGATCCACCCCCGGAAATTCCACCAGCCGCAGGCGGCCCTGAATGCTCTTCTTGCTGCGGTACTCCTCCGGGCATTCCGCCTCGCTGTCATAATAGCGAACCCGGCATTCCAGATCCCTCCAGACCGCCTCATTCACCAGGGCCTCCACCCGGGCCAGCTCCTCCGGGGTCAGCACCCGGTCGAAGTCGACGGTGATCAGCTCCGCCCCCATGTGGAAGCCCACGTTTTCACAGCCGTAGAGCCGATTGGCCGTGCCGGAGATCAGATGCTCCCCGGAATGCTGCTGCATCAGATCGAAGCGTCGGTCCCAATCGATGCTGCCGCGGACCGTCCCGCTCAGAGGTGCGTCCACGGTATGGACCACGGCGCCCCCCTTCTCCTGCACGTCCAGCACCCGGGCGCCGCCCAGGGTCCCCAGATCGCAGGGCTGGCCGCCGCCCTCCGGGTAGAAGGCCGTCCGGTCCAGGAGCACGGCATAGCCGCCCTTCGCCGGCTCGCAGCGCAGAACCTCCGCGTCAAATTCCCGCAAATAGGCGTTGCGTTCAAAGAGTTTTTCGGTTATCATATCATTACCACCTTATTGTAATGTAGATTGGGCCGGGATGGGAACTTTTCCCCGCTCCCGCCGTCA
>CAMNHH010000090.1 GCA_946539175.1 uncultured Clostridia bacterium | reverse complement strand
CGGCAGGAGAACAAGAGTGAAAGCAACCCCGCCATGGCGGACGCCCTGGCGAAGTGGCTGGCCCGGAAAAACGAAAAATGAAGATTGAATCTGTAAGCGCCGGCATCCTGACGGCGGAGCTGGTATTTGCCGTTGTCTGTCTGCTGCGGCTGGGGAAAACCCGGCCTGCGGGAAAGGCGGCGGCCTGGGCCGTGGGGCTGTTTGCGGCCTCGGATCTCGCGTATCTGCTGCCCCTGCTCCTGTCGGCCCCGATCCCCGCTCTGCCCGGCGTTTGGAGGGGGATCGGGGAGCTGGCGGACGGGCTGCTGTCCGCAGGTGCCTGGCTGCTGCTGTATCTCTGTTGGGAGAGGCGCTTCGGCGGAGAGATCCGGGACGGGCTCAGCTTCTGGATCGCCGTGGGAGGCGCCCTGGCCCGGATGCTGGCCTGCGCCGCCTCCGCCGCCGCCCTGCTGCGGGGGGAGGATCCCCGCTTCTGGCCCATGCTGCGGCTGCTGCCCCTCTGCTTTCTGGCGGCTGCCGTCACGGCGGTCTGGCGGAGCGTCCGCCTGCCCCGACTCCGGCGGCTCTGGCTCTGGCTGATGGCCGGGCTGGCCCTGCGCCTGCTGACCCTGGGCCTGGACGGCATAGGGGACCCCATCCTCCTGCGTCTGCCGCTGGTCGGCGTTCACGCCGGTCTGTTCCGCTGCCTGGGAGAGAAGGCCTGAGGCATTTCCCCCGACAAACCCCGCTTTCACAGCCCAGACACCCCATATAATCTATTAGAGGAGGCATTCACCATGACGACCCTGTACCTTGCCGCGGGCTGCTTTTGGGGCGCCCAGCATTTTCTGCGGCAGCTGCCCGGCGTGATCTCCACCCGGGTGGGCTACGCCAACGGCCGCACCGAGAACCCCAGCTATGAGGACGTGAAGCTTCGCCACACCGGCCACGCGGAGACAGTGGAGCTGGTCTACGACGAGAGCGTCCTGCCCACCCGGGAGCTGCTGGACTGCTATTTTCTGTGCGTCGATCCCACCGCCGTGAACCGGCAGGGGCCCGACGTGGGGGAGCAGTACCGCACCGGCATCTACTACACGGACGAGGCCCTGGTGCCGGTCCTCCGGACCGGGCTGCAGGAGCTGGAGAGCCGGATCGGGAAGCCCGTGGCCATAGAGCTGAAGCCCCTGGAGCAGTTCTTCCCAGCGGAGGACTACCACCAGGACTATCTCATCAAAAACCCCACCGGCTACTGCCATATCCCCCGAGACCTCATTCAGAAAGTAAAGAACCGGAAGCAATAAGCAAATACGGATTCGTATATTCGTAGGGGCCGATGCCCACATCGGCCCTTGCTTCGTTCGGCAGGGTGGGCCGATGTGGGCATCGGCCCCTACGGAAGAACCCGACAAATCCCGATTTTCCAAGAGGAACGAATACTATGACACTTTCAGAAACCTATCAACAGAACGGCATTTCCCCCCAGGTTTACGCCTTCGGGGAAAGGGTCCTGGCGGAGCTGAAGGACCGCTTTGCGCAAATCGACGAAATGGCGGAGCTGAACCAGGGCAAGGTGATCCTGGCCATGCGGGAGGCCCGGGTGGACGCGGCCTGCTTTGCCGCCACCACCGGCTACGGCTACGACGACGTGGGCCGGGAGCGACTGGAGCAGGTCTACGCCCACATCTTCGGGGCGGAGGCCGCCCTGGTGCGGCCCCAGATCACCTGCGGCACCCACGCTCTGACCGTGGCCCTCTCCGCCAATCTGCTGCCCGGGGACGAGCTGCTCTCCCCCGTGGGAGCCCCCTACGACACCCTCCAGGAGGTCATCGGCATCCGGCCCTCCCCCTGCTCCCTGGCGGAGTACGGGGTCAGCTACCGGCAGGTGGATCTGCTGGCGGACGGCAGCTTCGACTACGAGGGCATCCGGGCCGCCATCGGCCCCAAAACCAAGCTGATTACCATCCAGCGCTCCAAGGGCTACGCCACCCGGCCCAGCTTCTCCGTGGAGCAGATCGGGGAACTGATCGCCTTCTGCAAGGCCCTCAAGCCCGAGGTGCTGGTGATGGTGGACAACTGCTACGGCGAGTTCGTGGAGGAGCTGGAGCCCTCCCAGGTGGGGGCCGATCTCTGCGTGGGCAGCCTCATCAAGAACCCCGGCGGGGGCCTGGCCCCCATCGGCGGCTACATCGTGGGCAAAAAGACCTGCGTGGAGCGCTGCGCCTATCGGCTCTCCGCCCCCGGCCTGGGCCAGGAGGTGGGCGCCAACCTGGGCATCCTGCCCAGCTTCTACCAGGGCCTCTTCCTGGCTCCCACGGTGGTGGCCGGCGCCCTGAAGGGGGCGATCTTCGCTGCGGCCATCTATGAGCGGCTGGGCTTCCGGGTGATTCCCGGCAGCGGCGAGGCCCGACACGACATCATCCAGGCGGTGGAGCTGGGCTCCGAGGCCGGGATGCGGGCCTTCTGCAAGGGCATCCAGGCGGCGGCCCCGGTGGACTCCTACGTGGAGCCCATCCCCTGGGCCATGCCGGGCTACGACGACGAGGTCATCATGGCCGCGGGGGCCTTTGTCCAGGGCTCCTCCATCGAGCTCTCCGCCGACGGCCCCATCCGCCCCCCCTATGCGGTCTACTTCCAGGGGGGCCTCACCTGGTATCATGCCAAGCTGGGCATCCTGCGCGCTTTGCAGGAGATGGTGACAAAGGGCCTCGCGGCCCTGGAGGAGCGATGAAAAGCGTACCCGATCCTGCCCGCGAGGCCCTTTCGCGGCTGGAGGCGGCGGGTTACGCCGCTTATCTGGTGGGGGGCTGCGTGCGGGACAGCCTGCTGGGCCGGACGCCCGGAGACTGGGATATCACCAGCTCCGCCCTGCCGGAGCAGACGGAGGCGGTCTTCGCCGGGGAACGCGTCATCGAGACGGGCCTGAAGCACGGCACCGTCACCGTTCTGCTGGATGACCTGCCCCTGGAGATCACCACCTTCCGCAGGGAGTCCGGCTACGCCGACCACCGGCACCCGGACGCGGTGGTCTTCACCCCCTCCCTGGAGGAGGACCTGTCCCGCCGGGACTTTACGGTAAACGCCATGGCCTGGAGCCCGGTTCGGGGGCTGGCGGACCCCTTCGGGGGCCGGGCCGACCTGGAAAAGGGGATCATCCGCTGCGTGGGGGACCCGGAGCAGCGCTTCGGGGAGGACGCCCTTCGCATCCTGCGGGCCCTGCGCTTTTCCGCCCAGCTGGATTTCGCCATTGATCCCGACACCGCCGCCGCGGCCCTGGCACTGCGGCAGACCCTGGAGCTGGTGAGCCGGGAGCGGATTGCCGCGGAACTGACCAAGCTGCTCTGCGGCCCCGCCGCACGCCGGGTGATCACGACCTTCTGGCCCATCCTGGCGGTGCCCCTGCCGGAGCTGGCCCCCATGGCGGGGCTGGATCAGCGGAGCAAATACCACTGCTATGACGTGCTGGAGCACAGCGCCGCCGCGGTGGAGGCCGCGCCGCCGGACCGGCTCCTCCGCTGGGCCGCCCTGCTCCACGACGTGGCCAAGCCCGCCTGCTTCACCCTGGACCGGCAGGGCCGGGGCCATTTCTACGGGCACGCCAAGGTCGGCGCTTCCATGGTCCGGGAGATTCTGACCCGCCTCCGCTTCGACAAGGACACGGTCCGCCGGGTCACCCAGCTGGTGGAGCTCCACGACGATCCCATTGACCCGCCGGTGGCCGATGAAAAAGGGCCTCTGCCTGGGGGCCGCGACAGTCCGGGGGACTGCCGCGCCGACGGCGGAAGCGCGGCGCCTTTGGACCATGCGGTCAAAAAGCTCCTCGGGCGGCTGGGGGAGGAGGACTTTTTCCGGCTGCTGGATTTGAAGCGGGCGGACGCTCTGGCCCACCACCCGGACTACCGGGGCCGGGCCGCCGCCTGCGACCGGATCGGGGCCCTGGCCCGGGAGCTGCTGGCGCGGAAGGCCCCCTTCAGTCTGAAGGATCTGGCGATCGGCGGGAACGAGCTGCTGGCGCTGGGCGTTCCCAGGGGCCCGGAGATCGGAAGGATCCTGGACCGGCTTCTGGAGGACGTGCTCTCCGGCAGGCTGCCCAACGAGCGGAGCGCCCTGCTGGAGGCCGCTGATTATGGAAACTCCGGGCAATAGTGCGGAGGCCTGCCGACAGAAATCGGCGGGGATTTCCAGGGCTGTGGAAAACCCACAAATTTTTCTGAGAATACCCGATTTTTCGACGGCTTTCTCCTGTGGAAAAACCGGACGACGGTGGAAAAGCCGGTGGAAAATGTGGACAACTTCCGGGATTTCCACCGGGGGGCCTCGGTTATTTTGGGGGATTATGTCACCCAAAAATCTATCCCTTGTGGTGCCGGAAAAAGAATGTCGAACTGTAACTTCTCCGTAAAAATGCCGAAGGGCGGAAAATTTTTCCTGACGGAAAGTTCGCTTTGCTATGGAAATTTCGGATCCGGTCTGTTATAATGAATTCCCATTTGTATGGATCATTTCCTTCCGAGGTTTTCGATATGCTGGAATTGCTTGCTCCCGCCGGCTCCATGGACGCCCTCCGCGCGGCGGTCCAGAGCGGCGCCAACGCCGTTTATCTGGGCTCCGGCCCCTTCAACGCCCGACAGAACGCCAAGAACTTTAGCTTGGACGAGCTGCCGGACGCCGTGCGTTACTGCCATGTTCGGGGGGTCCAGGTCCATCTGACCCTGAATACCCTGGTGACGGACCGGGAGCTGGAGCAGGCGGCCCAGACCATCACCGCCGCGGTGAAGGCCGGGGTGGACGCCTTCATTGTCCAGGACCTGGGGCTGGTGTCCCTGCTGCGGCAGATGGCCCCCGAGGTTCCCATCCACGCCTCCACGCAGATGTCCATCCACTCCCTGGACGGCGTTCTGCGGGCCGCCGCCATGGGCATGAGCCGGGTGGTGCTGGCCCGGGAGCTGAGCCGGGAGGACATCGCCTATATCTGCCGCAACAGCCCCATCGAGATCGAGGTCTTCGTCCACGGGGCCCTGTGCATGTGCCACTCCGGCCAGTGCTGGTTCTCCGCCGTGGTGGGGACCCGCTCCGGCAACCGGGGCCAGTGCGCCCAGCCCTGCCGCCTGGCCTACGGCTACGGCCGCTATGAGGACAAGTACCCGCTGAGTCTGAAGGACAACTGCCTGATCGACTACGTGGGCGAGCTGCAGCAGATGGGCGTGGCCTCCGTGAAGATCGAGGGCCGCATGAAGCGGCCGGAGTATGTGGCCGTGGCCACCCGGCTCTACCGGGCCGCCATCGACGGCGAGCCGGTGTCGGAGGCGGATATGCAGGATCTGCGGGAGGTCTTCTCCCGGCAGGGCTTCACCCAGGGCTACTATCTGGGCCGCACCGGCCCGGAGATGTTCGGCACCCGTCAGAAGGAGCGGGAGAACAAGGAGCTGCTGCAAAGAGCCAGGGCCGCCTATGAGAACACCGAGGCCCCCCTGGTGCCCGTGCGCTTTTACGCCGTGGTGAAGCGGCGGCAAAACGCCATGCTGGCGGTGGAGGACGATCTGGGCAACCTCTGCAAAACGGAGGGGCCCGTCCCCCAGGACGCCCTGTCCCGGCCCCTGACCCAGGAGGCCCTGGCGGAGCGGCTGGCCAAGACCGGGGGAACCCCCTACCGCTGCCTGGAGACCAAGAGCGTGGTGGAGCCGGGGCTGAGCCTCTCCGCCGCCGCCGTCAACGCCATGCGCCGGGAGCTGCTGGCCCATCTCACCGCGGTGCGGGGCCGCCAGCGGGACCGGGAGCTGAACTCCTATTCCCCGGTCAAGCACTATCCCGGCCCAGCCAAGCCGCCCCGCTGGACCGTGGGGATCCTGAATCTCCAGCAGCTGACCCCGAAGCTGCTGGCCATGCGCCCGGCCCGGCTCTACGTGCCGCTGTCCATGTTCAAGGGTGACACCGACTGGATCAGCCGGGTGCCGGAGCAGACGGAGCTGACCCCGGTGCTGCCCCGGGTGATCCGGGACTGCGAGAGCGAGGGCGTGCTGGCGGCCCTGGACCGGGCCCACAGCCTGGGGGTCCGGACGGCCCTCTGTGGCAATCTGGGCCACATTGCCCTGGCCCGTTCCCGGGGCTTCGCCGTCTGCGGGGACTACGGTCTGAATCTCTTCAATTCCCGCTCCATGAGCGTGGCGAAGGGTCTCGGCCTGGAGAGCGCCACCGTCAGCTTTGAGCTGACCCTGCCCCGGATCCGAGATCTGTCCAAGCCCCTGCCCACGGAGCTGCTGGCCTACGGGCGTCTGCCCCTGATGCTGACGGAAAACTGCGTCATCAAAAACCGCACCGGCCGCTGCAGCTGCCACACCGGCACCACCAAGCTGGTGGACCGGAGGGGCGAGGAGTTCCGGGTCCTGCCGGATCAGGATTGCTGCCGCAGCGTCATCTACAACGGCAAGAAGCTGTACCTGCTGGACAAGCTGCCGGAGCTGCGGAGTCTGGGCCTCTGGGCCCTGCGGGTCCAGTTTACCACCGAAAACCCCATGGAGGTGGACGCCGTGATCGCCGCCCTCCGGGGCAGCGCCGTCTTCGATCCCGGCTCCTGCACCAGGGGACTGTACTACCGGGGCGTGGAATAAGCAAAACGAGAAACGTGAAGAGCCGCGGCGTCGCGGCGCGACGGAGTGCAATGGGATGGTTCGGATTTGAAACATACCGAAACGCTGCGGGCTTCACGAAAAAAGAGGTTTGTCATGGAACTGATACTTGGCTCCCAGTCGCCCAGGCGGCGGGAGCTGCTGGAGCGGATGGGTCTGGAATTCCGGGTCCTGACCGCCGAGATCGACGAAACGAAATACGAGACCGAGGATCCGGAGGCCTCCGTCCGCCGGATCTGCGAGGCCAAGGCCAGGGCCGTGGCGCGGCGCCTTCTATCGGCTGGGGAGGCGGCGCGGGAGCTTGCTGCCCGGCCTGAGGAACTGGTTCTGACTTCCGACACCATCGTGGTGCTGGAGGGCAAAATCCTGGGCAAGCCCCACGACGAGGCCCAGGCCAGGGCCATGCTGCGGCGCCTGTCGGGCCGGGAGCACCAGGTGTTCACGGCCTTCACCCTGTACCGCCCCGGCGGCGGGGCGGAGCCGGAGACCCACTGCGAAAAGACCTTTGTGAAATTCCGGCCCTTGGGCGAGGCGGAGATCACCGCCTACGTGGCCACCGGCGAGCCCATGGACAAGGCCGGAGCCTACGGCATCCAGGGCCGGGGGGCCATGCTGGTGGAGGGCATCCGGGGGGATTATTTCACCGTCATGGGCCTGCCGGTCTGCGCCCTGGCCCAGGCCTTGAAGCGATATGGGATCGACCCGCTTTCCGCGCCTTCCCCATAAGGGCAGACCGGCTGGCGTTCGATGCCGGAGTAGGAGTATCTTATGAAAAAACACTTATCCGCCAAAACCAAATGGCTCATCGTCGTCGCGGTGCTGCTGGCGGGACTTCTGACCATCACCGCGGCGGTGAACCGGGGCCGTCCCGGGGAGAGCCTGATCCAGACGGCTCTGACCCCCTTCCGCTCCGCGGCCAGCACCCTGGTGCGGCAGGTGGAGCGCTACTACGACTACGTGTTCCGCTATGAATCCCTGCAGGCGGAGAACGAGGAGCTGAAGCGGAAGATCATCGCCATGGAGGAGGACGTGCGGACCGCCGACGCCCTCCAGCGGGAGAACGAGCGGCTGCACCAGCTTCTGGGCCTGTCCCAGGAGCACGAGGATTATCAAAGGGTCTCGGCCTATATCATCTCCTGGGTGGACAGCAGCTGGAAATCTGCCTTCACCATCGGCAAGGGCACCAACTCCGGCATCCGGACCAATATGGTGGCCATCACCGAGTACGGTCAGGTGGTGGGACTGGTCACCGACGTGGGCCCCAACTGGGCCACCGTCACCACGGTGCTGGACTCTTCTCTGGGCATTTCCGCCACCGTGGCCTCCACCGGCTACAACGGCGTGGTGGAGGGGGCGCTGGCCACCGGCTCCGAGGGTCTGCTGCGGATGAACTATCTGCCCACGGACTCGGTGCTGCGGAACAACGACCAGGTGCTGACCACCGGCTCCACCGTCTATCCCCGGGGCCTGATCATCGGCTACATCACCGACGCGGACTTCGACCAGACCGGCGTGGCCAAATACGCCCTGCTGAAACCCGCCGCCGAGCTGGACGACCTGGAGCAGGTGTTTATCATTACCGAATACGAGAACCAGTAACTGCGGGAAAATGAACCCGCGCTCCGGGCTGCGGGAGGCCGCTGCCGAAGACCGGCTGCGTTCCTTCACGCGCGAAGCGGCTTCCCGATCCCGGGAAAGGAGGGATCCCATGTTCAAATATTTTCATCTGACCAAGCTCCAGCGTCTGGGGATTTTGAAGTGGTCCCTCTACGGCCTTCTGACCCTGCTGGTGCTGCTTTTGCAGACGGTGGTGCTGTCCAAGCACACGGGCCTGGCCTCCAAGCCGGCCCTGCTGCCCGGGCTCATCGTCTGCGTCTGCGTCCGGGAGGGGCCGGAGAAGGGCGGGGCCTATTCCATCCTGGCGGCCCTGCTCTGGTGCCTTTCCGGGGCGGACTTCGGCAATCTCTCCGTGGCGGTGGTACCGGTGGGGGCCATGCTGGCAGCGGTGCTGTGCCGGGCGGTGCTGACGCTGCGCTTCTTCCCCACAGCCCTGTGCTGTCTGGCCGTCACCCTGCTGGACGCCTCCGTGATCTTTGCGTTCAAGCTGATCCTGCCTCCGGCCGTGGCCCTGCCCAACTATTGGCGGGTGCTGCTGCCTGCCGTGGCGGCAGCCATGGTCTTCGTGCCCATCCATTACGGGCTGGTGAAGCTCATCAGCAGAATCGGGGTGCATGATGCATTATAATATGAAGCTGCGGCTGGGCCTGTTTCTCACGGTGTTCGGCCTGCTGATCGGGGTGTTCGTCTACCGGCTGATCCAGCTCCAGGTGGTGAACCCCCGTCAGACCAACAGCAGCACGGGAACCTATACCTACGATACCCGGGTCACCGCGGCCCGGGGCGAGATTCTGGACCGGAACGGAAACGTTCTGGTTTCCAACCGGGCCAGCTACAATCTGATCATCACAGGCTACGCCCTGTTTAACTCCGATAATCCCAACGAGAGCCTGCGGCAGCTGTCTCGGCTGTGCCGGGAGCTGGAAATCGAATACACCGACCACCTGCCCGTCACCCGGGAAAAGCCCTACGAATACGAGACCACCAGCTATTCCGATACCTGGAACACCTACTTCCGCAGCTTCCTGCGGCAGAACGACTGGGACGCCGACGTGTCCGCGGCCCAGCTGATCAAGCTGATGCGGACCCGCTTCCGCATCCCCAACGACTGG
>CAMNHH010000089.1 GCA_946539175.1 uncultured Clostridia bacterium | reverse complement strand
AACGACAAATTCACAGCCTCGCGGGCCCGGCGGCCTGCGGGGGAGTGGGAGGAGCCGGATGACGAACCGGAGCGAACACCGCCCTACGCGGAAATGCTGACGGGGGACTACGCCCTGCGCTGCTTCTGGAAGAGCCTGCTGGACCATCACTGGGAAAAGCCGCTGACCGCGGAGGAGCGGCGGAGACTGCTGCGGATCCTGCACGCGGCCCCGGGGGACGAACGCATGGGCATTCTGGCCGGCTATATGATGGACCGGCCGGACGGAGGAGGCCCGGAGGCAAAAAGCTCCGGCGCCGTCCGGACAGGGGTCTGAACGGCGCCGAAGGGGTCTGAACGCGATCGGAATGCGGCGGCGGGATACGCGATGGGCGCCAAGGCGCTGTCAGGGCTCCAGATCCTCGGGCAGGTACAAGTCCTCGACCCGCAGCTCCGTCACCGTTTCCGGTACCGGCAGCACCAGGATCCAGGCTGCGGCGCCGTCGCCCGATCCCGGGAAGCGGACCCGATACAGCAGCGTGGCGCTGCTGCCGGAGACGACGAAGTCCCCCAGCCGCAGCTCCGCCCGGTCACGGCCCTGCTCCGCCCCGGTCAACAGGGCGTATTTTCCGCTGTGGGCGGGGAGGGCGGGGGAGAGACCCAGGGCGGCGAAGAAGGCCTCGCAGCTCTGCCGGTCCAGGATCTCCTGCCGGACAAAGTCCGACGGCAGGGCCCTGGGGATCAGCAGGCATCCAGCCGGAGCGGCGGCTCCGGGCTCGGGGGAGAACAGCAGCCGGGTCAGGCTGTATTCGCCCGCGTAGTCCCGGTCCAGCACTTTATAGAGGGCGCCGCCGGAGAGCACCGTGTGGTAGTTCCGCTCCACCGCGCCGAGCTGCTCGGTTTCGGCGGCGGAGGCGAGGCGGGTCTCTGTGTCATCGCCTCTGCAGCTCCGGAGGATTGTGCCGCCCAGCACCAGGGGCAGAATCAGGGCCAGAGGCAGCCACCACAGAGGCCGCCTCCGCCGGGGGTAGTTGTAATATTCCGTTGGCTTCATGGCAGCTTCCTCCCTGCTTCAGAGACTTCGGGCAGGGCCACGTCCACCATCCGCAGATAGCGCCGCAGGGGATAGGCTCCGTCGTGGGCCTCTCCCGGGATGGTTTCGGACATCCCGCCGGGGTAGGTGATGCGGGTGAGTCCCGCGCGGACCAGCAGCTTCAGCAGCTCCTCCCGCTCCTCGGCGGGGCAGCCCAGCCCCGCCGTTTGCAGATAGGGCTTGGCCTGCCGCAGCACCGGGATGATCCGGCGCCGGGGCAGGGGCTTGACCGGCACGCTGCCGAACATGGGGGAGAGCTCCAGGGCGCTGTCCTCCCTGGGGAGCAGGGAGCAGAGGGGCGAGGACCAGGGCCTTGCCGCCCCGCCGTCCAGCAGGGCCTCCAGCCGGTCCGTACGGGCCCGCAAACTCAGCTCCGCCACGGCGCCGATGGTGCTGGGCCGATGGGCCAGGGCGGCCCCCTCCAGAATGGGCCAGAAGCGCTCGCAGAAGGCCCGGACCGCGCCCATGTCCTCCGTGTCCAGGTAGATCACCTGACAGGAGGAGCAGAGCAGCTGCTTTGTGGTGACGATGTGCTCCGCCAGGGCCCGCAGCTCCGCCTCAGGCCGCGGACCGGCCAGATAGGCGAAGCTGAGCCGGTGGCCCCACTCGATGAGCCGGGTGCCGGGGTGGGCTAAGCGCCGCACCGCCGCCACCGCCGCCTCCCCGCCCCAGACCACGATGCCGTCGGAGAGGGCGGCCATTTTCTGAATGGCGGCCAGGTCGGAGGAGGGGGTGTCGAAGACGTAGAGGTAGTCGGAGAGCCGGGGCTCGATCTCCAGCAGGGCTTGCAGGATCTCCAGGGACAGGCCGTTGTCCGCCTGGGGCAGCTTGAGGATGTTGATGTTTCCCGTCACCAGCCCCTCCGCCACGGAGAAGGCGGGCAGACCGTCGGCGTTTCCGGCGGCGATGTGCAGCAGCACCCCCAGGGGGCGAGCCAGCACCCGGAGCCGGGGCAGACCCGCCGGGGGCGCGGTGTGATAGTCGGGGCGGAAGTCCGCCCCCAGCTCCGTCCGGAGCTTGAATTCCAGATGATCCCGCCGCAGCAGGCGGATCGCCAGATCCCTGTACTGCTCCGCTCCGTCGATCTGCAGGGCGGCGATCCGGGCGTCGAAGTCTCCGGCCTCCACCCGGCGGCCCAGGGCGTCGATGGCGGCGATCACCGTCTCCGGCTCCAGGCCCGGCCCCGCCAGGGTGGCGTTGATCCGCTCCTCCAGCTCCCCCAGAAGTCTGTCCTGCAGAGCGCTTTCATACTGCTTTCCGTTGGCCAGTATCACAGCGTCACCTCCACCTTGTTCAGAAGCTCCGAGGCCCCGGCGGCGCAGGTCTTGATGTCCTGCAGGCCCACCCGGCCCAGCAGCTCCAGCCAGGGGGACTCCAGGCCGCAGCCGCAGCTGCAGCCGTCGTGGAGAATCCCCAGATCGTCGGTCATGACGGACAGCAGGGGCGTCCCCACGTCCATGGGGCTGATGAGATTTACCAGCCCCGGGGTGCCGTTGGGCACCGGCTCAAAGCTCACCGGGTCCCGGATCAGGATCCGGCTGTAGATCGGCACGTGGAAGTGGTGCCGGGTGCAGTCGTTGTAGAAGATGGGGTGCTCCACCGCCCCGAAGAATTCGATGATCTGGTTCTCCTCCAGACCCAGAACCTTTTTGGCCAGGGCGTAGAACTCCCCCTTGTCCACCTGCTCGGCGTAGAACTGCTTCCAGCCGCCTCCCAGCATCAGCTTGGAGCCCCTGGGGAGCCGGACCCGGACCCCCTGCTCCTCCATCCGCTTCATCAGAAACCAGGCGTAGGCGGGAAAGCCCATAAAGCGCAGGGGGAAGCGGGAGCCGGCGTGCTTCACAATGGCGTTCTGCACCCCCTCCAGATCCAGGACATAGTCTCCGTTTTTCCAGCGCAGGGCGTAGGTCCGGCTCAGGGCCGGGGTAAAAAGGGTGACGCCGAAGGCGGTGCGGGAGACGCCGGTACGGTTTTTGTGCCTGGGCTGATAGCCGAGGACCACGTAGTGGCAGGGTCGCCAGGAGAGCAGCTTCCGCAGCCTGCAGATGCGCAGCACCATCTTCAGCCCCGCCCACAGGTCCCCCACCGTAAAGCCGATCTGGCTGGCCCTGCCGCTGGTGCCGGAGGAGCTCACCACCAGGGGCAGCCGCCAGCGGGGCAGGGTAAAGAGCCGCCGCCGCTTGAACAGGGCCGTGGGCAGGAAGGGCAGCCGGGCCAGGTCCTCCATGCTCTGCAGATCGGCGGGGGAGAAGCCCGCGTCGTCCAGGATGGTCCGGTATTCGGGGCAGCGGGCATAGACGTAGGCGCAGTTCTCCCGGGCGGCCTTCCAAAACAGCGCGTCGCTGCCCTTCAGATCGTAGGCGTCCCGCCGGGAAAAGAGCTTGCGTCGGTATTTCACGGATATCACCTCACAGAATCGATTGCCGTCTTTGCCTATACTATATACCATGGAGCTCCGGGTTTCAACTTCCATTTTCCGCCGCCTGGGGCCTTGATCGAAAAAATCAACAAATTTCCGTTGCCTTTTGGCGGAAAATGTGGTATGCTGTTCAATAGGAATACCATAGGCGCAGTCTGTCCTGGGAGGTATTCGGACGGACGGAGCTGTGCGGTATCGGAACAATCCAGGAGGGTGATAAGAGTGAATCCTACCTTTCGCGGCGGGGTGCATCCAAAGGGACGGAAGGAACTGAGCAGGGAGAAGCCCCTGCGGCAGTTTGATCCGGGTCCCGGAGAGATGGTGTTTCCCCTTTCCCAGCACATCGGCAAACCGGCCAAGGCCATCGTCAAGAAGAACGATCCGGTTCTGGTGGGCCAGAAGCTGGCGGAGGCCGACGGCTTCGTCTCCGCCTGTGTCATCAGCTCCTGCTCCGGCAAGGTGAAGACCGTGGAAAAGCGGCGCACCATCGCCGGCACCATGTCCGAGTGCGTGGTGGTGGAGAACGATGGCCTGTATACCCCCATGGAGGGCCTGGGACGGCGGCGCGAGCCGGACAGCGTCACCAATCAGGAGATCCTGAACTGCGTCAGGGAGGCGGGCATCGTGGGCCTGGGCGGCGCGGGCTTCCCCACCCACGTGAAGCTGGCGCCCAGGGAGCCGGGCAAGATCCGCTATCTCATTGCCAACGGGGCCGAGTGCGAGCCCTACATCACCTGCAATGACCAGCTTATGCGGAGCAGGGCTGCCGACGTGGTGGAGGGGCTGGAGATCACCCTGCGCCTGTTCCCCAACGCGGAGTGCGTCATCGGCATCGAGGACAACAAGCCCGAGGCCATCGCCGCCATGGAAAAGGCCGTGAAGGGCCGGGCCCGGATGCGGGTCATGCCCCTGCACACCAAGTACCCCCAGGGCGGTGAGCGCAGTCTGATCCGCGTCATCTCCGGCATCGACTTTCCCGTGTCCATGCTGCCCGCCGACGTGGGCTGCATCGTGCTGAACGTGGGCACCGCCTACGCCATCGGCCGGGCCGTGGCCTGGAACGAGCCCTTGTTCAGCCACGTGCTCACGGTCACCGGCGAGGCCGTGAAGGAGCCGGGCAACTTCATCGCCCGGGACGGCACCAGCTTCGCCCAGCTGCTGGAGGCCTGCGGCGGCCTGAAGGAGGGGATCACCCCCGCCAAGGCCCTCTCCGGCGGCCCCATGATGGGCGTGGCGGTGGGCTCTCTGAACGTGCCCATCCAGAAGAACACCAACGCGCTGACCCTGCTGGCCCGGGACCCGGTGGAGCGGGCGGAGAAGGACCAGACCTTCTGCCTCCACTGCGGCCGCTGCGCCACCGTCTGCCCCAACGGGCTGGTGCCCGCGCTGATGGCGGACGCGATCCACATGAAGAACTGGGAGCGCTACGAAAAGAAGCTCTACGGTCTGGAATGCATCGCCTGCGGCTCCTGCACCTACATCTGCCCGGCCCGTCGGCCGCTGACCCAGATGTTCAAGCAGACCAAGGCGGAGATCATGGCCCGCAAGCGGGCGGAGCAGGCAGGAGGTAAGAAATGAACCAGAGACTGAACCTTTCCGCCGGCCCCCACACGAGGGACTTCTGGACCACCTCCTTTATTATGAAGATGGTCCTGCTGGCCCTGATGCCGGCCACCGTCATCGGCGTCGTCACCTTCGGCCTGTCGGCCCTCTGGGTGATTCTGACCTCGGTGATTTCCGCCGTGGCCACGGAATTGATCTTCGATAAGCTCACCGGCCGGGGCGACACCTGGAAGGACGGCTCCGCGGCGGTCACCGGCCTGCTGCTGGCTTTGACCCTCTCCGCGCAGACCCCCCTGTACGCCCCCATCATCGGCTCCATCTTCGCCATTCTGGTGGTGAAATGCGCCTTCGGCGGCCTGGGCAAGAACTTCATCAACCCGGCCCTGGCGGCCCGCTGCTTCCTTCTGATCTCCTTCCCCGGCGCCATGACCGTCTACGGCATCGACGGCGTGGCCTCCGCCACCCCCTGCGCGGAGCTGGCGGCGGGCAAGGTGGTGAACATCAGCTCCATGTTCCTGGGCTCCGCCAACGGCGTCATCGGCGGCTCCATCCTGGGCCTGCTGATCGGCGGCCTGGCGCTTTGGGCCTTCGACATCATCCACGGCCAGATCTGGATCTCCGTGCTGCTGTCCTTCACCGCCTTCATCGGCTTCTTCGGGGGCAAGGGCTTCGACCCCGGCTTCCTGGCCGCCCATCTCTGCGGCGGCGGCGTGGTGCTGGGCGCCTTCTTCATGGCCACCGACTACGTCACCTCCCCCATGAGCCGTCTGGGCCAGACCTTCTACGGCGTGCTGATCGGCGTGCTGGGCGCCCTGTTCCGGCTCTTCGGCTCCGCGGCGGACTCCTTCAGCTACTCCATCATCACCGCCAACCTCTTCGTTCCCCTGATCGACCACTACATCGTGGATAAGCCCTACGCCTTCCGCCGCACGGCCATCGAGCGCCGGACCCCCGGCTGGGTCCGCAAGCCCCTGTCCCAGCGGATCCCCAAGCCCGTCATCGCCCTGACCGTCATCGCCCTGATCGCGGGCCTGGCCCTCTCCGGCGCCTACTCCATGACCAAGGAGACCATCGACGAGCAGAAGAAGGCCGCCTCCGCGGCTGCCTACAAGGCGGTGCTGCCCGAGGCCGAGAGCTTCGAGTCCCAGGAGAACAAGGTGGCCCTGCTGAACGGCGAGGTCTACGGCAGCGGCTTCGGCCGGGTCTACATCAACGAGGCCATGGTGGGCAAGGACGCCGCGGGCAACGTGGTGGGCTACGCCGTGTCCGTGACCTCCGCCGAGGGCTACGACGGCAACGTGACGTTGTCGCTGGGCGTCAGCGCCGATGGCACGATCAACGCCATCTCCTTCACCGAGCTCCATGAGACCCCCGGCAAGGGCATGCTCTGCGGCGAGCCGGACTTCATGAACCGCTTTGCCGGCCAGAGCGCGGCGCGGCTGACCCTGGGCCAGGAGATTGACGGCATCACCGGCGTCACCATCACCAGCAAGGCCGTGGTCAACGCGGTGAACGCCGGTCTGGACTTCATCAATACGCAGTTAAGGGGGGAGTAAGATGAACAAATATCTGGAACGGCTTTACAACGGCCTCATCAAGGAAAATCCCACCCTGGTGCTGATGCTGGGCATGTGTCCCACCCTGGCGGTCTCCACAAGAGCCTCCAACGGCATCGGCATGGGCCTGTCCACCCTGGCGGTGCTGGTCCTGTCCAACCTGGTCATCTCCCTGCTGCGGAAGGTGATCCCGGATCAGGTCCGGCTGCCCGCCTACATCGTCATCGTGGCCTCCCTGGTCACGGTCACGGAGCTTCTGATCGAGGCCTATCTGCCCGCGGTCTATGAGGCCCTGGGCATCTACATCCCTCTGATCGTGGTGAACTGCATCATCCTGGGCCGGGCCGAGGCCTACGCCAACAAGAACGGCCCCCTGCTCTCCGTCATGGACGGCGTCGGCATGGGCCTGGGCTTCACCGCGGCGCTGACCCTGGCGGGCGCGGTCCGGGAGATCCTGGGCAGCGGCAGCTGCTTCGGCGTCCGGATCCTGCCCCAGGCCGTGGAGCCCATGGGCATCTTCGTCCAGCCTCCCGGGGCCTTCCTGGTGATCGCCCTGTTCATCATCATCATGAACGCCATCGGCATCAAGACCCGGCAGCGCCAGCTGGTGGAAAGCGGCTGCGACGGCTGCTGCGCCAACTGTGCCGCCCGGTGTGACAGCGGGAAGGAGGCGGCAAAATGAACCATAATCTGCTTCTGATCATCATTTCCGGCGCCCTGATCAACAACGTGGTGCTGAGCCAGTTTTTGGGCATCTGCTCGTTTTTGGGCGTGTCCAAGCAGATGAAGGCCTCCGCCTCCCTGGGCGGCGCGGTGATCTTCGTCATCACCATCGCCTCCGCCGTGGCCTGGCTGCTCTACACCTACGTGCTGGCCCCCCTGGGCCTGGAGTTCATGAAGACCATCGTCTTCATCCTGGTGATCGCGGCCCTGGTGCAGATCGTGGAGATGTTCCTCAAGAAGAACTCCCCCGCGGTCTACAAAGCCCTGGGCATCTTCCTGCCCCTGATCACCACCAACTGCGCCGTGCTGGGCGTGGCGCTGACCAACGTGCAGAACGGCTACAACTTCATCGAGTCTGTGCTGGCGGGCTTCGGCACCGCCCTGGGCTACACCCTGGCCATTGTGCTGCTGGCGGGTATCCGCAGCCGCATCAACGAGGAGGATCTGCCCGCCCCCCTGCGGGGCGCGCCCATCGTCCTGATCGCCGCGGCCCTGATGTCCATTGCATTTATGGGCTTCTCCGGCCTGACCTTCTGAGGAGGCTGCCATGGACATTATTTTGATTACCACAGCGGTCATTACCGTCATCGGTCTGATCGTGGGCGCGGGCCTGGTCTTCACGGGGAAGAAATTCGCCGTGGAGGTGGACGAGCGGGAGGCCGCCGTCCGGGAGGTCCTGCCCGGCAACAACTGCGGCGCCTGCGGCTTTGCGGGCTGTGACGCCATGGCCGCCGCCATCGCCCGGGGGGAGGCCCCCGTAAACGGCTGTCCCGTGGGCGGAGCCCCCGTGGCGGAAAAGGTGGGGGCCATCATGGGCGTCCAGGCCGGCGCCGTGGAGCGGCGGGTGGCCTTCGTCCGCTGCAAGGGCAGCTGCGAGTTCACCAAGAACCAGGGCAACTACATCGGCGTCCCCGACTGCGCCAGCGCGGCCCGGGCCGGCATTGCCGTGGCCGACTGCGACTACGGCTGCCTGGGGCTGGGCTCCTGCGTGAAGGCCTGCCCCGAGCAGGCCATCCGGGTGGTGGACGGCGTGGCCATGGTGGACCGCCGCCGCTGCGTGGGCTGCGGCCTGTGCGCCAAGGCCTGCCCCAAGGGCCTGATCGAGCTGATCCCCGAGCACAACCGGGTGGCGGTGCGCTGCTCCAACCGGGACAGAGGCCCCCAGGTGAAGCAGGTCTGCTCCGCCGGCTGCATCGGCTGCATGCTCTGCACGAAGCAGTGTGAGGCCGGCGCCATCACCGTCACCAACAACCTGGCCCACGTGGATTACGCCGCCTGTACCCAGTGCGGCAAGTGCGTGGAGAAATGCCCGGTCCGGGTCATTACACCCCCTGCCAACGCGAACTGAAAAGGAGAGAGAACTATGGACAAAAAAACCATCGTCTGGAAGATCGTCTGCGGTCTTGTGATCGTGGCGGTGGCGGTGCTGCTGCTCAGCGGCGTGCTGAATCATCAGGACGTCCGCTACCACACCCAGGCGCTGACCCGGGAGGAGCTGACCCAGCTCAGCGCCGAGGCTCCGGCGGAGACCGGCTATGACGGCACCATCCAGGCCGCTGCCTGGAAGACGGCCTTCCCCTACATCGTCGATTCCATGGAAGCCAACGGCAAGAACGACGAGATCGTGGACTACCTGGCCCAGGATCCCTATCTGGTGAACCTCTACGAGGGCTACGGCTTCGCCAAGGAGTACGGCTCCGCCCGGGGCCACAGCTACACCCTGGAGGACGTGCACCACACTGCCCGTCCCCACGCCACCGCCAACTGCCTCACCTGCAAAACCCCCAACTTTGCCAAGCTGGTGCAGGATAAGGGCGTGGAGGCCTACACCTACGACTTCGAGGAGGTCTGGAACCAGATCAATACGGAGGGCGAGGCGGTCAGCTGCTACACCTGCCACGGCAACAGCGCCGGCAACAACGGCGAGCTGCGTGTCACCCATACCTACGTGAACAAGGCCCTGGGCGGCAACGTCCAGAGCATCAACCCCGGCACCCTGAGCTGCGGCCAGTGCCACATCGAGTACTACTTCACCCCCACCGACAAGGAGA
>CAMNHH010000088.1 GCA_946539175.1 uncultured Clostridia bacterium | reverse complement strand
TCTTGCCGCCCAGGGCGAAGACCTTGGTGCCCTTGGACTTCTCGGTGCCCATGGAAGCGAACCATTCGGGCCCCTTGAGGATGATCTGGGGAATGTTGGCCCAGGTTTCCACGTTGTTCAGGATGGAAGGCTTCTGGAACAGGCCCTTCTCAGCGGGGAAGGGAGGACGGGGACGGGGCTCGCCGCGGTTGCCCTCAATGGAGGTCATCAGAGCAGTCTCTTCGCCGCAGACGAAGGCGCCGGCGCCCAGACGCAGGTCGATGTCGAACTTGAAGCCGGTGCCCAGGATGTTGTCGCCCAGCAGGCCGTACTCACGGGCCTGCTTGATGGCGATCTGCAGACGCTTGACGGCGATGGGGTACTCGGCGCGGACGTAGATGTAGCCCTGGGAAGCGCCGATGGTGTAGCCGGCAATGGTCATGGCCTCCAGCACCACGTGGGGGTCGCCCTCCAGCACGGAGCGGTCCATGAAGGCGCCGGGGTCGCCTTCGTCGGCGTTGCAGCAGACGTACTTCTGGTCGTTGTCATAGGCCTTGGCGAACTTCCACTTCAGGCCGGTGGGGAAGCCGGCGCCGCCGCGGCCGCGGAGGCCGGAGTCCAGCAGGGTCTGAATGACGTCGTTGGGGGTCATCTCGGTGAGGACCTTGCCCAGAGCCATGTAGCCGTCGCGGGCAATGTACTCGTCGATGTTCTCGGGGTTGATGACGCCGCAGTTCCGCAGTGCCACGCGGAGCTGAGACTTGTAGAAGTTGGTGTCGTTCAAGGAGACGTTGGTGCCCGGCTCGGTGATCTCAGCGCCTTCCTTGTACTCCAGGCGGGTGACGATACGGCCCTTGAGCAGGTGCTCCTGGACGATCTCAGGCACGTCCTCGGGGGTGACCCGGGAATAGAAGGTGCCCTCGGGGTAGACAATCATAACGGGACCCAGGGCGCAGAGGCCGAAGCAGCCGGTCTGCACGATCTTGATCTCATTTTCCAGACCCTGGGCCTGCAGCTCCTCAGCCAGCTTCTCCCGGACCTTGACGCTGCCGGAGGAGGTACAGCCGGTGCCTCCGCAAATCAATACATGAGAACGATACATAGCTGTTCCTCCTTATTTTTCTACAGCGCCGATGGTGTACTCGGTGACGACCTTGCCGCCCTGGAGATGCTCCTTGGCAACGCGGCGTGCCTTTTCCGCGGTCATCTTGACGTAGGTGACCTTCTCCTTGTCGGCCTCGTAGACCTCAACAATGGGCTCGTAACGGCACAGGCCGATGCAGCCGGTCTGGGTAACGGTGACCTTCTCGCCCAGACCCAGAGCGCTGACCTCCTCCACCAGAGCGGCGAGGACGGGTCTGGCGCCGGCGGCGATGCCGCAGGTCGCCATGCCCACCACGGCACGGATGCTGCCGCTGCCGGAGCGCATGGTCACGCTGTCCTTCATGCGGTCACGAATTGCTTGAAGTTCCGCCAAAGTTTTCATGTGTACGTTCCTTTCTTATTCGTTTAGTTTCTACTGTTCAGGTTTTAAGTTGCCCTCGATCCACATCAGAACGTCGGGGGTATCCAGCGGGATTTCCGGGCCAAGCACAGCCCGGATCTCCGCGGTATCCAGCACGATGTCGCCCTCGGGCCGCAGGTACTCAAAGCGGAAGTCGATCTCCGGGCTTCCCTGGATCAGGGTCACCACAGAGCCGGCGTAGTCCCCCACCGGCACGCAGTCCAGATGGTCCATGCGGAAGCGGGCGCGCACCGTGGTGCCTGTGGGCGGCACCACGGAGGATTCGATCTGCAGATCTCCTCCGGTCTGCTCCGCCGCCAGCTTCAGCAGCGGCAGACCCATACCCACGGGGCGGGTGGTGCGGGTGGTGGTGAAGGGGTCCGTCACGTTGGCCAGAAATTCCGGGCTCATGCCGCAGCCGTTGTCGATGATGGACAGGGTCCTCCACCCGTCCTTCTCCTCGATGCGGATCAGCACCCGGTCGGCCCCGGCCTTGACGGAATTCTTCGCCACGTCCAGGATATTCAGGGACAGCTCTTTCATACCATACCCTCCCTCAGCATGGAAATCAGCGCATCCCGGACCCGCTGGGAGGAATAGGGCTCGTCGTCCAGCTCGATCCAGTTGGACGCGTCCCGCATGCTCTCCAGCCGGTGGGAATCGGAGGAGCAAAGCAGGCGCCGGTTCTCCAGGCCGTACTGCCTGGCGTAGCTCTCCCGGTTGGCCGCGTCATTCAGCTCCAGGGTGGGGAAAAAGGGCCTTTCGGGCAGGTTGCCCAGAATGCCGATGATTCCGTTGGAGGGTCGGTCGATGTGGGCCGGGAAGGCCGCGCCGCCGTGGGCCAGAGCCAAAGCCGTGCCCGCCTCCAGATCCAGCCGGGTGGCCGGAATCAGCAGGTTGGGCTCCTCGCCCAGCACCTTATCCTCGGCGTCCATATAGTACTGGTTGCCGAAGACCGCGGGCTTGTTGCGGATGGGAAAGCGCTTGGTCTGCACGGCCCTGTCAAAGGCCTCCGCCTGCTCCAGATCGGGGAAAAGGCAGACCAGATGGATCTCCTCGGCGGTGGTCAGCTCCATGCCGGGGACGCCCACGATGCCGTACTGACGGCAGGCCTGCAGGAAGGCCCGGCAGTTGCCGCAGCTGTTGTGGTCCGTCAGCGCCATAAGCTGGAGCCCGCAGAGGCTGCCCATGCCCGCGATGTTGGCGGGGGTCATGTCGTCCTCCGCGCAGGGGGACAGGCAGGAGTGCAGATGCAGATCGTAGAAATAGCGGTTCATAACAGGGCCGCCACCTTCCCGCACAGAGAGAAGGCTGAGTCCGGGGAACGGTAGAGGTTGATCCCCTTCCGCTCCGCCAGCTCCGCCACCCCCGGATCCGGCTGCACGTCCTCGGCCAGGATGACCAGGGCGGCGTCCGTCAGGGTGGCGACGGCGATGATGTTGTTGTTGGACATGATGGTGATCCAGGCGTCTCCGGATTGGGCGCGGCCCATGACCCAGGACAGCAGATCGCCGGTATAGCCGCCGGTGACCTCCCGGTCCGGCTCGGCCTCACAGACGGGCTCCAGGCTCAGAGCCCGGGCCAGCTCCATGACAGTCATTGGGGCTTTCCTCCTTCCTGATCACGCCGCAGCCGCTGCCGCAGCAGAACCACGCAGTCCTCCATCTCCGCCTCGCCCTTGACCACGTCCTCGGCAAAGGCCCGGCAGGTGGGAGCGCCGCAGGAGCCGCAGTCGATCCGGGGAAGCTGGGCGTGGAGCTCCTCGATCTGCATCATCATCCGCATGGCCTCGAAGCGGTCCTCCGAAAGGCTGTAGGTGGGGACGTAGTCGTTGATGGGAGCGTCCATCATGGCATCCGCCGGGACAAAGTCCGGCCCCTGGTCCTTCACGTCCAGGTAATTACGGTTATGGGGCAGGCCATGCCGGAAGGACATGAGCCTGGCCTTCGCGATGTAGGGGTTCTCCACCGTGGCCGCGCCGCCCACACAGCCGCCGGGGCAGGCATCGAGCTCCACGAATTCCAGATGGGGGAATTTCTTGTTCTCGATGGCGTCCAGCACCTGAATGGCGTTGTCCATATCGTCGGCCGCCAGGTAGCGGTCGTCGAACAGGCCCTCGGCCTCCCCGCCGGAGCTGGCCCACTTGACGCCGGCGATGCCGGCCCGGGACCGCAGCATGCCGGGATGGGGCTTCTTCACCTTGCCGCCCAGCTTCAGATAGACCTCCGCGATGGAGACCACGTAATTGATGCTGCTGCGGGTCTGGCTCAGACCGTTCTTGGCGTAGCTGCTCTTGGCGGGACAGGGGGAGATGAATACGGTGCAGATCTCGTCCTTGCTCAGCTCCGGGTGGTTCTTCAGCGCCTTGGCCTTGGCCATGCGGCTGGCGTACTCCACCGGGGGCAGGATGGGCAGGACGTTCTCGCAGAGCTCCGGGAAGCGCAGCCGGATGAGCCGCACGATGGCGGGACAGGCGGAGCTGATCACCGGGCGGGGAATATTGGGCTTTCGCATGTAACGGCGGGTACACTCGGAGATAATCTCCGCCGCGCGCGCCACCTCGTAGACCTCGTCGAAGCCCAGCTCCAGCAGAGACTCCAGCAGGCAGCCGATGTCCGTCAGGTCGTCGAACTGCCCGTACAGAGCAGGGGCCGGAAGGGCGATGCGGTACTTGTATTTGGGGTCGATGTCGGCGAGCTTATCGAAGATGGCCTTCTTGGCCTTGTGCTGGCAGACCCGCACGCAGCGACCGCAGTCGATGCAGAAGTTGGTGCGAATCACCGCGTGGCCGCCCCGGATGCGAATGGCCTCCGTGGGACAATTGCGCAGGCAGGAGGTGCAGCCGATACATTTGTCGGCGTCCAGCGACACCGAATGCAGAAAATCAGACATGCATTCCCTCCCTTCGGGGTTTTACACGCTCACCACCATGGTGAGCTTGGTGCCCACACCCACCTGGGTCTCGATCTCCAGGCTCTGGGTGTATCGCTTCATGTTGGGCAGACCCATACCGGCGCCGAAGCCCATATTATGGATCTGCTCGGAGGCGGTGGAGTACCCCTCCTGCATGGCCAGCTCCACGTTGGGGATCCCGGGGCCGTGGTCCTCCAGAACTATGACCACCTTATCCGGGTACACCGCCACGTCGGCGCTGCCGCCGTTGGCGTGGATGACCATGTTGATCTCGCCCTCATACATGGCGATGGAGCAGCGGCGGATCACGTCCGGGGGAAAGCCCAGCTGCCGCAGCTTTTTCTTCATCTCCACAGAGGCCTCGCCGGCAGAGGAGAAGTCTTCCCCGTCGATGTCGAAGTGGAAGTTCAGCGGGGCCGGCATGGGACTATTCCTCCTCCGCGTTCAGCAGGCCCGTGTCGAACAGGGTGCCCGCCGCGCGGAACATGGATTCCTCCGTCACCATGATGACGATATCGTTGGCGTCTGCCAGGGAGACGATCTCCGGAGTGGGCTCCTTGCCGTTGATGAAGACGATGCAGTGCATGTCCAGCATCATGGCGGTGCGGACCACCTGGGGGTTCAGCAGACCCGTGATCAGCACGGACTGATTGGTGGCAAAGGCCAGCACGTCGCTCATCATATCGCAGCAGAAAGCGTTCTGGACCTCGGTGTCCAGCATATCCGCACTGGACAGGACCCGGGCCTGGAGCAGCTCCGCGATCTGGCGAAGTTTCATAGGCTACCTCCTTTGTACAGCCGGGGCAGTTCTGAGGCTCTTAATACTTCTTCAGGATGTCGGGGACCATGTCGGGGGTCAGGCGGCCGTAGACGTCGTCATTGATCATCATAACGGGAGCCAGACCGCAGGCGCCCACGCAGCGGCAGGACTCCAGGGAGAACTTGCCGTCGGGGGTACACTGGCCTTCACCGATGCCTAGCTCCGTGCACAGTCTGTCGTAGACGCCCTGGGAGCCCTTGACGTAGCAGGCGGTGCCCAGGCAGACAGAGATCCGGTACTCGCCCTTGGGGGCCAGCGCGAACTGCGCGTAGAACGTGGCGATGCCGTAGATCTTCTCCAGGGGAACCTTCATCTGATCGGCAATGATGGTCTGGACCTCAATGGGAAGATAGCCATAGATGTCCTGGGCTCTCTGCATGATGGGCATCAGGGCGCCGGGCTGATCTCTCAGCTCGTCGATGACGGCCAACAGCTTCTCTTCTTGTTCCTTCGTGCCACGGAAGGGAACTGTCGTTACTTTACAAGCCATTTGATGCAACTTACCTCCTAACGTTTTAAGCAAATGGTTGATACTGGCCGCAGAGGACCATAGTACAATATGTATTCTATCAGATATCACAAAAAATGTAAAGCAGAAAATGGAATTATTTTATGAAAGATGTGGAAGCGGATGGAGGAATCAGGGCCCGGGGATCGGGCGTCAGGGGGCATGCCTGTGAATTTGAATTTGATTCCTGTCTCTTTCTCTCTTTCTATTGCTTCATCTCCATCTTATCCTCTGTCTTACACTTTATCTTATACTCTGTCTTATACTTCTTCTTACAGCAGACAAGCGGAAGGGCGGCTCCGGGTATGAAGCGTTGGCACACGGAGGGGCAAGGCGCGGAAAACGGCGCTGGGGCAAGGCTTTTGGGACTTCGGGAGCCTGGCGCCGCGCCCTGCCGTACGCCGGATTATCGTTGGTTTTTCTGATGCTTTTTGACGGAAATTCAGACGCTTTTTTCGGAATTTTCCGTTGCTTTTCCTGTTCTTTTCTTTGGTTTTTCGGAAGAAGGCCGCTGCGCTTTCCCCGGCTTTTCGCTGTCGTTTCCACGGCATTTCAACTTCATCCGACGGGGCCACTTGACAGTAAGAACGTTTTTTGCTACACTGAGATCGGAAGCGAACGCGGGTCTTCGGACTTGCGGAAAAGGAGGGTTTGGCATGCAGCGCGTTCTGGTGGACAACTGGTTTTTGAAGGAAGCAGCAGAGCAAAACGGGGACGGAACCCCCAAAAGTCCCAGGGCTTACGGCTCTCTGCTGATGGCCCTGGTGCTCTGGGAGGAGGTCTGCTATCCGCAAAACCGAAACAGCCTGGTCTGGAGCTCCCGGGAGGAGCTACTGGACTGCCTGCACCCCATCGTCGATACGGACCGGGAATACCAGAGCCTTTCCTTCCGGCTTCTGGAGCGCTTCGCGGCGGACGACGGCATTCCGGACCCCTATTTCGACTGGGCCTCCGATCCGGAGCGCGTGGTCTATGCCAGCGCGCTGCGCTATCTGATGCTCAGCGCCAAAAACGGCTGCGACTATCTGCCCAGTCCCCGGCGGCAGGTCTATCTGGAGGCCGAGGATCACACCCGGCATATCAAGGGTCTGCTGCCCCGGATGCGGCTGATGGGAAATCTGGACGAAGCCGTCCTGGCGTACTACCAGGAGAGCTACGCCCAGCTGCTGGAGCTCTCCCAGCTGAAGCTGGAGATGCCCGTGCTGGCGGATTACCTGGTAACGACCGCCCCGGCGGGGGTCTCTCCCCTGGCCTATGCCCTGCATCTGCGGCAGGAGGGTCCCGTGATCCGCTACCGGGCCTATCTGCGCCGGCTGGAGCAGGCTCTGGAGGCCCAGAACTGGAAGGAGCTGCGCCGTCTGCTGGCCGCTTCCAGGGAGGCCGTGGACCAGGTACTGGCGCTGAACCGGAAGGCTCTGGGCAGCGTCACGGTGAAGCTGCTGCCCACCCCCTCGGTGGTGATGAATTACGGCGGGCTCAAGGCGGAGCTTGGCGCAGGTCCATCCCTGAGCGCCGACGTCAAGCCTGCCCGCCGCATGCACCTGAGCTTCCTCCGGGATCTGACGGACTATGCCGTCAATCGGCGGAGGCTGTTTTAGCGGACCGGCAAAGCTTCCCGTTCCGCATCCCACAACATAGATCTGATCCAGGAGGCCCTTATGTTTCAGGATTTGGACGTACGATATGACAACAGCTTCCGGCAAATGACGCCGGAGGAAAACGATACGGCCCTGGTCTTTCAGGGGGACGCTGTGTTGGCGGCGCAGAGGGAGGGCGAACTGGTCTTCCCCCGCTATGGGGTGCTCTCCCCTGCCCTGCGGGCCGGGGTATGGCGATACGTCTTCTCCCTTGGCGAGCGCCCTGTGTTTCTCGGAGCATGGGAGGGAGCGCCCATGCCGGGCTGCCGCTTCGTGCCCTCCCGGGAATACCGGGGCATGGGGCCCAAGGAGGCGGTCTTCGCCGCCGCGGTGGGCGAGAGTCTCCACCGCTGGTACGGAAGCACCCGCTTCTGCGGCCGCTGCGGCAGGGCCATGGAGGACAGCCAGACGGAGCGGGCCCGGGTCTGCCCGGCCTGCGGTCTGACGCTCTACCCCAAGATCTGCCCCGCCGTCATTGTGGCGGTAAGCGACGGAGACCGGCTGCTTTTGACCAAGTATCGAGGCAGAGCCTTCACGCGCTACGCCCTGGTGGCAGGCTTCAACGAAATCGGGGAGTCCATCGAGGACACGGTACGGCGGGAGGTCTTTGAGGAAACCGGGCTGCGGGTGAAAAATCTGCGCTACTACAAGTCCCAGCCCTGGGTCTTCACCGACAGTCTGCTGATGGGCTTCTACTGTGAGCTGGCGGGCAGCGACCGGATCACCATCCAAGAGAGCGAGCTTTCCGAGGCGGGCTGGTATCCCCGGGCGGAGATCCCGGGGGATTACTCCCCCATCAGCCTGACGGGAGAGATGATCGAGCGCTTCCGAAGGGGCTGAACTTCCGGTTCGGTTTCGGCTTGACAAAGCCCCGGGGCGGTACTATAATACAGCTTGGCAATTTAAAGCGAAAGGAGCTTTCCGTATGAAAAAAGATTTGGGCGTTGTGCAGGCGGTCTATCCCATGCCCGTTTTGATGGTGGCTGCCTATGACGAGAACGAAAAGGTCAACGTGATGAACGTGGCCTGGGGGCAGATCTGCGACATGGACAAGATCATCCTCTTCATCGGAGAAGGCAAGCGTACCTGGCTCAACATCCAGGCCAGCAAGGCCTTTACCGTGGCCCTGGCGGACCGGGCCCACATGGACGTCGCGGACTTTTTCGGCATTGCCTCCGGCAATCGGATGGAGGATAAGTTTGAGCGCACCGGCTATCACGCCGTGCCCAGCGACAAGGTCCACGCCCCCATCATTGAGGAGTTCCCGGTGGTGATGGAGTGCGAGCTGCTGGAGTTCCTGCACAGCGACCATGTGGACGGCGTGGTGGGCAAAATCGTCAACGTCAAGGCGGAGGAGTCCGTCCTGGCGGAGAACGGCAAGGTGGACCCCGCCAAGCTGCAGGCCCTGATGTTCGATCAGTTCCAGAACGGCTACTATCTCACCGGCGAAAAGGTGGGCCAGGCCTGGAACGCGGGCGCAGGCCTCATGAAGAAATAAGCATACGGCAGCAAAGTCCGGGACCCTCCGCGGAGGATCCCGGACTTTGCTGTTTTTCCTTGGTTGGCCCTCAGCCCGGCAGGCTCCGGCAGATGCCCTCGTCTGCCTGCCATAAGCCCGTATGCGGGCCTCCCGGGTCGGTCCCCTTATACTGTTATTTTATTATAATGTTAGAAACATTTTAATCCGTCATCCACGTTTTTACGGATTGCGCCCTGGGCAAGGTCCGGGGAAATATGCCATACAATCTCTGGTTTGGACACACGGGATTCAGGTCATTTCCGGTCAACACAGAGAACCGTCCCCTACTACAAGCGCCTGCAGAAAAGAAAAAAGCCCGGTCACCGTCGTTAAACAGTCACCGGGCTATGTAAGGAGGCTTATTCTTCTGAGAAGACAAAGACGCCCGGCAGGAAGAACTTTCTGCTGAGCGTCTTTAGCACATATAAAACCGAATTAAAAATGTCGGATTCGGTCAGATTCCATCAAATGCACTGAATCGGAACAGGGCACCTGGATAAATCTCGTCCATGGCCTCAAAGCATGTTTTCTGCAGAGAGACACGCCGCCCTTCAAACCACTGGGAATCGACTTTTTACTCTCCCTCAGTTCGCCCATC
>CAMNHH010000087.1 GCA_946539175.1 uncultured Clostridia bacterium | reverse complement strand
TCTCCCACTTCCTCCGGGCTGAGACCCCGCAGCTCCGCGATTTTGGCAGCCACCAGGGGAACCCAGCGGCTGTCGTTGCGGCGGCCCCGATGGGGCTCGGGGGCCATGTAGGGGCAGTCGGTCTCAATGAGGATGCGGTCCAGGGGCAGCCATTGGGCCACCTCCACCGCCTTCCGGGCGTTCTTGAAGGTGACGACGCCGGTGAAGCCGATGTACCAGCCCCGCTTCACCAGCTCCTTGGCCTGCTCCAGGGAGCCGGAGTAGCAGTGAAAGACGCCGGTGACCTCCGGGAACTGCCGGATCAGCTCCATGCCGTCGGCGTGGGCCTCCCGCTCATGGACCACAACGGGCAGATCCAGCTCCCGGGCCAGCTCCAGCTGGGCCCGGAAGGCGGGCAGCTGGACCTCTCGCGGGGGATCCTCGTAGTGGTAGTCCAGGCCGATCTCCCCGATGGCCTTCACCTTCTCGTCGGCGCAGAGCTGGCGGTACATGGCCAGAAGCCCCTGGTTCACCTGCGCCGCGTCGTCCGGGTGGGAGCCCACGGCGGCGTAGACGAAGGGGTATTTGTGGGCCAGCTGAATGCTCTGCAGGCTGCTTTTCAGATCGCAGCCGATGTTCAGAATCAGCCCGACCCCATAGTTTTTCAGATCCTCAAAAATCTGTTCCCGGTCCTCGTCAAAGCGCCGATCGTCCAGGTGGGCGTGGGAATCAAAATACATAGCCTTTTCCTCGCAGATAATTGTTTACATAATTCAGGACCGCCTTTTTGTCGCCGGTCCAAAGGGGCGCCAGCAGGTTCTTCTTGGCTCCGTCACCTGTGAGCCGGTGGATCACCATATCCTCCGGCAGGGCGTCCAGACAGCGGCCCAGCAGGCGGGCATAGTCCGTCAAGGCCATGACGGGCACCTGGCCCGCCCGCCAAAGGGTCGCCAGATCGGTGCCCTCCAGCACGTGGAGCAGCTGCAGCTTGATGCCCTTGGCACCGCTGCGGCCCACGTAGCGGACGGTCTGCACCATCATCTGCTCGTTCTCTCCCGGCAGCCCCAGGATTACGTGGACCACCGTGTGGAGCCCCAGGGCCGTAAGCCGCTCCGCAGCCCGGTCGTAGTCCGACAGGGGATAGCCCCGACGGATGAAAGCCGCCGTGGCCGGGTGGATGGTCTGGAGCCCCAGCTCCACCATCACGGGCTTGATCCGGTCCAGCCGGGCCAGCAGCACCAGGACCGGCTCCGGCAGACAGTCCGGCCGGGTGGCCACGGAGAGGGCTGCGATATCCGGGTGCTGTATGGCCTCGGTAAACAGGGCCTCCAGAACGGGCAGGGGGGCGTAGGTGTTGGTGAAGCTCTGGAAATACGCAATGTACGCGCCGTTTCTGTTTTTGGGGGCAACCAGAGCCTTTGCGGCCTCGATCTGCTCCAACACAGAAGCCCGCCGGGCCGCGGCAAAGTCCCCGCTGCCCGCCCCGGAGCAAAAGACGCAGCCCCGGTCTCCCTTCGTCCCGTCCCGGTTGGGGCAAGTCATGCCCCCGTCCAGCGCCAGCTTGTAGAGCTTGCCGCCGAAGCGCTCCCGGAAATACCGGTTGGCGGAAATAGGCAAGCGGCTCACCTGCTTTCGGGTTCAGCTTGATCGCTCCGGTCCCGCTGACGGGATCAGAGCGGCTCGTCCATGAGGCTCTCGAATTCGGCGGCCACCTTGTCAAAGGTCTCCTCGTCGATGTCCAGCAGCTCAAAGTCCTCCTCCGTGGGCTTGTAGCCGTAGAGATACACGTCGTCGCTGCCGTCCAGGGCCTCCAGGGCGATGTAGTCCTGGCCCTCCACGTCGAAGATGCCCATGATGCCGCAGTCAAAGCCCACGTTGTCCTCAAAATCCAGATGGATGATCTGGTCCTCGCTGTATTGTCCAGCCATTGTTTGTTCCTCCTTTTCGTTTCAGCCGCCGGATCGACGGCCAGGTGATTTCTTACGGTTCCCGGAACATGCGAAAGGCGGTGGGCAGGGCGTAGCCCCTGTCCAGCTCCGCTTCCTCCGCCCAGATGAAGCCCTCGGCCCGGCAGCCGCAGGGAATGTAATAGCAGCGCATGTCCCATTGAACGTGGGTGAAAATATGGCTGCGTTCCAGAGACTTTTCCAGGCCCCTGGGCCTCAGACCCCAATGGGCGGCCAGATCCAGGGCCTGCTGGGGCTCCAGATGGCCCGGCAGGTTGGGAAACTCCCAGAGCCCCGCCAGCAGGCCGCTGTTCTTCCGCTTCCGCAGAGCCAGCGCACCCCGGCAGGCAAAGACGAAGACCGTCAGCGCCTCCCGGCGTCGGGGCCGCTTCTCCGCCCGAACGGGGTAATTCTGCCAGCTTCCGCCTTGTCCCGCGGCGCAGAAGGCCGTCGCCGGGCAGTGCTGGCAGCGGGGTGCGCCGTTGGGCAGACAGACCGTGGCCCCCAGCTCCATCAGAGCCTGGGTCAGAGTTCCGGCCCCCTGCGGGGGATAGCAGGCGGCAAGCTGGGCCTGGATGGCCTTTTTAACCCTGGGCTCGTCCACACAGCGGCGGTCCGCATTGAGGCGGGCCAGCACCCGCAGCACGTTGCCGTCCACTGCGGGAGTGGGCAGATCGAAGCAGATGGAGCAGACGGCGCCCGCGGTGTAGTCCCCGATGCCGGGAAGCTGCCGGACCGCGGCCCAGTCCCGGGGGAATTGACCGCCGTGCTCTGCCAGAATCACCTGGGCTGCCTTTTGAAGGTTCCGCACCCGGGAGTAGTAGCCCAGGCCCTCCCAGAGCTTGTGCAGCAGCTCCGGGTCCGCCGCTGCCAGGTCCGGGATCGTCGGCACCGCAGCCAGGAAGCGGGCATAGTAGCCCTTCACGGCCTCCACCCTGGTCTGCTGCAGCATGATCTCCGAGAGCCAGATGTGGTAGGGCTCCCGGTCCTGCCGCCAGGGCAGATCCCGGCGGTTTTCCGCAAACCAGCCCGGCAGCACCCGCAGCAGCTCCCTCAAACGCGCCTCCGCTTCCATACGCACCCCTCTTTCGGGCTGATTATAATACAGAATGGGAATTCTGTCAATTCCGGATTCCAAAAGAAGCCCCCGCGGGCGGCAGGAAGGCCGCTCGCGGGGGCGCTGTGCGGGGCGGATCAATCGCCCTGATGAACCACCACCTGAGGGAAGGGAATCTCGAAGCCGTTGTCATCCAGCAGCAGCTTCACGTCCCGGGCCAGCATCCGCTGGGCCTGGAAGAATTGGGCCTCCTTGGCGTAGACGGAGAACTTCAGATTCACGCCGCTGTCCGCCAGCTGGTCCACGCCCATGTAGCGGATGTCGGAGAGATAGAAGTCCGGGTGATTCCGCTGGCTGCCGGGCAGGGCCTTGGCCATCACCTTCTCCAGCTGCCGCAGGTCGGTGCTGTAGGCCACGGCGCAGATGCACAAGGCCAGGGAGTTGTTCCGGGAGCGGTTCTGGAAGTTGCGGATGTCGGAGTTGTTCACCACCTTCAGATTGCCGCCGTCGTCCTCAATGACGGTGGTGCGGACGCCGATGCTCCGAACGGTGCCACGGACGTCGTCCAGCACAATGATGTCCCCGATGCTGTACTGATTCTCGAAAATGATGAAGGCACCTGTGATGATGTCCTCAATGAGACTCTGGGCGCCGAAGCCCACGATCAGCCCGATGATCCCGACGCCGGCCAGCACCGCCCCGGCGTCCACCCCCAGGATGGTGAGACCCCAGACCACGCCGATGATGCAGGCCAGGTACTTCAGAAGGCCTGTGAGCATCTCGGTGACGGTGGCGCTGCGGGCACCCCGCTTGCCGATCAGCCGCAGGATCAGCTTCAGGATCTGGTAGCAGAGCCAGATGATGCAGATGGCCAGAGCCAGGGTCACCAGCTGGGCCACGGTGGTACGCAGGTCGTTGGTGAAGATCAAATTGCTGCGCTCCGTCTCGGTGATGGACGTCTGCAGGGCCTTCGGCAAGGGCAGCCACTGGGGATGGGCCAGCAGCAGGGCGACGATCGCCGCGATGACGATGCCGAGGATGGTTTTGCCTCCGGATGATTTCTTTTTCATGACTGCTCCTCCTCTGTGTTTCTGTGGGTCCGCTGCTTATTCCAGCGGGATCTTATTGGTGGTGGTGGTATAGGTCTTGCCGGTGCTGCTGTCGGTGATATTCAGCTGGATCGTGAGCTGGTCGGCGGAACCGGGATAGGGAAGGACCAGCGTTCCCTCGAAGCTGTAAGAACCGATGCCGGGTTTTGTGATGGTGAGACTCTGATCGGAGGCGTCGGCGCTGCTCAGCAGCGTATCGCCGTTGTACCAGAAGACGATCAGTTGATCCACAGTGAAGCTGTAAGCCTCGGCATGGGGGTCGCCCGGCATGGCGCCGAATTCCGCCCAATACTCCACCGTGACGCTGTCGTCGGAATTGATGTAGGCCTCGCCGCCGCTGTCAATGCCCTCCGGGTTCATGGTGATAAGAACAGTGACGTTCTCAGAGATTGTCCTTTCGGTGCCGTTCTCGTCGTAGACGCCGGTGACGGTGACGGTAAGGCTGGTTTCGGCTCCCGTGAGATTCAGACTGACGGTCTCCGAGATGGCGCCGGAATCGCTGAATTCGATGGGCCCGGCTTGCCCCACCTGGGTGCCCAGGTCGGAGACCACGGTGATGTTGACCCGCAGCGGGTTGGCGTCACCGATGTTCACCCGGGCGCTGACGTCCAGCGTGATGGGATCGCTGAACGCGTCAAAGCCGTTCAGCTCTGCCCGCAGCCCGACGAAGGAGGGGGCCTGGAAGGGCGCGGAAGCAGAGATCATCAATTCATCGCTGACGCTGCCCGGTGTGCCGTAGTACTCGTAATCGCCGGTGAGGACAATCCGGGCCGCCTGGTCCAGGCTGGCGTCTGTGGCCGAGACCGTGAAGGTCCCGCCGCCGGTCCGGGTCACCGGGGCGTCTGTGAACAGAAGATTGTCCGCAGCGTCGTAGAAGCTGGCGGTGACCGTCATCTCAGACACAGAGTTCATGGTCAGCTCGTATTCGTACCGGACCTCCGTGCCGGACCTTTCGGCAGAATTGAGAATGATCTCCGGCGCCTCAAAGGGAGCCATGGCGTCCAGCGGCAGGGAGGCGGTGACGGTCTGGGGATCTTCGCCCTCGGCCGCCACGTAGGTGCCGGTGAGCCGCAGGATCAGATTGAGCCCACGGCTTCCGTCGGCGTGGATGGACCAGTCGTTGATCGGGCTGTAATCGGTGAGGGTATAGGGACCGTCCGAAGCAAGGAGCTCCTCGTCCTCGTTCAGCAGCTCCACCTTCAGCTCCAGAGAATCCACGGAGCCGATGAATACGACGCCGGAATAGACCACGTCGTCCAGATCCGGGCCGGGCCTGGTGGCCTCGTCCAGATAGATCTCCGGCGTACTCCAGTACTCGACCTCCTGCCGGACCGTCAGCGTTTTCGTCTCGCCGCTGCTGGTCTGATAGGTACCGGTCAGAGTCAGATAGACTGGCTCGCTGGTTTCCGTGTAGGCGGTGATCGGCACGTTCCGCAGCTTCGTGGTCTCGGAGCTGCTGTGGCTGATGGGGCCGTCCTCCACGTAGGTCTTGTGCTCCGTATTGCCCAGCGCGTCCTCCTCGTCATAGCCCAGCTCGGCGGAAACGTCCAGCAGCGCGGCGTCGTTCAGCTCCAGCTTGTAGTTGTAGGACAGCGCAATGTCTGGCATCACGATCCGGGCGTTGACGATCTCCAGGGTGGGATCGGTGAAGGGCGGATCCGGCACCGTCAGCGTCTGGGTGGCGGTGACGGTCTTGTTCTGACCGTTCTCCGTGTAGGTGCCGGTGAGGGTCAGGGTCACGGCGCTGGGCCGGGTGGTCCAGCTCAGGGGGATGCTGCGGGAGGGGGAGACCCCGGAGCTGCTGTGGCTGAAGGCGCCGGCGCTGCCCAGGCTGAGACCCGCCTCGGAACGGACCGCTGCCGAGACCTGGAGGCTGGCGGCGGAGTTCAGAGTCACCTGGTAGCTGCAGCTCAAGGGCGTCACGTCGCTGCCGTTGAGGCTGGCGCTGACAATCCGCAGGGTGGGCGGCGTGAAGGGCTCCGCCGGGACCGGCAGGGTCTGGGTGGCGGTGACCGTCTTGGTGCTGCCGTTCTCCGTGTAGGTGCCGGTGAGAGTCAGGGTCACGGACGTAGGCCGTGTGGTCCAGCTCAGCGGGATGCTGCGGGTGGGAGAGGTTCCGGAGGCGCTGTGGCTGTAGGGTCCGGCGCTGCCCAGATTGGCTCCGGCCTGGGAGCTGACGGAAGCCCGGACCTGCATGCTCTGGGCCGAATTCAGCGTGACCTGGTAGCTGCAGCTCAGGGGCGTTACGTCGCTGCCGTTGAGGCTGGCGCTGACGATCCGCAGGGTGGGTGCCGTGAAGGGCTCCGCCGGGACCGTCAGCGTCTGGGCGGCGGTGACGGTCTTGGTGCTGCCGTTCTCCGTGTAGCTGCCGGTGAGGGTCAGAGTCACGGTGCTGGGCCGGGTGGTCCAGCTCAAGGCCAGGCTGCGGGCGGGGGAGCTGCCGGAGGCGGTGTGGTTATAGGGACCGGCGCTGCCCAGATTGGCTCCGGCCTGGGAGCTGACAGAAGCCCGGACCTGCATGCTCTGGGCGGAGTTCAAGGTTACTTGATAGCGGTAGCTCAGCGGCGTCACGCTGCTGCCGTTGAGGCTGGCGTTTGTGATGCTCAGAGTCGGCGCGGTGAAAGGCGCGTCCGATACCGCCAGGGTCTGGGTGGCGGTGACGGTCTTGCCCTGGCCGTTTTCTGTGTAGCTGCCGGTGAGGGTCAGGGTTACGGAAGCGGGACGGGCGGTCCAGCTCAGCGGGATGCTGCGGGTGGGGGACGTCCCGGAGCTGACGTGACTGTAAGAGCCGGAGCTGCCGAGATTGGCGCCGTTGTCGGCTCGCACGGAGGCCCGGACCTGCATGCTCTGGGCCGAATTCAGCGTGACCCGGTAGCGGAAGCTCAGGGGCGTCACGTCGCTGCCGTTGAGGCTGGCGCCGGTGATGGCCAGCGTGGGCGCCGTAAAGGGTTCCGCGGGGACGTTCAGGCTCTGTGTGAGGGTGACGGTCCTGGCCTGGCCCCGCTCGGTGTAGGTCCCGGTGAGGATCAGCGTCACGGTCTCGGGCCGGACGGTCCAGCTCAAGGGCAGGCTCCTGGCCGGGGAGAGACCGGAGCTACTGTGGCTGTAGGCCCCGGCGGAGCCCAGCTCAGCCCCGGTGCCGGAGATCGCGGAGACCCGGACCTCCAGATCCTGGGCGGAATTCAGCGCGACCCGGTAACGGTAGCGCAGCGGCGTAACGTTGGAGCCGTTGAGGGCGGCCTCCTCAAGCTGGAGGGTGGGCGCTGTAAAGGGGATCTCCGGCACGTTCAGTGTCTGGGAGGACTCTACGGTTTTCGTTACACCGTTCTCCGTGTAGGTGCCGGTGAGGGTCAGGGTCAGGGAGTCGGGCCGGCTTATCCAGCTCAGGGGCAGGCTGTGCTCCGGAGAGTTGCCGGACTCCGTGTGGGTGAAGGGACCCTCGCTGCCCAGGCTCTCGCCGCTGCCGGCGAAGACCTGGGCTGTGACCTCCATCTGCTCCGCGTCGTTCAGCGTCACCAGATAGCGGTAGCTGAGGGGCGTCGGCTCCGTGCCGTTGAGGGAGGCGTCGGAGATCCGCAGGGTGGGGGCCGCGAAGGGCTCTGTGGGCGTATCGCTTTCCGAAGGCTCCGTGACGGGCTCCGTGGGCTCCGTCACAGGCTCCGTGTCCGGCGGCGTGCCGCCCCGAAGGGAAACGTGACGGGAGTCCTGCAGGCTGCGGTCCTCGCCTTCATATTGATACCTGCAATCGGCCTCCAGCAGGATCTCGGAGAGACCCGCCGCGGCGCTCAGCCGCAGCTGCAGCAGCTCTGAGCCCTCGCTTTGCAGATGGCGGAAGGGCCCGGCGCTGCCCAGCAGGACGCCGTCCTTTGTCCTGGCGTTGATGATCACGTCCGCGCTGTCCGCGGAGTTCAGCTCCAGGTAATAGCTGTATTGGATGAGGTCGGCGGCCTCCGGACTCTGGACTGCGGACACGATCCGGATCTCCGGGGCGCGGAAGGCCCCGGGCTCCTGCTTTCCGCCCGGCGACACGATCAGCAGGATCAACACCAGCACCACCGCGGCGGCGGAGGTCCAGAAGCCGCGCTTGAGATTGTTTGCCCGGACCGCCTTGCGGACGGCGTAGAGCTCCCGTCCGCCCCGCAGGCCGCTGTGGTGTTTGACGCCGCGGATCTTCTCATAGGGCTCCGCTACCTCCGGGTAGCGATTATCAACTTCATACATTGTCCGCTTCCGCCCCCTCTCCCTTGCGAGAACTGAAAAAATAGAAATTCAGGAAATACTCGGCTATTTTGAGTATGACATAAAAATACGAAAAAAGCAAGCCCTTTTCGGTTTTTTTCCATTTCTTTTATTTTTTCAAAAAAACAGGTGCATTTTCGGGAAAGATGTGTTATATTATAGTTTAGAATAAAATAGGAAGGGGAGGACCTTCTTGAAGCTGAATTATAAACGAACGATCTTCGTCGGCTTTGCATTTTTTCTGATCTGTGCCTTCTGGCAGGCATACGATAACACCATCCCCCTGATCCTTACCAACAAGTTCGGCCTGTCCCAGACCGCCTCCGGCGTGGTCATGGCCCTGGACAACATCCTGGCTCTGTTCATGCTGCCCCTCTTCGGCGCCATCTCCGACAAGTGCCGCCACCGGACGGGCCGCCGGACCCCCTTTATTCTGATCGGCACCCTGGTGGCCGCCGTGGCCTTCGTGGGGCTGAGCTTTGCCGACAACCTGCAGCTGAAGCAGATCGCCAAGGTCAGTACCATCGACGACCCCGCCGCCCTGACGGAGCTCTACGACACAGAGAAGGACGCGGAGCTCCAGACCCCCGACGGGGAGAAGTTCGTCCTGTCGGAGAAGTTCAGCCAGGAGGAATTCGTCGCCATCCGCAGCCAGACGGTGAACGAAACGGGAAAGACCGTCACCTCGCCGGATTACACCGACTACGTGGTGCCCGCCCGGCAGGCCTACGCCTGGAACGTGACCTCCCACAGCACGATGCCGCTGGTCCTCTTCATCGCGCTGCTGCTGGTGGTGCTGCTGTCCATGGCCACCTTCCGCAGCCCCGCCGTGGCTCTGATGCCCGACGTGACCATCAAGCCCCTGCGCTCCAAGGCCAACGCCGTCATCAATCTGATGGGCAGCGCCGGCGGTATCCTGGTGCTGGGACTGGGCATGGTCTTTGCCACCAGCGCCGTGAAAAACGCTCTGATGAGCTACAGCCTCTACTTCGGGGTCATCGCCGGGATCATGCTGCTGGCCCTGCTGATCTTCATGCTGAAGGTCCGGGAGCCGAAATTTGTGGAGGAGATGCTGGCTGAGAGCAAACGCTACGGCATCGAGGAGGAGGAAAGCAATTCCGGCTCCCGGAGGCTGAGCGGGGCGGAGCGGAAGTCTCTGATCTTCCTG
>CAMNHH010000086.1 GCA_946539175.1 uncultured Clostridia bacterium | reverse complement strand
AAGGGAAAGTCCAATGCTACCCGGACCCTGTGCGGTAGATGTGGCGGTCACGAGAGGAAGGTTGTCGTTCTTACCCGGGGAGATCTGCAAGAAGTGTTCAGGCGATACTGAGGGAGCGCATCAAGGCCAAGACCAGCCGAAACGCCGTATGCCGAAGACGGCACGTACGGTGTTGTGGGAGGACGGGGGTTAGTCACCCCCTCCTACCCGATTGACAGGGGTATGGGCCGGGGAGGATCGGGTGAGGGGCTTCTGTTCAGAAAACGTATTGCTTGAGGCGATTGAAGGCCTCCCGCACCGTGGCGGTGGGCAGGGCCAGGTTCACCCGGATGCCCCAGGGATCCCGGAACATGCGGCCGTCCTGCCAGGCCACGCCCACGTCGGTGCCCAGCTTCTGCAGTTCCTCGATGGTCTTGCCGTGGGCCTTGCACCAGTCCTCACAGTGGAGGAAGAGCATATAGGTGCCCTCCGGCTCCATGAGGCTGACGCCGGGGAAATTGTCCCGGATGAAGTCGCAGGCGAAGCGGACGTTCTCGGTCAGCACCTGCCGCAGCTCGTCTACCCAAAGCTGTCCCGCCTCGGAATAGGCACCGATCAGCGCGTGCATGGACAGCACGTTCATGGAGTTGTAGCCGGACAGGGAGCTCTCCTTGGCCTGCCGGTCCCGCAGCCAGTCGTTGTAGATGACGTGGTAGCTGCCGATGAGGCCCGCCAGGTTGAAGGTCTTGGAGGGGGCGTACATGGCGGCCACGTGTTCACGGGCCCAGGGGCTGACGGATTGGGTGGGAATGTGCCGGTGCCCTGCCAGGATCAGATCGGACCAGATCTCGTCGGAGACCACCCATACGTTGTGCTTCTCAAAGATCGCCATGGCCTTTTCAATCTCCCAGTGCTCCCAGACCCGTCCGCAGGGGTTGTGGGGGCTGCAGAAAATCGTGGCGTGGATCTGCCGGTCCATGATCTTCCGCTCCAGATCCTCGTAGTCGATGCGCCAGATCCCGGCCTCGTCCCGGTACATGGGGTTGTGGACGATCTCGTAGCCGTTGTTCTCCAGTACGTGGGTGAAGCCCACGTAGGTGGGGCTCTGTACCAGCACCGGGTCCCCCCGGGAGCAGAGCACGTTCAGGGTGGAGATCACGCCGCCCAGGACGCCGTTCTCATAGCCGATGTGCCGGGCCTCCAGCCCCTGAACGCCGTTGCGGAGACTCTGCCAGCGGATGATGCTGTCGAAGTATTCCCCGGAGGGCTGAAAATAGCCGAAGGCGGGATGCTCCGTCCGGCGGATCACCGCCTCCTGGATGGCGGGGCAGGCCAGGAAGTTCATATCTGCCACCCACATGGGAATGGGGTCAAAGCCCTCCTTGGGGCCTGCGGGGGCGAAGCCGCCGGGCTGGCCGATCATGTCCAGGGCAATGGCGTCCTTGCCCCGCCGATCGGGACGGGTGGTAAAATCGTAATGCATGGAGATCCTCTCTTTCTGTTTGAGAAATTTGTTATGTTAACTGCCTGCTTCCGTGTGATCCCGGCAATAGACCGCGTCCTCGGTGAAGACCCGCTCCACGGGCCGGTCCCAGGGATCGGCTGGGACGTCGGGCAGCTTCTGGGCCTCAAAGGCCGCCATGACGACGTGGGCGGAGACGCAGCGGGGGAGATAGCGGTCGTAATAGCCGCCGCCCATGCCCATGCGGTTGCAGGCCGGGTCAAAGGCGGTGCCGGGGCAGACCACCAGGTCGATGGCCTCCGGCGGGACCTCCTCGGAACGCTCCCGCACCGGCTCCCGGATGCCGTAGGCCCCGGGCTGCCAGGCCCCGGGAACCATGGCGATCATCTCGGTTCTGCTGAGACAGAGCGGGTAGCAGAAGCGCTTGCCTGCCGCGGCGGGGTGGGTCACCAGACTGTCCAGGGACAGCTCGCCCCCCACGTGGTCGTAGATCATGACGGTGCGGGCCTGCCGGAACAGCTCACTTTCCGCCAGCCGCTCCACAGCCCGGGCGGAGCGCTCCTCCCGCTGGGAAGGGCTCAGACTTTCCCGGGCTTTGATTTTCAGTCGCCGCAGCCATTTCCGGTAGACAGGGCGGAAGGCGGTCCGCAGCCCTTCAAGGGCCGTCGGAGCGCCCAGGATCAGCAGGACTCCGTCCTCGCCCGTTTCATCCAGCGCGGCCCGCAGGACGGGCGCGGGATCTTCCGCTTGGTTAACATAAAACGAATGATCCGCCTTGGAAAAATCCGCCGCCTGCAGCTGCTCCGTCCAGAGCAGTATGACAGGATGCGCAGATCCGATGGCGGAAAGCAATTCTTCTTTGGAAATGCCGTTCTCGGTGCCCGCGTAAGCAGAACTCCAAACGCAAGGCGCCGAAGCCATTTTTTCAGGTCCTGTGTATTGCAGATTTGACATGGTAAAACCAGCTTTCGTTGTGTGCTGTGCAGGGATCAGGAATCAGAGCCCGCATACGGCCCGATCAGTCACCGGTCCACGATTACGCCGGCCAGGCTGCGCCAGCTGCCCTTGCGGTAGTAGAGGTACATGACGGCGCTGGTGAGGGTCCAGGAGATGGGGTAGCAGAGGCAGAGAACGAACAGGGTGTGGACGTTGGCAAAGACGGTGGCGATCCAGACGGCCCGCATCAGGCAGATTCCAAGGCCTGTGATGATCACGGGCCGCACCGCGTCGCCGGAGCCCCGCAGCACCGCGGAGAGCACCTCGATCACCACCCAGGTGAAGTACCAGGGCACGAAATAGATCATCATGAGCCAGGTGGTGTCCCGCACCGCCTGGTCTTTGGTGAGGATGAAGAGCAGGGGCCGTCCCGTCAGCATGATCAGGCCGCTGAGACTCAGGGTGATGACCGTGGAGAGGATCATGCCCTGCTTTACGCAGTCCTTCACCCGGTCCTGCCGTCCGGCTCCCAGGTTCTGGCCCACGAAGCTGGTGATGGCGGCACCCAGGGCGTTGCTGACGGCCCAGAAGATGCCGTCCGTCTTGCCGGTCATGGCCCAGGAGGCCACCACCACGGTGCCCAGAGAGTTGACGCCCACCTGGATGATCATATTGCTGACGGCGTACATGGAGGACTGGAGCCCCGCCGGGATTCCCAGTCGCAGCATGTTTTTGAGATAGATCCCCTTCAGCTTCAGCTCCCGGAGGCGCAGGCGGTAGCTTTCCTTGGTGTTCATCAGCTTCCAGGTCAGAAGCCCCATGTTCAGCACCTGGGCCGCCACGGTGGCCACGGCCACCCCCACGATGCCCCAGCCGAAGACCACCACGAAGAGGAGGTCCAGCAGGACGTTGGTGACACAGCCTGCCACCATGAACAGGAAGGGGCTGAAGGAGTCGCCCACGGCCCGGAGCATATTGGACTCCATATTCAGAATCAGGATGAAGGGAACCCCCAAAAAGTAGATCCGCAGATACAGGGCCGCGTCCTCCAGAGTGTCCGCGGGGGTTTGCAGCAGCCGCAGCAGATCGGGGGCGGCTGCCAGGCCGAAGCCCATCAGCAGGACCCCCAGCAGGGCAAAGACCGCGATGGCGTTGCCGGTGGCCAGCTGCACGTCCCGGGGCCGGTCCGCCCCGTAGACCTGGGCGATCACCACCGAAGCTCCGGCGGTGATGGCCACGAAAAAGCCGATCAGCAGATTGATGATCTGAGCGGAGCTGCCCCCCACGGCGGCCAGGGCGATGGTGCCCACGAAGCGGCCCAGGATCAGGCCGTCCACCGCGTTATAGAGCTGCTGGATGCAGGTCCCGGCGGCGATGGGCAGGAAGAAAAGCAGCAGCTTCTTCCACACCACGCCCTCGGTGAGATTTTTTTTGCTTAAGGGTTGTTCCATAGCCCCATCACTCCTTGTCAAACCATTGCAGGGCGAAGTCTGCCAGGGCGGCGGAGAGACGCTTCACGTTCCAGCCGGTGGTGTTCAGGGTCAGCTCGAAGGCGCTGCCGTCCCCGTGCCGTTTGCCGGTGAGGATCTCCCGGGTGGCGGCCCGGTTCCGATCGATGCGGCGGATATTCCGCAGAATCTGTTTTTCCGTCAGGCGCTGCTCCGGGGGCCGCTTTTCCTCGTGGCCCATGCAGCGGGCCAGCCGGGCTTCCAGCTCCGCGCAGACGTAGATGCGGAAGGGATGGCAGTCCTCCAGGATCACGTCCGCGTCCCGGCCGATGATGACGCAGTCGTTCCCCAGCTCCGCGATGCTCCGCAGGATCTCCCGCTCCCGCACCAGCAGCTCTGTCCGCTGGCCGGGATCGTAGAGCAGATGGGAGAAGCTGTTGCGGTAGGTGAGCTGGAGATTGTGCCAGCCGTGGTTGGACAGTGTGCGCCGCACATAATCCGGGTCGCAGCCCCGGGCCTGTGCCAGGGCGTCGATGATTTCCTTATCGTAATAGTCCCAGCCCAGCCGGTCCGCCAGGCGCTTGCCCAGCTCCCGGCCTCCGCTGCCGAACTGGCGGCTGATGGTGATGATACGCATAGATACCCTCCTCTGGGTGCTTGGATTCGTTGATAATTCAATTATACAATGCACGCCGGGCTTGTCAAGGGGCTTTGCGTGGAACGGCGCCGTTTTCCTCCCAGGCCCGGGCCAGGCGGCGGGCCAGCTCGCTGACCCGCTCCGTGGGCAGGCCCCCGTAGCCCAGCACCAGGGTGGAGGGCAGGGGAGAGACCCGGCGGCAAAATTCCGACAGCCCCCGCAGGGGCAGGCCCGCCGCCGCGGCCCGGCCCAGCAGCTCTGCCTCGGACAGGCGGGGCAGTCGCAGCAGAAAATGGATGCCGCCCTCCGCCCCTGAGATCTCCAGCCCCCGGATCTGTCCCAGCGCCTCCAGCAGAGCGGCCCTGCGGTCCGCGTAGCGCTTGCCCACCCGGCGGATGTAGCGGGCGTAAAAGCCCTCCGCCAGGAAGCGGGCCATGACGGTCTGCTCATAGCGGGATACGGTGGGCTGCTGACCGCCGTAAAGGGCCTGCCAGGGCTCCAGCAGGGCAGGCGGCAGCACCATGTAGGCCAGGCGGATGGCGGGGGCCAGACTTCTGGAGAAGGTCCCGGTGTAGATCACCCGTCCGTGGCGGTCCATGCCCTGCATGGAGGAGATGGGGCGCCCGCCGTAGCGGAACTCGCTGTCGTAGTCGTCCTCAATGATCCAGCCCCGGCGGGCCACGGCCCAGCCCAGCAGTCGGGAGCGGCGGGAGGCGGGCATGGTGATGCCCAGGGGGAACTGATGGGAGGGGGTCAGATAGGCCACCGTGGCGCCGCTGGCCTCCAGGGCCTCCGCGTCCATGCCGGCGGCGTCCATCGGCACGAAGCGGATCTCCCGGCCCCGGGCCAACAGGGTCCGCTCCACCGCCGGGTAACCCGGATCCTCCATCGCGTACACCGTCTTGGGGCCAAAGAGGGTGATGAGCTGGCCCAGCAGGGTCTCCAGGCCGGAGCCCACCACGATCTGCTCCGGCCCGCAGCGGACTCCGCGGTACTCCGAAAGCAGAGCTGCCAGGGCCTGACGCAGAGGCGCCTCCCCCCTGGGATCCCCCCGCTGCAGCAGGGCAGGGGAGTTGTACACCACCTCTTTGTAGAGCTTGGCCCAGGAGGCGTAGGGGAAGACCGAGACGTCCACCGCGGAGGTGGAGAAATAGTCCAGCGCAGGGTCCCGTTCCGGGCCGGGAACCGCCGTTGGCCGGGCAGGGGGGGCGGGAAACGCTTTCTGGGCCTCTCCCGGCGTGGGCATCAGATGGTAGTCCGCCGTGTAAAAGCCGCTGCGGGGCCTGGCCTCCACGTAGCCCTCCGCCGTCAGCAGCCCGTAGGCCGCCTCCACGGTGGCACGGCTCACCCCCAGCTGGGCGCAGAGGGCCCGCTTGGAGGGCAGCTTTTCCCCGTGCCGCAGGGAGCCCTCCCGAATGGCCGCCGCAAGGGCGGCGTAGAGCTGCTCATACATGGGCGTCCGGCTTCCGGGGTCCAGGGTCAAAGTCAGAGAAAACATGACACGCCTCCTCAACTGACCCTGTAAAAAATTCAAAAACTGAGCATAGACACGGGGCCAGATTTTGCTATAATGATAACAGAAGCGGGGCCGACTGTCAAGCCTGTCCCGCGGAAAATCGAGCGTGTGCCCACTGTGTAAAGAGGTGTTTTGTATGGAACAGAAATCCAAAATCCACGCCATCGTCTACACGGCTCTGATGGCGGCAATCGTCTATGTGCTGACCCTGCTCTACGTGCCTCTGGGAGAGTCCAAGGTCCACTTCGGCAACGCGGCCAGTATGCTGGCGGGTCTGATCCTGGGTCCCTGGTTCGGCGGCATGGCCTCCGGCATCGGCGCCTTTTTCTTTGATCTGACCCACGGCTACGGCGTCCTGGAGGCCCTGGTCACCTTTGCCAGCAAGTTCCTCATGGCCATGACGGCGGGGCTTGTGGCGGGGGCCTACCGGCAGGAGGGCAGCGTGCTGCAGAGCAAAGGCCACCTGCGGGTGGTGCTGGGCTGCGTGGCCGGCGGTCTCGTCTATATCTTCCTCTATATGCTCAAGACCTACGTCAAGCAGCGCTTCGTTGCGGGGGTGCCCCTGGAGGGGACCTGGGCCGTGATGCTGGCCAAGCTGCCCGCCACCGCCATCAACAACGGCTTTGCCGCGGTGGTGACCCCCATCCTCTACACCGCCCTGCGCCCGGCCCTGAACGCCATCGGCGTATTGAATCAGCTGCGGCCCAGGAAAAGCTGAGCATAACCATGCCCCTCGCTGAATAGATTGAAGCAGATCATTCAGCGAGGTGGACAAATGGAATACATCGACAATCAGATCCGGCTCTGCGGCACCCTGGAGTCCGCGCCGGTCTTCTCCCATGAAAACCACGGACGGCGTTTCTACAGCTTTTGCCTGGGGGTGGAGCGGCTGTCCGGCACCCTGGATCGGCTGCGGGTGCTGGCGGACTGGAGCCTGCTGGAGGCGGCCGACTGCGCCTGGGGGGAGCGGGTGCTGGTGACGGGCCAGGTGCGCTCCTACAATCAGGTGACGGAGACGGGGCGGCATCTGCTGATCTCCGTCTACGCCGAGACACTGGAGCTCTCCGACGGGGAGCCGGAGGATCTGGTGATCCTCACCGGGGCCCTGTGCCGGGACCCGGTTTACCGCCGGACCCCCCTGGGCCGGGAGATCTGTGACGGAATGCTGGCGGTAAACCGCAGCTATCGCCGGACGGACTATCTGCCCTGCATCTTCTGGGGGCGGACGGCCAGGCGGATCGCGGCCCTCAGTGCCGGCGCCCGGATCACCCTGACGGGACGGCTCCAGAGCCGGGAATATACCAAACTGCTGCCCGACGGGGGGACGGAGACGCGCACCGCCTACGAGATCTCCGCCGTCAGTGCCGAGCTCACCCAGGACTGAAAGACCGCCTGCCGCGAAAAACGGCAGGCGGTCTTTTCCATTGGCACGTTACTGCTTTACCATCTGGACGTACTTGGGCTTCTCGGGCAGGTACTTGACCCGCAGCTGCATGCCCTCCCTAGCCAGTCTGGGGGGATTGCCCAGCTTGGCCTTTACGGTCTGGCCGGACTGGTTCTGATAGTTCACGTAGTACTCATAGCTGAGGTCACGGGTGCCGTTGGTCTCGGTCTCGATCTCCTTCACCTGGCAGATGACGGCGTCGGTTTCGATGCCTCTCTCGTTGATGGCCTTGCTGCGCTTGTGGGTGTAGAGGAAGCTGCCGACGATCACCAGCGCCACAAGCGCGATGACTGCGTAAAAAACAGGATCCATTGCCTTGCTCCTTTCTTATTTGCCCTGAAGGGTGTTTTTGAGGGTCTGGAAATTGCCGCCCTTGCTGTCGCTGGCCTCGGTTCTGGCAAAGGCCAGCATGGTGACGAAGAGCAGATCCAGGTTGGTCTCAGTGGTGCGGATGCGGTAGAAGCCCTTGACGGGGATGGCCCCGGCAATCTTGTGGGCCTCGGCGTCCTCCTCGTGGACGTACTGGCTGGTGGCCTCGGCGGTGGCGATCAGATTGCCGTCCCGGAAGATCTTGTAGACGGTGCCCAGCAGAGTAGCGCCCTTCCTGAGGGTGGACTCCACGGTGATGCCGTTGCGCTTCAGGTGCTTCCAGATGTACTCGCCGTCAAAGGTGAAGGTGTAATGGTTGTCGAAGAGCAGGGAGTTATCCCACTCGGTGGCCTCCTCGTGGCCCACGGCGTGGGGGACGGTCTTGTTGTGCTCGTGGTCGATGAAATCGAAGCCGAAGGGAGCCGTCAGGGTGAACTTGGTCATCTTGGCCTCGTAGAGCACCCGCCGGTTCCGGTCCTCGATGCGGTGGCCGTACTTGGGGGTACCCAGGTCCGTCAGGAAGTAGAGCTGGCGCTCGGGGCCGGGCTGGGAGGGGGCGTAGGCAACGCTGTTGCTGAGCTCCTGCTGGGCCTTGGCGGCCTTGTTGGACTTGTTGGTGCGGACCCAGCTGACGATCACCACAAGGAGGATCAGAATGCCGACGCCGATCAGGTAGAAGGACAACGCGCTGTCGCCGGTGACACGGCTGGGGTCCTGGGGATCGTAGCGGATGCCGATCTGCTTGCCCACCTTGTAGCTGGGGCTGTAGTTGTTCAGCTTGCCGGTGTATTCCTTGCCGTCTGCCTGAAAGCGGACCGTCACCTCATAGTCCTCGCTGTCGGAATCAACGCCCGCCTGCTTGTCGACGGAGACGATCTCTCCCGTACCCTTTACGTAGCCCTGATAGGCAAAGAAGCTCAGATAGACGCCGGCAGCCAGGGCAATCAGCCCCAGAACCAGCGCCAGATAGCGCAGTTTCACGCCGCGAACAGAAAACATAGTGAAGCCTTCTTTCTTTCACAGGATAGAACCGGAGGGCGCAAGCCCACGGATTTCCACTAATAAAATACCATATTCGGCCCGGCTTGTCAACAAAGACTTGAGCGCGCGATCCGGTTCCATTTCCGCCTGTTCCCGCATAAATCTGCTGAAAATAGGGAAATATTACAAATTCATCTTGCATTTTTGCAAATAATGCGGTATATTTATAAATGCACAGGGCGGTTTACCGCACCGGCTAAATGAAAGGAGAGAAAGATACATGCAGATCCAAACCATTCCGCTGATCATCGTCGTGGCTTACTTGGTGGGTATGCTGGTCGTCGGCGCCGTCATCGGCAAGCTGAAGATCAAAAACTCCAAGGACTACATGGTTGCCGGACGCCGCATGGGCCTGTTCATGGTGGCCTTCTCCCTGTCCGCCAACAACATCGGCGGCGGCTGTACCACCGGCCTGGCCCAGAAGGCCTTTGGAGACTGGGGCATGAGCGCCTGCTGGTACGTGCTGGCGGCCTCCATCGCCATGATCCCCCTTGCCTACTTCGCGCCCAAGATCCGCAAAACCATGGCAGTCACCATCCCCGAGGTGGTTGGCCGCCGCTTCGGCAAGGTTTCCAGCAACTTCACCGCAATTCTCAGCGTGCTGTCCCTGTTCTGTCTGACCTCCTCCCAGATCGCCGCCTCCGGCAGCGTCATCAACGCGCTGATCCCCAGCATTCCCCTGAACGTCT
>CAMNHH010000085.1 GCA_946539175.1 uncultured Clostridia bacterium | reverse complement strand
AAGACCAACATCATCCACTGCCCCATCGGCAAGGTTTCCTTCGGCCCCGAGAAGCTGGAGGAGAACATGGCCACCCTGATCGGCGCGGTCATCAAGGCCAAGCCCGCCGCTGCCAAGGGCCAGTATATCAAGTCCTGCGTCATCGCCTCCACCATGGGCCCCGGCGTCAAGGTCAACACCTCCAAGTATTGATCCAAAGGACCTGAAGCAATCCCCGGACTCCTGACGGAGTCCGGGGTTTTTCAATCCCTCCGCTTTTGAAAGCCGGAAAAGGCCCCGTCCTCCGTTGGGAGGGCGGGGCCTGGGCTGTTTAGTAGATGTAAACCGTTGTGCCGTTGACGCAGTTGTTGTAAATGAAGGTGCAGTCCTCATCCATCAGTCGGATGCAGCCCGCGGAGGCGGGGCGGCCGATGGTGGCGTTGTAGATGCTGTTGTCCACCTTGGAGGTGGGCCGGGAGTGGAAGGCCCGGGCCTCGTCGAAGTAGGTGACGTGATGCACGTAGAAGTGCTCGTAATGGTCCCACTTGTAGGTCCTGCCGTAGATGTTGACCACCTCAGCCGGGGTGGGGCAGTAGTTCATACCGCTGGCGATCGGACCGCTGCGGATCAGCTTCCAGTTGCCCTTGGAGCCCTGGAAAATGTTGATCCGCTGGGTGTAGAGGCTGACCCAGATCAGATACTTGGTGCCGCTGCTGCAGTTGCGCACGTGGTTGACGTAGTATTCCTTGACCCCGGTGGGGTAATCACTGGTGGTGTAGTAATTCCCGGCGATGATGGACACGGCGGCGAAGCGCATCCAGCCGGTGGTGCCGTCGGGCAGCCGGACCTTGGTGTAGGTGGTCTCTCTGGACTGCAGCACCGTCACCTGGGTGCCGGCGGGGACGGTCTTGATCTGCTTGGTCAGGGTCATATTGGAGTAGAGGGGGGAGTTGCCCACGATCTTGGCCTGCACGTTCTGGGTGCGGATCTTGGCGGCCAGGTCCTTTAGCTCAAAGCTGACGAATTCCCGGAACACCAGCCGCTGCTTGCCCTGGTAGGTCAGATACATGTTGATGGGCACGGAGCTCCGATAGCCGTCCAGGAAGGCGGAGAAGTTGTAGCTCTGGGTGAGCACGTCCCCCTCCTTCAGCAGATTGCGCTTGGTGCGGGAAAGCTCCTTGCCGTCCACCAGCCACAGCACGTCATATTCACCCCAGCCCTCGGGCATGTCGCTGAGCTTCAGACTCATGGTGAGGGTCGGGCTGGCGGCGGAGACCTTCCAGGCGGCGGTGCGGGTGGCCTTGATATCGTCCAGGGTGTTGAGGTAGCTGGCCACGGTCTTGCCGGTGCTGCAGCTGTTGGTCAGATGCTTGGCCTTCTGCGTCAGCTTGGTGATGGAGCCGGTGCCGTTGATGTAGCTCTGATCGCCGTAGACGGTCAGGTTGCTGATGGTGCCGTTGATGGTCATGCTCAGCCGGGCCATGGCGTACATGTTGGTGACGGTGTAGGGCGCGTAGAGGATTACGCTGCCGTAGGCGTTCACCGTCGTCGCATTGGTATACAGCCGCATGAAGCGGTAGTTGGTGATCTGCTTCAGGGTGGTGTCGGAGTAGACGTAGGCGTCCCGGGCCAGCACCAGGTGGTTGATGTTGCAGCCCACCAGATGGAGAATCACCCGGTCGTTGCCCTGGATCACCAGCCGGTCGGTGACGGTGAGACCCGTCAGCGTCAGCTCCGTGGCGTCGGTGGAGAGAATCATGCTGCCCTTGACGGTGGTGTTGGCGGGGACGGTGTCGCTGCCCAGACCCAGCTTGCCGGTGAAGCTGTTGCCGTCCATGCTGCGGGTGACCTTGGTCAGCAGCTGGGACAGGACCGCAGCCAGCTCCTGCCGGGAGATCCGATCCTTGGGAAGGATCTTGCCATCGCTGCCGGCGATGCACTGGTTGTCGATCAGGGCGGCGATGTCCTCCGCGGCCCACTCGCTGACGTTCTTCCAGTCGGAGAACTTGTAGATGGCCTGGCGGCCCCGGCCGTGAACGCCGAAGACCCGGGCAATGGCCACGAAGGCCTCCTCACGGGTGACGTACTCGTTGGGGTGGAGCTTGGTGGAGTTGGGGTCGTCAATGGGGTAGACGGACAGGGACACGGCCTTGGCCAGATAGGGAGCGTACCAGGCGTTGCGGTTGACGTCGGTGAAGGAATTCAGCCCGCCCAGCTTCTCCACGGCCAGAATGTTGGTCAGCATCACCGCCAGCTCCGCGTGGGTGGTGTTGTCGGTGGGGGCCAGGTCATAGTTGCCCTTGCCCGCCAGAATGCCGTTGCGGACGGCGAAGATCAGCGCGCCCCTGGACCAGGTGTTCTTGATGTGGAACTTGGCGATGATCTGCTCGTCGGTCATCTCGGAGATGGGGGGTTCGGGGGGTTCGGGGGGTTCGGGCGGCTCCGTGGGCTCTGTGACAGGCTCCGTAGGCTCCGTGACAGGCTCCGTGGGTTCCGTGACAGGCTCCGTGGGCTCCGTGACAGGCTCCGTAGGCTCCGTGACAGGCTCCGTAGGCGCGGGCTCCGTGGGCTCCGTGGTCGCGGGACTGTCCGGCAGCCGGCTGCCGTCCTGGGTCTCAACGGGCTCCGTCTCAAGGGGCTCGGTTTCAACGGGCTCGGTCTCCGGGGCCGTCTGCTCCGTCGCGGGGGGGAGGGGCTCCGTGGCCGGAGCGATGGGCTCCGCCGCGTAGACGCAGGTCCCCAACAGGAAGACGCAGAGCAGCAGAGCAATCATTCTGGTATAGTTTCGCATTCGCTTACCTCCTATCTCGCGCCGGACGCTCCGGCGCGGCGAACTGAAAAACAGAATCATTTCTTACCCTATAGCATACAGCATTTCACAGTGAAATGCAAGAGCGAAATGGGAAATAAAGCACAATTTCTTGACATTCGGCGCAGATTTGCTACAATATATTCCTGCTGTCGGCCCCGGGATCCGGGCCGAAGAACAGGAAGAAACCGGGGCCCGGCGGCGCCGGAGAGGAGGAACGGGATGGAACGAAGGATTCGCAGGATCGCTTTCGCGGGGGCGCTGGCCGCGGCCTACGCCGCTGTGACCCTGGCCGCCCCCGGCCTGGCCTACGGGCCGGTGCAGTTCCGCCTGGCGGAGGCGCTGAGCGTGCTGTGCTGCTTCACGCCTGCGGCGGTTCCCGGGATGGTGCTGGGCTGCATGGCGGCCAATCTGGCCTCCTTCGTCTCCGCCTGGGACTTTGTGATCGGCTCCTGCGCCACCCTGCTGGCCTGTCTGCTGAGCCGGGCCCTGTCCCGCCGTCTGGAGGAGCGGCCCCGGCTGGTCTGGCTGATCCCCCTGCCCACCGTACTCTGCAACGCGGCGATCGTGGGGGCGGAGCTGGCGGTTTTCTTTGACGAACGGGCCTTCCTGCCTGCCTGGGGCCTGAACGCCCTGTCCGTCGGCGCCGGCGAAGCGGCGGTGATGTACGCCCTGGGGGTTCCGCTGCTGCTGCTTTTGCTGCACAACCGCCCCCTGTCCCGGAAGCTGCGGGAGATATAGGCCGCCGACGGGAAGGGGCAATTCCGCCTCCTGTAGAAATAGACGCTTTTTCCGCCGAAAAGGTTGACAAAGCACGAAAAAAATGACGCCCCCCGCCGCTGAAAAAGCGGCGGGGGGCGTGTGTTCGGCGCGTCCTTATTTTCTGTTGGGCATCAGGCTGCTGATGGCCCCGACGAAGGAAGACATGGGCATGGTCTGCAGCAGGACGCGGCCCGGGCCGGTGACGACGGTGTTGAACAGACTCTCGCCGCCGAAGAGGACGTTCTTCACGCCCCTGACGGCCTGCACGTCCAGCTGTACGCTGTCGTCCATCATGGCCAGATAACCGGTGTCGATCACCAGCTGCTGGCCGGGGGCCAGGTTGTACTCCATGGTGGAGCCGTCGATCTCGATGAAGGCAATGCCGCTGCCCGAGAGCCGCTGCATGATGAAGCCCTCGCCGCCGAAGAAGCCGGCGCCCAGCTTCTTCTGGAAATGGACGCTGAGCTCCACCCCGGCGGTGGAGGCCAGGAAGGCCTTCTTCTGGCAGATGATGGAGTGGCTGGGGCTGATCTCAAAGGCCCGGATGGAGCCGGGGAAGCTGGAGGCGAAGGCGATCATGCCGGGGCCGCTCTGGGCGGTGTAGACGTTCTGGAAGAGGCTCTCGCCGGAGAACATACGGCCGAACATCTTCCCGGCGCCGCCGCCGGAGGTCTGCATCTGCATGTTGGGGGTCATCCAGCTCATGGCGCCGGCTTCGCTGATCATGCTCTCGCCCGGGTTCAGGTTGCAAATCACAACCGGCATGGGCTCTCCGTGGATCTGGTACTGCATTCGTGTTTCCTCCTTCAATCAATTATCGTGAAATTACTCCTTCAGCAATTTCCTTCTGGCAAAATTGATGGGGCCCTCCTGCATGCGGTTGATCCAGCCCAGGCTCTTGCCGCAGCCGTAGGCCACGCAGGAGTCGGCGTCGTCCGCCACGGTACACTGCATACCGGTGCGCTCGGTGATCAGCTTGTCCATGCCCCAGAGCTGGGCGCCGCCGCCGGTGAGGACGATGCCGTTGCGGGCGATGTCCGCCACCAGCTCCGGCGTGGTCTGCTCCAGCACCGCCAGGATCTCGTCGGTGATCTGGCGGGCGGGACGGCGCAGGGCCTCCAGCATGTCCGCGGAGCTGACGCTGATCTCCCGGGCCAGACCGGTCTTGAAGTCCCGGCCCTTCACCAGGGCCTCCACCGGCTCGCCCCGGTCGTAGACGGCGCCCACGTTGATCTTGGTCTCCTCCGCGATGGTCTGGCCCACGATGAGGCCGTACTTCTTCCGCAGGTAGCGGATGATGGCGTCGTCGAAGTTGTCCCCCGCCACCCGGATGGAGGCGGAGTTGGCCAGACCGTTCATGGTCAGCACGCCGATGTCGGTGGTGCCGCCGCCGATGTCCACCACCATGTGGCCGTCGGGACCGTCAAAGCTCAGATTGGCCCCCAGGGCCGCGGCCAGGGGCTCCTCGATCAGATAGACCCGCCGGGCCCCCGCCTCCTGGGCGATCTGGACCACGGCCCGCTCCTCGATGCTGGTGATGCCGCTGGGGACGGAGATCACCACCCGGGGCTTGACGAAGGCGTACTTGAAGATCTGCCGGAAGAATTCCGCCAGCATCCGCTCCGTCAGCTCATAGTCGGAGACCACGCCCTCCCGCAGGGGCCGCATGGCCACCACGTTGCCGGGGGTCCGGCCCAGCATGTTCCGGGCCGCCGCGCCCACCTTCAGGATCTTGCCGGTGTTTTTGTCCACCGCCACCACGGAGGGCTCCCGGAGCACGATGCCCTTGCCCTCGGCGTAGATCACCACGTTGGCTGTTCCCAGGTCGATGCCCAGGTCTTTGGAAAGAAATGACATAGCGTTCACCTGTATATCATAATAATTTATCTTGTTGTTTGACTGCTTCGGGACGGGGCCCGGGACGGGCTTATTTCGGCGCCGCCGCCAGCACGGCCACGTCCACGGATCTGGCGCCGGCGGCCCTCAGAACCCGGCTGGCCTCGGAGACGGTGGCGCCGGAGGTCAGCACGTCGTCGATCAGCAGCAGGCGCCGGCCCCGGACCAGATCCGGGTCCGTGACCCGGAAGGCGCCCCGGACGTTCTTCTGCCGGGCCTGCGGGCCCAGGGTCCGGGACTGGGGCTTCACCAGATTCCGCTTTTTCAGCGTGCGGACCGGCTCCATGCCCAGGGCCTTCCCGGCCTCCCGGGCCAGCAGCAGGCTCTGGTCGAAGCCCCGCCTCCGGCGGCGCAGGGGGCTGATGGGGACGTAGGTGAGCAGATCGAAGTCCGTGCCCAGCTGCTTGCGGACCGCCTCCGCCAGCCAGGGACCGTAGATCTCGGCGTAGAAGCCGCAGCCGCCGAATTTGAAGCGGTGGAAGGACTCCCGCAGCCTGCCCTCATACCAGAGGGCCGCGGCCCAGCGCCCGTAGCCGCTGCCCCGCCTGGGGCCGGAAAAGGGCTCCGGCAGTCCGGCCCGACAGCCCGGACAGAGCCGCTCCGCCCCGGTCTCGGGCAGCCGGCGGCAGAGGATGCAGCGGGGCGGCCAAAGCAGCTCCTTCACGGCGCGGCCAAAAGCGTTCATCGCGGATTCCCCCAATCAGAGCCGGCTGACGGGCAGCCGACGGCGGACGGTCAAGGACAGGGAAGCGCTCCCGGGGAATCGGGCGCAAGGGGGTCGGACTCCGGGTGGCACAGCCGCCATTTCAGACCGCTGAAGCGTTTTTGCCGCTTGTCGTTGCGGACCATGTACTCCACCACCCCCTGGTCGCCCACCACGATCAGCAGCTCCCGGGCCCGGGTGATGGCGGTGTAGAGGATGCTCCGGCTCAGCAGCAGGGGAGTCCCCCGCCAGGCGCAGAGCACCACGGCCCGGTATTCGCTGCCCTGGCTCTTGTGGACCGTCATGGCGTAGGCGGGCTCCAGCTGAGAGAGCATATCGTAGGTGTAGACGGCCTGCCGGTCGTCGAAGCGGATGGTGAGATTCTGGGCCTGGTAGTCGATGGACTCCACGGTGCCCACGTCCCCGTTGAAGATGCCGGAGCCCATGCCGGCGCCGCCCACCCGGTTCCAGATGATGTCGTAGTTGTTCCGGATCTGCATGACCCGGTCCCCCTCCCGGAAGATCAGCTCCCCGTGGCGCTTTTCGTGCTTGCCCTCGGCGGGGGGATTCAGGGCCTGCTGCAGCAGGCGGTTCAGCGCCCGGGTGCCGGTCTCCCCCTTGCGGGTGGGGGTCAGCACCTGGATGTCCTCGGGGCGGAAGCCCATGTTCTGGGGCAGACGCCGGGCGCAGAGCTCCGTGACGGTCTGACACACCGCCTCGTCGCTGTTCCGCTGGAGGAAGAAGAAGTCCTTTTTCTTTTCCCGCAGCTCCGGCAGCTCCCCCCGGTTGACCCGGTGGGCGTTCATGACGATGAGACTCTCCCGGGCCTGCCGGAAGATCTCCGTCAGCCGCACCGTGGGGATCCGCTCGCTGCGGATCAGGTCGGAAAACACGTTGCCGGCCCCCACGGAGGGCAGCTGGTCCGGGTCTCCCACCAGGATCAGCCGGCATTTCTCCGGCAGGGCCTGCACCAGATCGTACATCAGAAGCAGGTCCACCATGGAGCTCTCGTCCACGATCACCGCGTCGCAGCTCAGGGGATTGCGGGCGTTGTGGACGAAGATCATGTCCCCCGTCTCGGGGGAGACGTCCACCTCCAAAAGCCGGTGGATGGTGGAGGCGTCCCGGCCCGTCAGCTCCGTCAGCCGCTTGGCCGCCCGGCCGGTGGGGGCCGCCAGGAAGGTCTTGAGCCGCATCTGCTCAAACAGATCCAGAATGCCCCGCAGGGTGGTGGTCTTGCCGGTGCCGGGGCCGCCGGTGACGAGCAGCATCCGCTCCGTCGCGGCGGCGTAGATGGCCTCCCGCTGAAGCTGGGCGTATTCGAGGGCCTGGGCCGCCTCGATCCGGGCCACGGTCCCCGCCAGATCCACCGGCAGGGGGACCCGGCCCCCGGTCATCTGCGTGAAGCGGCGGGCCAGATAACGCTCCGCCTCGCCGTAGGCGGGCAGATACACCGCCGTCAGGGAGGCCACCTGATCCATCCTGATCCGCTCCTGCTCCGCCAGCCGCAGCAGCCCCTCCCGGATGATTTCCACCGGCAGCCGCAGAAAGGCGGAGGCGGCCTCCGTCAGCTGGGGCTCCGGCACAAAGACGTGGCCCCCGGCGGAATTGTAGCTGAGCTCATAGAGGATGCCCGCGTCCACCCGGCGCTGATCGTCGCCGTCGAAGCCCAGCTCCAGGGCGAAGGCGTCCACCTGGGCGAAGGGGGCGTTGAAGCCCTCCTCCGTGAGAAAGTAAGGATTGTCCTGTATGGCCATCATGGAGAGCTCTCCGTAGGCCCGGTAGATCCGCACCGCCAGCTCTGCGGGCAGCCGGTAGCCGCTGAGGAACTCCGCCAGGTGCCGCAGTCCCTGCTGGGACTGGAAGCTCTCCTGGATCTCCCGGGCCTTGGCGGCGGAGATGCCCGGCACCTGGGCCAGGCGCTCCGGGTCGTTTTCGATGACCTTCAGGCTCTCGGCTCCGAAGCGATCCACAATCCGGGCGGCGATCCTGGGGCCCACGCCCCGGACGGCGTGGGAGGAGAGATAGGCCAGAATCTCGATCCGGGACTCGGGCATCAGCCGCTCCAGGGTGACGATCTCCAGCTGCCTGCCGTAGGTGCTGTGGCTGCACCAGCGGCCCTCCACCCGCAGACGCTCGCCGGGCATGGTCTCCGGCACGGTGCCCACTACGGTGATCTGCTCTCCCTTTTCGTCCTTCAGCCGCAGCACGGTGTAGCCGTTTTCCTGGTTCTGAAACACCACAGCCGCCACGCTGCCCTCAATGCGGACCAATTCCTTTTCCATGCCGTACCTCAAAATCAGATATGCTAAGCGCCGGCGCGGGACTCGCGCCATGCCTACCCTTTATAATACACAAAAAATCCCGTTCTGCATAGTCCCAATTTTGATTTTTCCCGGAAAAAATATTTTCCCCAAAAAAATACTTGACAAGTTAGACGCAGGTAACTATAATAGGGCCGAAAGGTTAGCGTAGGACAACTACCGGGAAGAACCCGGAATCGAGAAAGGAAAACAGCATGATGCCCTTATGTTACGCCCCGGAGGGGGAGCAGAACGTCATCAAACGAATCGGCGGTCAGCCGGAGCTCAGACAGCACCTGGCGGACCTGGGCTTTGTGGTGGGCGGCGCCGTGACGGTGGTCACCACCTTGAACGGCAACGTCATCGTGAACGTCAAGGAGACCCGGGTGGCCATCAGCCGGGAAATGGCCCAGAGGATCCTGGTTTGATTTTGTAAGCCAAACACAGAAGGAGGAAGCATATGAAGACTTTGAGAGAAGCCAAAATCGGCTCCACCGTCAAGGTGGTGAAGATCCACGGTGAGGGCGCCGTCAAGCGCCGCATCATGGACATGGGTATTACCAAAAACGTGGAGATCTACGTCCGCAAGGTGGCCCCTCTGGGAGACCCTGTGGAAATCACCGTCCGGGGCTACGAGCTTTCCCTGCGGAAGGCCGACGCCGAGATGATCGAAATTCAGTAACACAGCGCTTTTGCGCGCATGAGTTAGACATATCTAATTTGCACGCAAATTAGATATGTCTAACAAAAAAGAAACGCAAACGCGTTGAAAGAAAGGAAGAACGATATGTCATTGAGAATCGCCCTGGCGGGCAACCCCAACAGCGGCAAGACGACCCTGTTCAACGCTCTGACCGGCTCCAACCAGTTCGTGGGCAACTGGCCCGGCGTCACCGTGGAGAAGAAGGAGGGCAAGCTGAAGAAGCATGACGACGTGGTCGTCACCGACCTGCCCGGCATCTACTCCCTGTCCCCCTATACGCTGGAAGAGGTTGTGGCCCGGAACTACCTGATCGGAGAGCGGCCCGACGCCATTCTGAACATCGTGGACGGCTCCAATCTGGAGCGCAACCTGTATCTGACCACCCAGCTGACGGAGCTGGGCATCCCCGTGGTGGTGGCCATCAACATGATGGACGTGGT
>CAMNHH010000084.1 GCA_946539175.1 uncultured Clostridia bacterium | reverse complement strand
CTTCGGCGTGGTGGACCCCGAGGGCATGGGCATGGAGATGATCATCAAGGACGCCTCCCAGATCGGCGGTCCCCTGAACCAGTTCTCCACCGTGGGCTACAAGTTCGAGTCCGCTGCCAGGATCCTCTACCAGAACCGCATGGTCCGGGTGGAGTCCTGCTCCGCCTACTCCGGCGTAGACGAGGCCAACTAACCGATTGTAGGGGCGGATGCCCACATCCGCCCTCCGTATCGAAGTGAAAAGGGCCGATGTGGGCATCGGCCCCTACGGAAAGGAGGGCCTATGCGCTATCCAAACATCAAGGTCCCGGCAAGAAAGCGGGTGCTGATCGACCGCTTCAGGGGCTATGAGCATCTGCCGACGGTCTCCGCCGGGGCCTTCTACGACATGGAGAATCTCTCCGGGGACCGGGCGCCCCTGCTGCGGACCCGTCCGGGCCGCCAGGAGCTTCGGAGCTGGGCCGGTTGGCCCAACGTGGGTCTGCTGGCCATGGGAGGCCGGGGCGAGCCGGTGCAGCTGGATCGGAACGGGACTCTGTGGTGCGGCGGAGTCCCCCTGCCCCGGCTGTTGAAGGGCAGAAGCAGCCTCTGCGCGGAGGGACCGGAGGGCAGCGTGGGCATCACCGACGAGGCTGCCCTGCAGCATACGCTTCGGGTGCCGGGGCTCTACCAGTACCGCTATCGCCGCAGTCTCCGCCGTTGGGTCTCCATCGGCACGACCGACGATCTGCCCGAGGCTCTGTTCGACTACGTCCCGGAGCTGGACGGGACGGAGCTGACGGTCAGCTACAGCCACTACCCCGAAAACAGCGGCCTGCGGCAGCTGGTCCTTCTGGGGGGCTGGGTCTGCGTCTTTCCCGACGGTCGCTTCGCCAACACGGTGAAGCTCCGTCAGGGCCTCCCCATGACCGAGGCAGAGGACTACGGCGACATGGCCCAGTCCAACGAATGCCAGCAGGGCGGCACCCTCTTCAGTCCCTGCGACGCGGAGGGCCGGGCCCTGGAGCCGGTCTGGTCCGACACGGCCCCCGCCGGGGGCTACTGGGTGGACAGCAGCGAGCCCACCCCGCGTCTGCGGCTCTGGTCCCAGAGCCTGGGACTCTGGCAGGAGACGGCGGCCTACGTGAAATGCGCCGTTCCCGGCATCGCCAAGGGTCTGCGGGCAGGGGACAGCGTGGAGCTGCTCTGCCGCCTGGAGAGCAACCAGGGGCCGGAAGCCCTGCTGGAGCGGCTCTGGGACGGGACCCATACCCTGGCCGGGGCCTGGCACGATCCCGGCGGTGCCGACCGGGAGGAGGGCCGGGGGGATTACCTGATCCTCCCCGGCCTGCTGCCGGAGACCCTGGAGCTGGAGCTGAGCTCCCACGACCGCAGCTTCTTCTCCGTCACCCGCCCCATCCCGGAGATGGACTTTGTGGTGGAGGCGGGCAACCGGCTCTGGGGCTGTCGCTGCCGGGACGGAATCAACGAGCTCTACGGCAGCAAGCTGGGAGATTTTCGCAACTGGAACGCCTTCGAGGGCCTGTCCACCGACAGCTACCGGGTGGCCCGGGGCCACGACGGCCCCTACACCGGGGCCGCGGTGCTGGGGGGCTGCCCCCTGTTCTTCCGGGCGGACTGCCTGGAAAAGATCTACCCCTCCGCCGCAGGGGATCACGGGGTGGTCACCGTCAGTCTCAGCGGCATCGAGCCGGGCAGCGCCGCCAGCGCCGTGGTGATCGGCAACCGCCTCTACTATAAGTCCCCCGAGGGAATCTGCTGCTACAACGGTACCCTGCCGGTCCCGGTCTCCCGGGCCCTGGGGGAGATTCCCTACCGCAACGCCGTCGCAGGCGCCAGCGGCAGTCGCTACTACGTCTGCATGGAGGATCCGGCAGGCAAGACGAATCTCTTCGTGCTGGACACGGAGACGGGCTTCTGGTACCGGGAGGACGATTTCTCCTTCCGGGCCGCCTACAGCTGGGGCCGGCGGCTCTGCCTGCTGCCCCGGGCCGGGGCCCTTCCCGTGCTGGCGGGGGAGGACGGCTCCAGCGGCGGGATCCGCTGGTGGGCCGAGACCGGGGAACTGAGTCCCCCGCTGGGCACCCGCCGCTACATCAGCCGGGTCCAGCTCAGCGCCAGGCTGGAGCCCGGCGCGGCCATGCGGCTCTCCGCCTCCTATGACGGCGGTCCCTGGATCCGGCTGGGCTCCCTGGAGGGCAGCAGCCTGCAGACCGTGACCCTCCCGGCGCCCCTGCGCCGCTGCGCCCGGGTCCGCCTGCGCCTGGAGGGCCGGGGCGGCATGGAGCTCCACAGCCTCAGCTGGCTGACGGAGGCGGGAAGCGACCTGTAAACGGCAAATCCCGATTTGCAAAAACCACAAGGAGGCTGTCATGAACCAATATGAGTACCCGCCCAGGCCGGAGGGGGAGCCGGCGGAGCAGATCGAGCAGCTCTGGGCGGCCCTGTTCCGGCTGATCGAGCAGCTGAACGCCCAGAGCGCCAGGAGGGGAGAGCGGTGAACGAGGAAACCATTCTGGAGGCCCTGCGGGCCATCGCCTTTTCCGACTTCACCGACTACATCCGAATTGAGGACGGAGAGGTCCGGGTCAAGGACACCGGCCTGCTGAGCGCGGCCCAGCGCTCCGCCATCGCCGGGATCAAGGACACCGGCAAGGGTGTGGAGATCAAGCTCCACGACAAGCAGAAGGCCATCGAGCTGCTGGTGAAGTACCTGGGGCTCTTTGACGAAGCCCGGGAGGAGCAGACCGTCCGGGTGGAGCTCCGCGGCATTCCGGAGGAATGGGCGGAGTGAGGCAAATCCCAATTGACAGAAAGGAAGCCCATGAACGTATTGAAGATCGATCCGCCCAATGAGAAGCAGATCCGGATGCTGAGGGCGGCCACCAAGCACGTGGGCTTCGGCGGAGCCAGGGGCGGCGGCAAGTCCTGGGCGGTGCGGACCAAGGCCAAGCTGCTGGCCCTGCGCTGGCCGGGGATCAAGCTGCTGATCGTCCGGCGGACCTACCCGGAGCTGATCAACAACCACATCCAGATCCTGCGGCAGGAGCTTCTGGCTCTGGCCAAATACAACGACAAGGACAAGGTGCTGCGCTTTGACAACGGCTCCAGCATCCACTTTATGTACTGCGCCAAGGATGGGGATCTGGACCGGCTCCAGGGCGTGGAATACGACGTGATCTTTCTGGACGAGGCCACCCAGCTCAGCGAATACCAGATGCGGACCATCTCCGCCTGCCTGCGGGGCGTCAACGATTTTCCCAAGCGGATTTACTACACCTGCAATCCCGGCGGCCAGGGCCACGGCTACGTGAAGCGGATCTTCATCGACCGCCGCTACGAGCCGGGGGAGAACCCGGCGGATTACAGCTTTATCCAGTCCCTGGTGACAGACAACAAGGCGCTGATGAAAAGCCAGCCGGACTATATCAGGCAGCTGGAGGCCCTGCCGGAGAAGCTGCGGAAGGCCTGGCTGGAGGGGGACTGGGACATCTTCGAGGGCCAGTTCTTCGAGGACTTCCGGGCGGTCCCGGACCCGGTCCGCTGTCTGGAGGCCGGGCTCACGGCGGAGGAGGCCAGGGCCCAGGGCCGCTGGACCCACGTGATCCCGGCCCGGGCCCCCGCTCCCGGCTGGAAGCTCTACCGCAGCTTCGACTGGGGCTACTCCAAGCCCTTCTCCTGCGCATGGTGGGCGGTGGACTTTGACGGAAGGCTCTACCGGATTTTGGAGCTCTACGGATGCACAAAAACCCCCAACGAGGGGGTCAAATGGACGCCGGACCAGGTTTTCCGCCGGATTCGGGAGCTGGAGGACAGCCATCCCTGGCTCCGGGGCAAGCGGGTGGAAGGGGTGGCGGACCCGGCCATTTGGGACGGGAGCGGCGGCGAGAGCATCGCGGAGACCGGGGAACGCTATGGGGTTTACTTCAGCCCCGGCGACCACAAGCGAATCCCCGGCTGGATGCAGTGCCACTACCGGCTGCGCTTCGACGAGGAGGGTCTGCCCATGCTCTACGTCTACGACAGCTGCGCCGCCTTCCTGCGGACCATCCCCAGCCTGGTCTACGACCCCCTCCGCCCGGAGGATCTGGACACCACCGGCGAGGATCACGCGGCGGACGAATGGCGCTACCTGTGTATGGCAAGGCCGATCACCCCCAAGCCGGAAAAAAGCGGAGCGCCAGGCGCGCTCCGCTGGGGGAATCCCTTGGGATAGCGATAAATGGGGATTTGGCGAACCGTCCGCAGGGGCCGATCTTCCCTTACGCAGCCTTCGGCTGGGAGAGAAAGGGCTTCACAAGCATCGCCGCCAGGGGCAGCAGGATCATGCCCAGGATACCGAAGAGCCGATATCCGATATAGAAGGCCATGAGCGTGGCCAGAGGCGGAAGCCCCAGCTGCTTGCCCACCAGATGGGGCTCCAGGACGGAACGGGACAGGGAGCAGATCCCATAGAGGGCCAGCAGGCCGAAGCCTCGGGCGGAGCTGTCCTGCAAAAAGGAGATCAGGGCCCAGGGAATCAGCACCGTCCCGGTGCCCAGCACAGGCAGGGCGTCCAGCAGGGCGATGAGGCCCCCGAAGAGCAGGGGAAACTCCACCCCCAGGACCCAGAGCCCCATCGTCAGCAGCAGAAACACCAGGCCGATCAGCTTGGCCTGGGCCCGGCACCAGCCCCCGAACACTTGCTTGGTGCGGGCCTTGACCTGGCGCAGCCATTCCTGCCAGGCGGCGGGGAGACGGCGCCGCAGCCAGGCCTTCACCCCCGGCAGGGAGGCGGAGGTCATATAGGAGGCGATCACCGTGGTCACCAGGCCCAGAAAGAGCTTGGGCACCCCTGTCACCACCCCGGACACCAAGCCGGAGAGGAAGCTGTAGAAGGATTCCAGCAAACCCGCCCCTCCGGCAAAGAGCTCCCCGATCCACCGGACCAGGGGGCCGGACAGGGCCTCCGGCGCCCGGCGGGCCAGGTCCTCCAGACTCTGACGCAGGCCGGACAGGGTGGGCTGGAGCTGGTGCAGCAGCGCCGGAAGCTGGCCCACCAGCCGCAGCAGCTCTCCCCAGAGGACCCGCCCGAAAAACCACAGCGCCGTGCCCGCCAGCAGAAAGAGCCCCGTGACGCAGAGCCCGGAGCGGAGCCAGCGGGGGAGCCGGCTGCGCCGGCCCAGGGCCGCCACGGCGGGCTCCGCCCCCAAGGCCAGACCGTAGGCCAGCAGAAAGGGCAGCAGCAGGGGCAGCAAAGTGAAGCAAAGGCTCAGCCCCAGAACCGCCATCCCCGCCGTCAGCAGGGGCTTGCGATACTTTTGCAGCTGCACGGCGGCTCCCCCTTTTCTTTTCAGATAGATACAGTATATCCGATTTTGGTTCCAACATACCGGAAAGGAGCAAAAATATGATTTTTACAAAGGCATGGTGGCGCGCGGCTCTGGTCCGCGCTCTGAAAACCGTGGCCCAGGCCGCCGTGGGTCTGATTCCCGCGGCCGCCTCCATCACAGACGTGGACTGGCGCACCGTGGCAGGCTGCGCCCTGCTGGCGGGCCTGCTTTCCCTGCTGACCTCCCTGGCTGGGCTGCCGGAGCTGGATTCCTGAGCGCCCTATGGAACTCATTGAATCGTTCATCACCAACAATCCCTGCTATCAGGCCAACCTCCGGCGGGCGGACAGCCGCTACGCAGTCTTTCAGACCCGGGGACCCCTGGGGCTGATGCTCCACTCGGTGGGCTGCGCCCAGCCCAGGGCGGAGGTCTTCCGCAAAAAGTGGGACAACGCGGCCTATGACAGGGCCAGTGTCCACGCGGTCATCGACGCCAACAGCGGAACCGTGTTCCAGACCCTGCCCTGGAATTTCCGGGCCTGGCACTGCGGCGGCAGCGGCAACGACACCCACGTGGGAGTGGAGCTCTGCGAGAGTGCTGCGATCCGCTATGACACCGGGGCAAACTTCACGGTGCTGGACCGGAAGACCGCTCTGGCGGACTGTGCCAGAACCTATCAGGCGGCGGTGGAGCTCTTCGCCTTTCTCTGCGGCAAGTACGGTCTGGACCCCAAAAGCGCCATTTGCTCCCACAGGGAGGGAGGAAAACGGGGCATCGCCTCGGGCCACGTGGACCCGGAGCACTACTGGACCGGTCTGGGGGCTCCCTACAGCATGGAGGGCTTCCGCTCTGACGTGGCGAAGGCCCTGGCCGCCACGCCCCAGGCAGGTCCCCTCTACCGCGTCCAGGTGGGCGCCTTCCGCAACCGCGCCTACGCGGAGGCCTATCTGCGGCAGGTGCAGACCCACTTCCCGGAGGCGTTCCTGAAGACGGAGACGAGCTGACAAAAACGGAGGACAACCTGAACAATCAGGCTGTCCTCCGTATTTTTCAGAATATGCGGGAACGGTGGCGGCCGATGGCCGCCCTTGCGGTCGGAGGCGCCGGGACGGGGAACCCGTCCCGACAGGACTGCCGCCTATTCCTCCGGTGTTTCGTCCCGGGCTACCTTTTCGATGGAGATGACCTTGCTGCCCTCCTCCAGGCGCATGACCCGGACGCCCTGGGCAGCGCGGCCGTAGACGTTGATATCGGAGATCTGCATCCGGATGATGACGCCGTTGTTCTCAATCACCATCAGATCCTCGTCGCCGGAGACCACCTGGACTCCCGCCACGGGGCCGGTCTTTTCAGAAAGGCCGTAGGCCATCATGCCCTTGCCGCCCCGGGACTGGGGCTTGCTGCGCTCGCCGTTCTCGTCGGGCTTCAGGAAGGCCTCCAGCTCCGTGCGCTTGCCGAAGCCGTTCTCCGTGACGGAGAGCAGGGTCTTGCCCGCCTCGTAGATGCCGGCGCCTACGATGTAGTCCTCCGCCGCCAGGTCGATACCCCGGACGCCGTAGGCCCCGCGGCCCATGCAGCGCACGTCGTTCTCGTCGAAGCAGATGCCCATACCCAGGCGGGTGGCCAGGAGGATCTTCTTCGTGCCGTCGGTGCGCATGACGGAGATCAGGCTGTCCCCCTCCTCCAGGGTAATGGCCTTGATGCCGGCCTTCCGGGCGGTGTTCAGCTCACTGAGCTGGACCCGCTTGACGGTGCCCTTCCGGGTGACCATCATCAGATACTCCTGCTGGGAGAACTCCCGCAGGGTGACGCCCGCGGTGACGTATTCTCCCGCCTCCAGGGGCAGCACGTTGATCATGGCGGTGCCCCGGGCGGTGCGGCTGGCCTCCGGAATCTGGTAACCCTTCTTCCGGTGGCATTTGCCCAGGTTGGTGAAGAAGAGGATCACGTCGTGGGTGGAGGCGGCGAAGATGTCCTTGACAAAGTCCTCCTCCTTGAGGTTGGCGGCGTGGATGCCCCGGCCGCCGCGCTTCTGGGCCCGGTATTCCGTGACGGGCATGCGCTTGACGTAGCCCTGCTCGGAGACGGTGAAGACGCAGTCCTCCTCCTCAATCAGGTCCTCGATGTCCAGCTCGTCCTCCACCTCCTGGATTTCGGTCTGGCGCTCGTCGCCGTACTTGTCCCGGATCTGGATGAGCTCGTCCTTCAGAATGCCCTTGACCAGGTTGATGTCCGCCAGGATAGCCTTGTAGTAGGCGATCTTCTCCTCAAGCTCCTTGTATTCCGCCTCCAGCTTCTCCCGCTCCAGGCCCTGCAGGGCCTTCAGGCGCATATCCAGGATGGTCTGGGCCTGGATCTCGGAGAGGCCGAAGCGCTGCATCAGACGCTCCTTGGCGTCGTCGTAGGCGGAGCGGATGATGCGGATGACCTCGTCGATGTTGTCCTGGGCGATCAGCAAGCCCTCCAAGATATGGGCCCGCTCCTCGGCCTTTTTCAGATCGTACCGGGTGCGGCGGATGATGACCTGCTCCTGGAAGCTCAGGTACTCGTCCAGCACGTTCTTCAGGCTCAGGCAGCGGGGCTGGCTCTGATCGTCCACCAGGGCCAGCATATTCACGGAGAAGGAGGACTGAAGCGCCGTCTGGGCGAAGAGTCGGTTCAGCACCACCTGGGGGTTGGCGTCCTTCTTCAGCTCGATGACGATGCGCATGCCGTTCCGGTCGGACTCATCCCGCAGGTCGGAGATGCCCTCCAGGCGCTTGTCCTTCACCTGGTCGGCAATGTTCTCCACCAGCTTTTTCTTGTTGACCTGGTAGGGCAGCTCGGTGACGATGATGCGGATCCGGTTTTGGCCGTGCTCCTCAAACTCCGTGCGGCCCCGGACCAGGATGCGGCCCCGACCCGTGGCGTAGGCGGCCCGGATGCCGGAGCGGCCCATGATGATGCCCTTGGTGGGGAAGTCGGGGCCCTTGATGTACTGCATCAGGTCCCCCAGCTCCGCCTCCGGGTTGTCCAGCACACAGAGACAGGCGTCGATGACCTCCCGCAGATTGTGGGGCGGGATGTTGGTGGCCATACCCACGGCGATGCCGCTGGAGCCGTTCACCAGCAGATTTGGGAATCGGGAGGGCAGGACCTTGGGCTCCTTCCGGGTCTCGTCGAAATTGGGAACCCAGTCGATGACCTGCTTGTCGATGTCCCGCAGCATCTCGTTGGAGAGCCGGGACATGCGGGCTTCCGTGTAACGGTAGGCCGCGGGGGGGTCGCCGTCGATGGAGCCGAAGTTGCCGTGGCCCTCCACGAGCCTGTAGCGCATGGAGAAATCCTGGGCCAGACGGACCATGGCGTCATAGACGGAGGCGTCGCCGTGGGGATGGTAGCGGCCGATGACGTCGCCCACGCAGGTGGCGGACTTGCGGAAGGGCTTGTCGGAGGTCAGGCCGTCCTCGTACAGGGCGTAGAGGATGCGGCGGTGGACCGGCTTCAGACCGTCCCGCACGTCCGGCAGGGCCCGATCCACGATGACGGACATGGAGTATTCCATGAAGGAGGTCTCCATCTCCCGCACCAGATCATTCGTAATGATCGCCTGGTTCGGGAACAGAATGTCCTCGGGTTTGTAATCACGATTTTTTGCCATATTTCAATCTTCCTTAATTCCGTAGGGGCCGATGCCCTCATCGGCCCTTTGTTTCGTTTATTTCTCTCTCCGTAGGGGCCGAACTCGAAGAGTCACGAAGTATGCCCACATCGGCCCTTGCCCCGATTAACGCTTACTTTTGAAAATACTTATCCGACGCCCATTTTGCCGGGTTGTCATCAATATATTTCCACCGGATCAAATAATCCCGTTCATCCCGGATCACATGATCATAAAATGATCTCTGCCATATGCTCTCCCCGATCTCCTTGGAAATCAAAATCTTCCAACTTCGGACCTTCTGCGATACGGACTCACCATTCTGATTAAAAATGATCAAATGGACGTGATTCGGCATGATCACATATTTATCAATGCCTGGAATCGTATTGGTGTATTTCTCGACGATTTTTCCGGCTGGCGACAACTCCATCCACGGGGCGTCGACCTCTGTCTCCGGGGTATGGATCTCTCCGAGGAGCTTGCGCCGATTCTGAATACAAATCGTCGCAAAAACAACGTTTTCCTGAGAATAATCATATCCCTCTAATCGGGGGCTTTTTCTGGAATAAAACAATGGGCTTCTCCTTCGGGGAACAGGGCCGATGTGGGCATCGGCCCCTACGACTGGAAACCAGGGCCGATGTGG
>CAMNHH010000083.1 GCA_946539175.1 uncultured Clostridia bacterium | reverse complement strand
GAGACCCTGCAGCACACCAACCAGCAGCTGATCTCCACCCTGGACGAGGTCCTGCAGATCCAGACCGAGGGCCGCCAGAAGCGGGCCGCGGCCGAGCAGGAGCTCCGCAAGATCGAGGGTCAGCTGAAGCAGAAGCTGCTGGAGACCAGAAAGCTGTCTGATTGAGGATAATCTCCCCTGCCTGCAGGGGAGAGGAACCGCCCGTGCGGGCGGCGGAGGGCTTGCGACAAACAACAGGAGGATACGTCCATGAAGCTATGGGTCAAACGGGTCGGGTCGGCGGTGCTGGTCATCGCCGGGCTGCTGCTGTTTCTGCGGCACGCGAAGCAGCTGCTGAGCTGGCCCCACCTCTATCCGGACCTGGGGCAGCTGGGCTTCTCCAATCTGCTTTTTGCCGGTCTGACCCTGCTGTTCGCGGCCTTTGCCTGGATTGCGGCGGCCTATCTGCTGCTGAATGCCAGGGACCGGGTGCTGTATCTGCTGGTGCCGGCGGCGGCCTTTGTGCTGCTGCTGACCCTCAGCGGCCTGTGCATGACCCAGGCGGTGGGGGAGATTCCCTGCAGCTATACCAGCTCCCTGGCCGCCTGCCGGGAGGAGTTTCAGGAGCGGAGCTTCCGGGTCCGGGGCAAGCCCCTGTATCCCGTGGGACCCGCCGGAGAGCTGACGGAGTACGCCCGCTATGAGAAGGGCGACGTGCTGGCGGAGACCGTCACCCGCAGCTACGACCAGGAAGCGTTCACCGAGGAAAGCCGCCGCCTGGCCACGCTGGGGGTGGATGCCACCGAGCTGTTCATGGATCCCCGGGAGCGGCCCGCCACCCTCTATGAGCTGCAGCTGGGGGACACCCTCTGGCAGGTGCTGCTGGTGCCCAAGACGAAGACCGTCACCTACAGCCGCTTCAACCAGGCGGCCCAGCTGCCCTCCTTCGCCCCCCAGCCCACCCAGCCCAATACCTCCATCAGCTGAATAAAACAGCGCCGATGGGGCATAATAAACGCACGGCAGTGAAATGCCGTGCGTTTATTCTATCAGGAGGAGGCGTTTGTATGAACACCAACACCGGCTGCCATTCCGGCAGCTCCAATCCCTGCATTGCCTGCACCGTGCAGCAGTGCGTCCACCACTGCGGCAGCGACAACCACTGCTCCCTGGACCGGATCACCGTGGGGACCCACGAGTACAACCCCACCGAGGACCAGTGTACCGACTGCAAGTCCTTCCGCAGGAAGTAAACAGAGGCAAAAAGGACGCTCCAGCCCGGAGCGTCCTTTTTGCCGGTCAGATTGTCAAGTTCCCTCCGCGGTGGCGAAGAGGGCCCGGATGCGTTCCATCAGAGGCTGATATTCCGGCCGCCCGGGCAGCTCCTCGGAGCTGACAAAGTCCGCGGCGGCGGTCTGGGCGTCCTGGAGGGTCTGCATGTCCAGCTCCAGACTCCCCACCTTGAAGGCGGGCAGGCCGTGCTGCCGGGTGCCGAAGAAGTCGCCGGGGCCCCGCAGGGCAAGATCCTCCCGGGAGATCTCGAAGCCGTCGTTGGTCTTGCACAGGGCCCTGAGCCGCTTCAGGGTTTCGGGATTTCGGTTGGAGCTGAAGAGAACGCAGTAGGACTTGGCCGCGCCCCGGCCCACCCGGCCCCGCAGCTGGTGGAGCTGGCTCAGACCGAAGCGGTCCGCGTTTTCGATGACCATCAGGGTGGCGTTGGGCACGTCCACCCCCACCTCAATGACGGTGGTGGCCACCAGGATGTCCTGCTCGCCCCGGGCGAAGGCGGCCATGGCGGCCTCCTTCTGGGCGGACTTCATTTTCCCATGGAGCAGGGCCACCCGCAGATCCGGGAACACCGCCATCTGCAGGGTCTCCGCCCAGGCCTCGGCGGAGCGAAGGCTCTCGTCCTCCCCCTCCTCAATGGCGGGGCAGACGATGTAGACCTGGTGGCCCTCCGACACCTGCCTGCGGATGAAGGCGTTGATCCTGGCCCGCTTGTCCTCCCCCACCAGGAAGGTGTCGATGCTCTGGCGGCCGGGAGGCAGCTCGTCGATGACGGACAGATCCAGGTCCCCGTAGAGGATCAGAGCCAGGGTCCGGGGAATGGGGGTGGCGGACATGACCAGCAGATGGGGATCGTCTCCCTTTTCCGCCAGGGCGGCCCGCTGGGCCACGCCGAAGCGGTGCTGCTCGTCCGCGATCACCAGATCCAGCCGGGCAAAGTCCGTGGCCTCGGAGATCAGGGCGTGGGTGCCGACGATGAGATCCGCCTCGTGTCCGGCAATGGCGGCCCGGGCGGTTTTCTTTTGGGCGGGGGTCATGGAGCCCGTCAGCAGGGCCACCCGGACCCCCAGGGGCCCCAGCAGCTTTTCAAGCCCCTGGGCGTGCTGCTCTGCCAAAATCTCCGTGGGGGCCATCAGGGCCGCCTGGCCCCCGTTTTTGGCGGTGATCCAGGCGGCGGCGGCCGCCACCACGGTCTTGCCGCTGCCCACGTCCCCCTGCACCAGCCGGTTCATGACGCTGCCCCCGGAGAGGTCGGCGGCGATCTCCCCGATGGCCCGCCTCTGGGCCCCGGTGAGGGAGAAGGGCAGGGCGGCCTCAAATTCCGCCTGATCCGGCAGGGCGAAGGCCTCCCGCCGCTTCCGGCCCCGGCTGGCCCGCAGCAGGGACAGACCCACGGAGAAGATGAAGAACTCCTCGAAGATCAGCCGGTGCCTGGCCTGGGCCAGGGCCTCGAAGGAGGCGGGGGCGTGGATGTTCCGGTAGGCGGTGACGGCGTCGCAGAGGCCGTACTGCGTCCGCAGCGCCTCCGGCAGCAGCTCCGGCAGCTCCTCCAGACAGGCCTCCAGGGCCTGCTGTACGGAGCGGGAGATCAGATTGTTGTGGAGTCCCGCCGTCAGGGGATAGATGGGCATGATGCGGCGGGTCAGCAGCCCGGGCTTCTCCACCGGCTCAAAGATGGGGTTGGTGATCTGGTAGCCCATGTAGTCCCCGTTCAGGGTCCCGTAGAAATAGTATTCCCGGCTGTATTCCAGATTGTCCGCCACGTAGCTCTGGTTGAAGAAGGTGAGATTCAGCCGGGCGGTCTCGTCCGCCACTGTCAGCTTGGTGAGATCCAGACCCTTGCGGATGTGGTGGGTCCGGGGCTGAGAGGTGACGAAGGCCCGGAAGCAGGCAGGCTCGTCCACCTGCAGCTCCGCAATGGGCAAAATCCGGCTCCGGTCCTCGTAGGTCCGGGGGAAGTAGGAGATCAGGTCATAGAGGGTGTGGATTCCCAGGCTGGCAAAGGTCTTGGCCCGGGCCTCCCCCACGCCCTTGAGATAGCGCACGGAATCAAACAGCTGCGCCATACGGATGCCTCCCTTCCTGTGCTTTCGTTTTATTATAGCAGAAAAGAGCCGGAAGAACAAGGGGAAATCACGGACATCCTCCTGTGTCCTCTCTTCTCAAAGCAGTCTTGCCAGCAGGGAGGCGGCCGCGAAGCCTGTCAGATCCGCGATCAGGGCGGCGGGGACGGCGTAGCGGGTCCTTTTGACGCCGGCTGCGGCAAAGTAGACGGAGACGGTATAGAAGGTGGTCTCCGTGCTGCCCATCATCACCGCTACGGTGCGGCCGATCAGAGAATCCGGCCCGTAGGCCGCCATCAGATCCGCTCCCACCGCCAGGGCCGCGCTGCCGGAGAGGGGACGGATCAGCACCAGGGGCAGGGTCTCCGGCGGGATGCCCAGCAGCCGGGCCGCCGGGCTCAAAAGCCGGGTCAGCAGAGCCGCGGCTCCGCTGGCCCGCAGCAGCTCCACCGCCGTCAGCAGCATCACCAGGGCTGGCAGCACGGTCTTTACCAGCTCCAGCCCCCGCTGGCCGCCCTCCAGCAGGGCGGAGTAGAGGTCAACCCGCCGCCCCAGGGCCAGCACCGAGACCCCCAGCAGCAGGGCGGGGATCAGATATCCTGTCAGGGCCATAGCCGCCGCAGCAGGGCCGCCGCCCCCAGGCCGGCCCCCACGGAGAACAGGGAGCAGAGCCACACGGCGGGCAGGATGTCAAAGGGGGCGGCGGAGCCCAGACTGCCCCGGAGGGCCGCCACGGTGGTGGGCAGAAGCTGCACCGAGGCGGTGTTCAGCACCACCAGACGGCACATCTCGTCGCTGGCCCGATCTCCGCCGCTCTGGGCCTGCATCCCCCGCAGGGCCTCGATGCCCAGGGGAGTGGCGGCGTTTCCCAGACCCAACAGATTGGCGGTGACGTTGCCGCAGAGGGCGCCCAGCACTGCCTCGTCCCGGGCCGCCTTGGGGAAGAGCCGCCCCAGCAGGGGAGCGAGCAGCCGCCCCAGCCCCGCCCGGAGACCGGAGCGCTCCAGCACCAGGCTGAAGCCGCTCCAGAGGCAGAGACTCCCCGTGAGGGAAATCCCCAGCTCCACCGCCCGTCCGGCCCCGGCCAGGGCCGCCCTGCTCAGATCTCCGCCGTCCCCCGCCAGAGCGCAGACCAGGGACAGCCCCACCAGCAGCGCCCAGATATATGACATCGCCATGCCCGCCACCTCCGAAACAGGATATGCCCCCCGGACAGCCGTCATTCCGGTTCTGAAGGCGCGTCCGCAAGGAATTCTGCTTTACATTTTCGGCCTGCTCTGCTATAATAAACTGACTTTATTGAAATGACAGGTGATTAGCATGGAAAAAATCCTGAATTTGATCTCTCAGAAGACGGCGGCGGCCTTTGCCGAGGCCGGGTATGACGCGTCCTACGGCCGGGTCACGGTGTCCAACCGGCCCGACCTCTGCGAATACCAGTGCAACGGCGCTCTGCCCGCGGCCAAGGCCTATCACAAGGCTCCCATCCGGATCGCGGAGGACGTGGCGGCGAAGCTGGAGGCCGATCCGGCCTTCTCCGAGGTCCGGGCGGCCCTGCCCGGCTTCCTGAACCTGCGGCTGGCCCCGTCCTTCCTGGCGGAGTACCTCGAGCAGACCCGCACCGCTCCCAAGTTCGGCGTGGAGCCGGACCCCAGGGCCGGGACCGTGGTGGTGGACTACGGCGGAGCCAACGTGGCAAAGCCTCTGCACATCGGCCATCTGCGCTCGGCCATCATCGGCGAGAGCATCAAGCGCATCCAGCATTTCTTCGGCAACGAGACAGTGGGCGACACCCACCTGGGGGACTGGGGCCTGCAAATGGGCCTGGTGATCGCCGCCCTGCAGGACCGGCAGCCGGAGCTCTGCTACTTTGACCCGGGCTTCACCGGCCCCTACCCGGAGGAGGCCCCCTTCACCATCTCCGATCTGGAGGAGATCTACCCCGCCGCCTCCGCCCGTTCCAAGACCGACGAGGCCTTTGCCCGCCGGGCCCACGATGCCACCTTTGAGCTCCAGCAGGGCCGCCCCGGCTACTACGCCCTCTGGAAGCACATCATGGCCGTCTCCAAGGCCGACCTGCGGAAGAATTACGACAAGTTAGGCGTCCGCTTCGAGGTCTGGCTCGGCGAGAGCGACGCCCAGCCCTACATTCCCCCCATGCTGGACGAGATGCGGCAGAAGGGCCTGCTGGTGGAGAGCGAGGGCGCTCAGGTCATCGAGGTCCAGGAGCCCACGGATACCAAGGAAGTGCCCCCCTGCATCATCATGAAGTCCGACGGCGCCACCCTTTACGCCACCACGGACCTGGCCACCATCCGCCAGCGGATGGAGACCTGGAAGCCCGACCGCATCCTCTACGTGGTGGACAAGCGCCAGAGCCTCCACTTCGAGCAGGTCTTCCGGGCAGCCCGGAAGGCGGCGCTTGTGAAGCCGGAGACGGAGCTGCGGCACATCGGCTACGGCACCATGAACGGCAAGGACGGCAAGCCCTTCAAGACCCGCGCCGGCGGCGTCATGCGGCTGGAGACTCTGATCAACGAGATCACCGACTTCGTCCGGGCCAAGGTGGAGGAGAACAACCTGGTCACCGGCGACGACGTGGCCGACACCACCGCCAAGATCGCCCTGGCTGCCTTGAAGTACGGCGACCTGATGAACGCCCCGACCAAGGACTATATCTTCGATCTGGACCGCTTCGCGGCCTTCGAGGGCAACACCGGCCCCTATATCCTCTATACCATCGTCCGCATCAAGTCCATCCTGGCCCGCTACGGGGCCTGGGAGTCGCTGCCCGTGGCCGCCCCCGAGACCCCGGAGGCCAAGGACCTGATGCTGGCGCTGACCCGGCTGCCCGACGCCCTGGAGCTGGCCTATCGCGACTGCGCGCCCAACGCGATCTGCGCCTACGTCTACGAGCTGGCGGGCTACGCCAACAAATTCTACCACGAAACCCGCATCCTCACCGAGGAGGACAAGCAGAAGCAGATGGGCTATATCGCTCTGATCGGCCTGACCAAGCGGGTGCTGGAGACCTGCATCGAGCTTCTGGGCTTCGAGGCCCCGGAGAAGATGTAAGGGGCGGAAAAAGCCCGGAGCGCCGCGAACGCGGCGCTCCGGGCTGCCTGTATTGTCACAGGCTCTGGCGCTTGGCCAGGGTCTTGTTTTTGTATTCGGGGTCTCCGGTGACCTCCCGGAGAATTTCGATCTCCGGAGGGGGGACGATCTCCCCATCGTCGCTGGCGTAGGCGAACATCACGGCCTTTTCCCGGGAGAAGGGGTAAACGTCGATCTCGAAGCGCTGACGGACCAGGTTGAAGCGGTACTTCACCTTGTGGACCGGCTGCAGCTCCAGGTCCGCCTCCAGCAGATACTTCTTGTACTCCTTGTAGGAGATGGGCCGCTCTGTGTCCCACATGGCCCCGTCCTCCATCCGGTGCTTCTCGGTGTAGAAGTACAGATAGTCGGAGCCGTTCTTCTGCTTCCGGACCCGGCGCTCGATGTTGGGATTGGTCATCACCAGGTAGTCCTGGGTCAGCTCGAAGGGCACGGCGCCGTAGTTCACCACCAGCTGGTTCATGTCCGGCATGGTGATCAGGTACTTGTGCTTCTTGTCCATGGGCTCCGGCCGGCCCACGATGCGGAAGATCTCCCGCATGGCCCGCTGGATCTTCTGCTCAAAGTCCACCGCGTTGTCCACGATTTTCAGATTGGGGTGGGTGCTCCAGGCCCGGAGGGTCCGGTCGTCCATCTCCACCGCGTGGTCCAGGCTCTCGGTGCGGGCGTTGTTGCCCAGATTGTAGGCGAACTCCGCTCCCTTGGCGCAGGTGACCAGATGGATCACCGCGTCGTATTTTGCCATGGCGGTCTGGGTGGTGAGGCCGAAGCGGCGGATCACCTGCTCAAATTCCTCGTCGGTGATGTAGGCCTTGTCGTCCAGCAGAGCCCGGTCATAGACCACCAGCACGTTGGGCTCCGGCACCGCCTCGGCGGCCTGGAGGGCCAGCTTCTCCTTGTGGAGCTGGTCGGCCACCACGTAGTCCTGGAACTCCAGCATGGACAGGCAGTTGCCGAAGGGCTTGATGCCGAAGCCGGAGATCAGATCCGTGGCCGTTTCGGGGATGGTGATGACCCGCCAGCCGTCGTCCTGCTTGAATTCCTTCAGAATCCGGGAGATCAGGGTGGTCTTGCCTGCCGCCGGCCCGCCGGTCAGCACGATTTTGACGATTTTCTTTTCCATATCAACGCCGCCTTCCGTTTGTTTCTGGGTTTATTTTAGCACAGCTTTGCCCGCTTTGCAACAGCAAATCGGAGTTCCGGTTATCGGCATCACGCAGCCAATACACCGCAGGGGCGAGCATTGCTCGTCCGCGCTTGGGGCGCAAGCATCGTTTGCGGGGGCAAACGATCAAAACGATGGGATTATGGGACCCGTTCCGGATTTGCCTCCGGCAGATTGTCCGCCCCCGGCGGACCGGACGGCCCATGGCCGCCCCTGCGGGCGCTCGGCTGACGAAAGCCGACAACCGGAATCGGGATTTTTCGAGGCGTTTCGCGGGGCGATCCGGGTCCGGCCGCCCCGCAAGCACACAAATTCCAATCCGAACATAACTCCTATTCGTCGGAACATACCAAAAGAAGCGTTATGTCAACGATTTTCGGTGCTTCCGCCCCGGGGACTTCTTCGGCTGCGGGTTTTCCACCGGGCAGGGGAAAAGAGGCGAAAGCCCTGTGAATATCAAGCCCCGCGGGCGGTGGAAAACCATGTGGAGAATGTGGGAAACCCTTATTCACACGGAATTATGCATGAGATTTTTTGTAAACTTATTTCCGGCCCGGGAAATATTCCGTCACAAAATCCACCTTTTCCACCGTGAACTCCCTGCCGTTCAGATAGTCCAGGCCTCCGGCCTCTGTGGTGAAGCAGAACTTCAGCTTGTAGGAGTACAGGGCCTGGTAATCCCGGCCCTCGCCCTTGCTCAGCCGGCCGTATTTGCCGTCCCCCAGCAGGGGCGTTCCGGCGGCGGCCATCATGGCCCGGATCTGGTGGGTCCGGCCTGTGATCAGCTCGCACTCCACCAGAGAAAGCCCGTTCCGGCTCTCCAGGGTCCGGTAGCGGGTCACGGCGGTCTTGGCCCCGGGCTGGGGCCTCTGGGTCACGTAGACCCGGTTTTGCTTGGCGTCCTTGAAGAGATAGCCCTCCAGCTTTCCCTCCCTGGGCTTGGGGGTCCCGTGGACCACGCAGAGATATTTCTTTTCCAGCTCCCGGTCCTTGATCTTCTGGTTCAGCACCCGCAGGGCCTCGGCGGTCTTGGCGGCGATGACGATGCCGCCGGTGTTCCGGTCGATCCGGTTGCAGAGGGCCGGAGCGAAGCTGTTTTCCTGTCGGGGCTTCCATTCCCCCTTGGCGTAGAGATAGGCCTGGATGTGGTCGATCAGGGTCCTGCCGTACTCCGCCCCGTCGTGGGGATGCACCGCCAGACCGGGCCGCTTGTCCGCCAGCAGGATGTTTTCGTCCTCGTAGACGATGTTCAGCCTCGGCGCCGTCACGGTGAGATAGGCGTTCTCCGGCTTGGGCGTGTCGAAGAACTCGTCGTTGATATATAATTGTAAGACGTTCCCCTCGCAGAGCCGGGTGTCCCGCTCCGCCCGCCTGCCGTCCAGCTTGATCCGCTTGAGGCGGATGTATTTCTGGGCCAGGGAGGCGGGCAGCAGGGGCACGCTTTTGGCCAGAAAGCGGTCCAGCCGCTGCCCGGCGTCGTTTTTGGTGATGGTGATTTCCTTCATGAGGCCTCGCCTCCTTTTCTCGCTCTTATTCTACCCGATTTCAGCCCGTTCCGCAAGACAAAGATTCCTGCCAAACTTTTTTGCAAAAAAAGCAAAAAAGTGTTTGACAAACCGGGGCTTGGTCGTTATAATATTGCGTGCATGACTATGAGATTAGGAGAAACCGATGCTGCTGAATCTGTCTGTATTAAAGGATAATCCCGGCGGCTCGATCCCTTTCGAGGTCGTTCTTGATCTTCATGAGCTTGCATTCGGTGGATGCTGTCCCGCGACCGAGCCTGTGACGGCGGTGGGAGAGGTCCGCAATACAGCCGGGGTCTACGTGCTCAGCGGCAGGGTGAACACCACCCTCCACGGGCCCTGCGACCGCTGTGCCCGGGACGTGGTGAAGCCCGTGGAATTCCCCCTGCATGCCGTTCTGGTGGAGGAGATCTCCAACGACGACGGGGAGGACCCCTGGTACTTCCTGCTGGAGGACGGCTGCGCGGATCTGGACGACATTGTTACCACCACGTTCGTACTGAGCATGGACAGCAAATTCCTTTGCAAAGAGGATTGCAAGGGCCTCTGCTGCCGATGCGGGAAGGATCTCAACGACGGCCCCTGCGGCTGTCAGCCGGATGCAGATCCGCGCCTGGCTGTGTTACAGCAGCTGTTGAAGAAGTAAAAACTGCCTTAGAGGCATTCAGACCGAGGAGGTGTCACCATGGCTGTTCCTAAGAGAAAGGTTTCCAAAGCAAGACG
>CAMNHH010000082.1 GCA_946539175.1 uncultured Clostridia bacterium | reverse complement strand
CGCCAGCGCATCGACACCACCTTCATGTACGTGACCCACGACCAGACCGAGGCCATGACCCTGGGCGACCGGATCGTCATCATGAAGGATGGCTACATTCAGCAGATCGGCACCCCTCAGGATGTGTTCAATCATCCTTCCAACCTGTTCGTTGCCGGCTTCATCGGCATGCCCGTTATGAACTTCTTCGACGCCAAGCTGGAGGAGCAGAACGGCAAGTACTTTGTTGACCTGAATGGCTACCGTGTTGAACTGTCTGAGGACAAGGAAGCCCGCCTGAGAGACAAGGGCGTCAAGTCACAGCCCATCACCCTGGGCGTCCGTCCCGACCATACCGACGTAGCCAAGACCGGTGTTTCCGGTGTTGTGGAAGTCGCGGAAATGATGGGCTCCTCTGTACATCTGCACGTGAACTCCAATGGCCGTGACGTGATCATCATCGTCCCGACCCAGGATCTGAAGGACAACTTCAACATTGGCGACAGTGTCCATTTCAGCTTCAACGGCAACGTGGCACATGTTTTCTCCAAGGAGACCGACAAGAACCTGGAGTTCTGATTCAGGTTTTGACGCGCTCCCTGTGCCGCGCCGGAGCCGCCCGGCGCGGCACAGTTCAAGAAAATCCCTCTGTACAGCGGCTCGCGCTGTACAGAGGGTATTTCCGTCGTCGGTGGTTCAGAGCGCGCAGCATTGCTGCGCTTTGTGGACTGCGAGATGAAACAGTATCGCGTATTCTGCAACGGAGGGAGCACATTATTATGAGAAACAATTTGCACCGCGCAAGAGTTTTTGAAGAGAAATATCGCCCGAACCAGATCACAGCTGATATGCCCAAGTTCCATGTGACCGGCGGCGTGGGCTGGATCAACGATCCCAACGGTTTTTCCCTGTTTAAGGGGGAATATCATCTGTTCTATCAGTACTATCCCTACGATACGAAATGGGGTCCCATGCACTGGGGACATGTGAAGACCAGGGATTTCATCCACTGGGATCGGCTGCCCTGCGCCCTGGCCCCGGACACGCCCTATGACAAGGACGGCTGCTTCTCCGGCGGCGCCATCGAGCTGCCCGAAGGGCGGCATCTGCTGATGTATACCGGCGTGCGGAACGTCCGCCGCTCCAACGGCATGGTGGACGGCTATCAGACCCAGTGCATCGCCGTCGGCGACGGGGTGGACTATCAGAAATATGAAAACAACCCGGTTCTGGACGCAAAGGACCTGCCGGAGGGAGGCTCCGCGATCGACTTCCGGGACCCCAAGATCTGGTTTGAGAAGGGTAAGTATTGGGCCGTGGTGGGCAATCGTCCCGCCGACGGTTCCGGCTCCATCCTCCTCTTCGAGAGCGAGGACGCCCTGCACTGGAAGTTCTCTTCCGTGGTGGCCTCCTGCCACAATCAGTTCGGCAAGATGTGGGAATGCCCGGACCTCTTCGCCCTGGATGGAAAGCACGTGCTGCTGACCAGTCCCCAGGATATGAACTCTATGGGCCTGGAATTTCACCCCGGCAACTCCACCCTCTGCATCATCGGGGACTTTGACTGGGAGAAGAAGCATCTCATGCGGGATAACATCCAGGCCATCGACTATGGAACAGACTTCTACGCCACCCAGACCCTGGAAACAGAGGATGGCCGCCGGGTCATGATCGCTTGGATGCAGAGCTGGGAGTCCTCCGGGTCCAAGATCAAGGAGCTGCCTTATTTTGGCCAGATGACCCTGCCCCGGGAGCTCCGGGTCCGGGACGGCCGCCTGATCCAGAATCCCGTCCGGGAGCTGGAGCAATATCGCTCCGTGAAGGTCAAGTATCAGAACGTGATGATCTCCCAGGAGACAAATCTCCAGGGCGTCTCCGGCCGTTTCCTGGATATGACCGTCACCGTTCGGCCGGGCAACAAGAACAACATGTACCGCTACTTCAAGATCAACGTGGCCAAGGACGGAGAACGGGCCACCATGATCCGTCACAAGCCCGAGAACAACACCATTCGCGTGGACCGCAGCCGCTCCGGCTTCCCCCACGACATCGTAAACTCCCGGGATTTCCCCGTGTCCGCCTATGACGAGCTGAAGCTGCGGATCATCCTGGACCGCTTCAGCCTGGAGTTATTTGTCAACGATGGCGAGCAGGCCGCCAGCTTCGTCCTCTATACGCCTGTCAGCGCCGACTCCATCTCCTTCTCCTGCGACGGCGCGGCCATCATCGACGTGGAAAAGTATGATCTGGAGGTATAAAAGATGAACCAGCAATTTGACGTTGTCGCCCTGGGCGAGCTGCTGATCGACTTTACGCAAAACGGGCTCAGCGAGCAGGGCAACCCCCTCTTTGAGGCCAACCCCGGCGGCGCCCCCTGCAACGTGCTGGCCATGCTGCAGAAGCTGGGCCACAGGACCGCCTTCATCGGCAAGGTGGGTGCGGACGGCTTCGGCGCCCAACTGCGGCAGGTGGCGGCGGAGGCCGGCATCGATCTGCGGGGCCTGCTGGAGGACAGGGAGGTCCATACCACCCTGGCCATCGTCCACACCAAGCCCGGCGGAGACCGGGACTTCTCCTTCTACCGCAATCCCGGTGCGGATATGATGCTCCGGGAGCAGGAGCTGCCCATGGAGCTGCTGGGGGACTGCCGGATCTTCCACTTCGGCACCCTGTCCATGACCCATCCCGAGGTGAAGGCTGCCACCAAGGCCGCCGTGGCCGCCGCCAAGGCCGCCGGGGCGCTGATCTCCTTCGACCCCAATCTGCGACCCCCGCTGTGGAGCAGCATGGAGAACGCCAGGGAGCAGATCGAATGGGGCCTGGGTCAGTGCGACGTTCTGAAGATCTCTGACAACGAAGTGGAGTTCCTGGTGGGCCATCAGGACTATCCCGCCGGCGCCCGGGAGCTGCTGGCGAGATATCCGAAGATCAAGCTGCTGAATGTGACCTGCGGTGCTTCGGGCAGCTACAGCTTCTGCTGCGGTCGTCAGGTCTTTGTGCCCTCCTTCCTGCTGGGCGGCACCATCGAGACCACCGGCGCCGGGGATACCTTCTGCGCCAGCGTCCTGCACAACGTGTTGGTAAACGGGCTGGAGGACCGGAACGAGGAGAGCCTGCGTCAGATGCTGCGCTTCGCCAACGCCGCGGCTTATCTCGTCACCACCAAGAAGGGCGCCATCCGCTCCATGCCGGAGCGGTCCGCCGTGGAGCAGATCCTGGCGAACAATTGATCCGCGGAAGCAGCGAAATGCAATTCATATTCTCCGCGTGAATACGACTTGCCCGGCGCCTGTCAGCACAGGCGTCGGGTATTTCGTGTACGTTGAAGCGGCAGCCCGGGTATGGAGCTTCGACAAAGCTCCTCTTGCAAGCGATGCTGTTTTCTGGTATAATCCAAATATGCAAAAATTTCGGAGGGAAATGTTATGTTTTATTATTTTGTTTCCTCTTATCTACGCTACAATCTGATTTTGATCGCAGCGGCGGTGATCCCGGCGCTGATCCTGATGCGCAAGGTTTACCGCTCGGATCGGCTGGAAGCGGAGAGTCACAGACTGCTTCGTGCATTGACTGTGGCCGGTGTTCTGGCCGCTTTGCTTGCGTTGATCTCCGAGCGCGTCTTAGGCTCGCTTTTGCAGAGGACGGTCCGGAATTCCGATGTCTATCAGCTGTTGTTGTATTTTATAGTGGTCGGTGTTTCGGAGGAGGGAGCAAAGTACCTGCTGCTCCGCCGCCGCACCTGGAACTCAAATGAATTCAACTGCCAGTATGACGGCGTGGTTTACGCGGTGTTTGTATCGCTGGGCTTTGCCCTGTGGGAAAATATCTCCTATGTGCTCCATTACGGCCTCTCCGCCGCCCTGGTGCGGGCGGTGACGGCCATCCCGGGCCACTGCTGCTTCGGCGTGTTCATGGGCGTCTTTTATGGATTGGCCCGCCGGGCGGAGAATCAAGGGCAGACCGCCCTTTCGCGCAGTTGTCGGATCCTGGCCGTCCTTGTGCCGGTGCTGCTGCACGGATGCTATGATTACATCGCCAGCGTGGGTGTTTCCACCTGGTATTTTGTGGGATTCATCCTTCTGCTGTTCCTGGCGGCTTACCGTCTTGTGGGAAAGATGAGCAAAGCAGACCGCTATATCGCGTAACGGCGCACAAAAGCAGAAGATTTTGAACAATATGAATGAAAAAATCACAAGCCGACAGGATCCGATCCTGTCGGCTTGTGATTTCATAAAAGGCATGATCCGTTATTCTGCTTCGATCATTTCACGGAGGAAGCGTCCTGTTTTGGAGTCCTTGCAGTTCAGAATATCCGCGGGCGACCCCTCAAACAGGATTTGCCCGCCGCCGGAGCCGCCCTCCGGGCCAAGATCAATGATCCAATCCGCCTGGGCGATCAGCTCCATGCTCTGCTCTGCCATAACGACGGTATTCCCACCGGCCACCAGCTTCCGCAGAAGCGCCAGCAGCTTTTCGATATCCTGGACGTGAAGTCCTGTGCTGGGCTCGTCCAGCACATAGACCTGTCCCTGCCTGTGCAGCTCGCTGGCCAGCTTTACCCGCTGTATCTCACCGCCGGAGAGGGTGCTGGTTGGCTGCCCCAGGGTCAGATATTCCAACCCAACGTCCATCATGCTCTGCAGGCGTTTACGGATCCTTGCGTTGTCAAAGAAGGAATAAGCGTCTGCGATGGTGAGATCCATCACCTGCTCAATGTTCAGCCCCTTGTACCGGTAGGAAAGAGCGTTTGCGTTGTAGCGATGACCACCGCATTCCTCGCAGGTTACCGTGACCGGCTCCGCAAAGGCCATTTCATAGCTGATCTGACCGGTACCCTTGCAGATCGGGCAGCCGCCCTCAGAGTTGAAGCTGAACCAGCCTGCACCGACGCCGTTTTCTTTGGCGAAAAGCTTTCGGATATCATCCATGACGCCGGTGTAGGTTGCCGGTGTCGAGCGAATGGAGGTTCCGATGGGCTTTTGGTCTATGACGATTGCGTCCGGATAGACAGCGGGGAAGGCGCAGCGCGTCAAGGAGCTTTTGCCGCTGCCTGCCACGCCGGTCACCGCGGTGAGAACGCCCTTCGGGATCGTGGTGTTCAGGTGCCGCAGATTGTGGCTGCAGGCGTCTTGAATCTGATATCCCTCCGTCCAGGGCAGGGGATTGGAATTGACTCGGATTTTCTGTCGAAACGCCCTTGCCGTCGCGGTGTCCGCCGCCAGCAACTCCTCCAGGTCCCCCGAAAAGATCATCTCGCCGCCGCTGCTGCCGGCGCCGGGCCCAAGCTCAATCAGGCAGTCCGCCAGCTCCATCATCTTCCTGGAATGCTCCACCACCAGAACGTTGTTGTGCTTTTCCCGGAGCTCACAGAGCATACGCCCGATGCGCTCCGCGTCGGCAGGGTGCAGACCAGCAGTGGGCTCGTCAAAAATGTAAGTAATGTTGTTGAGACAACTGCCCAGGTTCCGCACGATCTTGATGCGCTGGGCCTCGCCGCCGGAAAGGGTCTCCGTCTTGCGGGAAAGAGACAGATAAGCGATGCCAACGTTTACCATGCGCTCCAGATAGCCGGAAATCTGTCTGGCCAATGCGATGCCTCTGGGATCGTCGATGGTTTTCAGAAAAGCCAGCAGATCCGATGCGGTCATGTCCATGCAGTCTACGATATTCTTTCCGTTGATTCTGGAGGCCAGAGCCTTGGGATTCAGTCCTGAGCCGCCGCAGCTTTTACAAAAGCCGTGCCGCACGTGGGTCAGAATCTCATCCTGCAGCTTCTTTTTCAGCTTGGTGATGTCCCGGTTCATGTAGACCCGCTCAAAACGTGGGAAGACCCCTTCGTAGGGCAGATAGTCCATACGGCCGATGTTGTTGCATTTGAACTCCACCATAAGGGGCTCCGGACTGCCGTACTGCAGGATCTGCCATTCCTCCGGGCTGAAATCCCGGAGCTTTTTATCCGGGTCCAGCAGGGGATTGTTCTGATAGTAAACCGTCTGCCAGCCGGAGGAGAACTGGCTGAACAGGATTCCCCCCTCTCGCAGGGTTTTCTCCGGGTCGAAGAAGCTCTCCCGAATCAGCTCTGTCTGTTCACCCAGGCCGGTGCAGTCCGGGCACATACCTGCGGGATGATTGAAGGAATAGGCCATAGAGCCTCCGGCGCTGGGCTGCCCGACGCGGGAAAAGAGCAGCCGCAGCAGAGGCGCAACGTCCACCGAGGTGCCCACAGTCGAGCGGGAGTTAGAACCAATGGGACGCTGGTCCACCACGATGGCGGGGGTCAGATTGCGGATCTCGTCCACCCGTGGACGCTCGTAGTGCGGCATCTTGTTCCGCAGGAACATGGGATAGCTCTGCTGCCACTCCCGTTCGGATTCCACAGCCAGGGTGTCAAAAACCAGAGAGCTTTTGCCTGAACCGGAGACCCCGGCGAATACCACCAGTTTTCCCTTAGGGATTCGCACGTCGATATGCTTCAGATTGTTTTCTGCAGCGCCGATGATTTCAATATCGTCTGTTCTGTGTTCCATTTCAGATCCTCCGACAATCCCGTGCTTTCGCGTATGCTCATCTTTTCCGATATTTTACCTCTATTTTGGCGCAAAATCAAGAGCACGGAGTAGCTTCCCGTCAAAAAGTGCGGCAACTTGAATCTTGAAAAATGTATAAAAATGTGATAATGTAATATATAATCTGGACTGGGAATCTGAACACAGAGGTGAATGAGAATGTGGCATGAAGTCCGGCGATTGGCGGCACTTTTGATGACGGCGCTTGTTTTGGTCGGAAGCTTCTGCGGCTGCTCCGACAATACCGGGGCGGAGACAACAGAGCAGACCGGAGAAGGCCAAAGCGCAAGCGGCAAGGTGGAGCCCGGACTGGTGCGGATTGCTGTCAGCGAACCGATCAGCACCCTGGACATCCATCAGAATACAGAGGACTACATGATTCCGCTCAACATTTATGAGCGTCTGTTTGATATTCGTCTGGAGGAGGATGGCACCACCACGCTGATCAAAGGCCTTGCGGATTCCTGGTCCACTGCTGACAGTCAGCTTTTCCGCATCAAGCTGCGGGACGACGCCTTTTTCTCCGACGGCAGCCCGGTCCTGGCTTCCGACGTGGCCTTTACCTTTACCCGTATGTTGGCTCTCCCGGAAAGCATGCAGACAGATTTTGCGGACATGATTATCGGCGCCGAGGATGTTATGGCAGGCCGCAGCGATACGCTGGCAGGCCTCCGGATCCTGGACGACAAAACCGTAGAAATCGCTCTTACGGAGCCTAACGCGGGTTACCTATACCAACTGGCCACCCCCGCATGCAGTATCCTCAGCCGACGTTTTGTCACCGAGTGCGGCGAAGGCTATGGCCGCTCAGCGGAAAGCACCATGGGTTCCGGGCCCTATCGTGTCACAGAATATACAGATTCACGGATCTCCCTGGAGCGCAATCCATACTATCATTGCCACGAGGGGGAGGAATTGACTGTCAACCGGGCGGAATTCCAGATTCTTCCGTCCGCACTGATGGATCGCAAGTTCCGCATGGGAGAGCTGGATCTTCTGGATCTGAATCGGATTAATCCGGAGACCGCAAAGAAAATTTACAAGAGCCCGGAATGGGCGAGCAGGACCATTTCCTGCAGTCGGGTGGAAGTTCAATATCTGATGCTGAACCTGGAAACGCCGCCGCTGAATGATTTGCGGGTACGCAAAGCGGTGCAAATGGCCATCAATCGCCGGCGAATCCTGGATGAGCTTCTGAACGGGGACGGATCTCTGCTGGACGGTATCTATCCTCGCGGTCTTCTGGGCTTCACCCAGGAAAACCAGGGCTGGCTGCAATACGACCCGGAGCAGGCCAAAGAATTGATTAGCCAGGTGGCGGAGGCCGCGGAGCTTCGTGTGGAGTTGGCAGGTAATTCTCAGAGTAATATTCGGACTCTGCGGATGCTGGAAATGATCCGGGAGGATCTGTCTGCCGTTGGATTGAAGGTCTCCGTTGTGAACTATGACGAGGAAAGCCGTTATTATCTCCGGCGGCAAGGGGTGTTGATGGCCTATTATGGCACCTGGAGCGCGGATTACAATGACCCGGACAACTTCATCTATACTTTTTTTGGCAGCCGCGCAAAGACCCTTGACCGCTCAAGCAACTACAGTAACGAGTCTGTGATCAGCAGAGTGGCTGAGGCCCGGACGATCCGAAGCATGGAGGAGCGGCTCGCGGAATACGCCAGTCTGGAAAAAAGATTGGTCCGGGACGAGGCTGTCTGGGTGCCCCTCTTCTCCTCAGAGCATCTGTTCATCCTGGGAGACCGCCTGGACGATTTTACGCCCTTTTGGGCAGGCTGGGGCGATCTGTATCTGAGGGATGTGGTGCTGAAGCCGGAAGCCCGATGAGACTGCGGCAGATAGGGGGAGCGAAAGGATGAAAGAAAGTCTTCGTACCAAGATTTTTCGTATGAATATTATTCTGATTGCCGTGGCTGTGCTGCTGTTCGCGGTGGCCGGCGTCGTCCAGGTCCGCCGCTACGCCGATATGATGGAGCAAACCAGCCGGGATCAGAACGCGATCATAGTGAATTCTCTTTCCGAATCCATGCGAAATATGGCCACGGAGAGCTTCCAGAAGTACGTAGTCTCGGAAGCAAAGATTATCGACGGCGAATTCTGGACCATGCGCCACGATATGGAAATCCTGGCCAGGCAGGTGCAGATGGTGCTGGAGGAACCCTCCGCCTATTCTCCGGTGGAGGTGCCTCTGCCCTCTGAGGCGGACGCGGGGAAGCTGTCTCTGCAGCTGCTGTATTCTGACCGGGCGGATCAGGAGGATCCCGTCCTGAAGGAGCAGATCCTTCGCATTGGGGGCCTTCGGAACATGATGCTGGAAATGGTGGAGGGCGGCGAGACCTTACTGGACTGCATGGTGTCCCTGCCCGGCGGCGCCAGCATCATCGTAGACAAAACCCCTGAGAGCAAGATCGGCCCGGATGGTAAGCCCCAGCCCTACAACGCCTATCGGCGTCCCTGGTACGCCGGCGCCGTGGTCCATGAGGGCACCTATTTCACTCCGGTGAACGTGGACAATTACTATGACACCTACGAGGTAATGGTAGGCGTCCCGGTCTACGTGGACGGAGAACTGGCGGCTGTCTGCGGCGGCTCTGTCATGCTGGCTTCCTTCGCGGATCTGATCGCCAACGCAAAGCTTGGCGAGTTCACCGACACCTGTCTGATCAACGAAAACGGCAATATGATTTACTCCTCCCGTTCGGATGGAGAGCTGGGCATGGTGGGTGTGGAGTTGAAAAGCCTGTTGTCCGGCAGCAATGCGGAACTGGTGGCCCTGGTTGGGGAAGCGTTGAAAGGGGGAGAGGGCTTCTCCCTTATCAGCGTGGACGGCCAAAAGACCTACGTTGCTTACGCACCCATCCAGACCTTGGGCTGGACCCAGCTGCTCTGCATCTCCCAGGAAAATCTGAATCAAACGGCCTACCTACTGGCAGAGCAGACTGACGCGGTTATGGAGCAGTCTGTTTCGGAGCTGCGGGCCAATGAGTTCCGTACTGTGATCTCTACGCTGATTATTGCAGCGCTGATGCTGATTCTGGCGGGTCTGTTGTCACTGATCTATTCAAGGCGGCTTGTGAACCCCATCAAGCGGATGACGCTGCGGGTTTCCGAAATGCAGGGCGACGATATGAGCTTTCAGGTGGAGGATGTGCTGCTGACCGGCGACGAGATTGAGGTGTTGGCGCGGGCCTTCGCCAATATGTCGGAGAAGATGAAGGGCTACGTGCAGGAAATCGTCAACATCACATCCGAAAAGCAACGCCTGGATACAGAGCTCTCCGTGGCTGCCGATATCCAGCTGAATATGCTGCCCAATCAGTTCCCGGCCTTCCCGGATCGGAAGGAGTTTGACCTCTACGCGGTGATGGACCCGGCCAAGGAGGTCGGCGGCGATTTCTATGACTTCTTCCTGGTCGACGAGGATCACCTTGCCCTGGTAATGGCTGACGTTTCCGGCAAGGGCATCCC
>CAMNHH010000081.1 GCA_946539175.1 uncultured Clostridia bacterium | reverse complement strand
CCTACGGTATAAGGGCTGCGTTTAGACTCACATTTGCATTTTGCAACACGCCCGTGCAGGAACCCGGATAATTGCGAAAAATGTGCAAATATAGAAATAAGATAGCGATTACGGGCAAGGATTCGAATCGTTCACTTTGTTTATCGGGCGGCTGATAGCCGCCCCTACGTCAGGACCGGGTATTCTTTTAAGAGGGGAAACTCTGAAAAAACACCAGCCCTTGAGTATAGGGATTCCGGCCACAGGCTGTTGCCTGCAAGCGCAGAGTCCCGTCCTGTGGGACGAGACTGTTCAGTGCGCAGACAAAGCCCGGATGATGAGAAGGAACACGGAAAGGCAGGTATTTCCCAAGACACCGTAGGGGCGGCTATCAGCCGCCCGTGCAGGAACCCGGATAATTGCGAAAAATGTGCAAATATAGAAATAAGATAGCGATTACGGGCAAGGATTCGAATCGTTCACTTTGTTTATCTGGCGGCTGATAGCCGCCCCTACGTCAGGACCGGGCATTCTTTTAAGAGGGGAACCCCTGAAAAAATACCAGCCCTTGAGTATAGGGATTCCGGCCACAGACCGTTGCCTGCAAGCGCAGAGTCCCGTCCTGTGGGACGAGACTGTTTTATCCGATGGGAGCCGCTTATTTTGCCTTGATGTAGGGCTTGCCGTTGGCGGCGGGCACGTGGGAGCGGCCGACGAAGAGCACCAGGACGATGACCGTGACCACATAGGGGATCATGGAGATGATCTGCATATTCACGCCGGAGGAGCCGCCCAGCACCACCTTCAGCCCGGAGCAGAAGCCGAACAGCAGGCAGCCGATGAGGGCGCCCTGGGGACGGAACTTGCCGAAGATCACCGCCGCGATGGCGATGAAGCCCTGGCCCACGATGGAGATGGGACGGAACTGGGTGGAGATGGTCATGGTGACGCAGGACCCGCCCAGCCCGGCCAGGAAGCCGGAGACACACACGCAGAAGAAGCGCATTTTGATGACGTCGATGCCCAGGGTCTCACAGGCCTGGGGATGCTCGCCGCAGGCCCTGAGGCGCAGACCGAAGCGGGTCTTGTAGAACAGGAACCACACGATCAGGACCGTGATGAACACCAAATAGGTGGAGGCATAGTTGGCAAAGACGTTGTCCATGAAGCGGCCGAAAACCGTGCCGGTGTTAAAGGCGCCGGAGAAGAGCTTGGGGATTTTCTGGGCCTGGGTCAGCGGGATGGTGTCGGTGGAGTTGAAGAGCACCTTCGCCAGCATGATGACGATGCCGGGCCCCAGCATGTTGATGGCCGTGCCGGCGATGGTCTGGTCTGCCCCCAGCTTCACAGTGGCAAAGGCGTGGAGGGCGCCGAAGAGGGCCCCTGCCAGACCGCCGCAGAGGAAGCCCAGCCAGGGATTGCCGGTGAAATACGCCACAACGGTGCCGGTGAAGGCGCCCGCGGTCATCATTCCCTCGATGCCGATGTTGACTACGCCGGAGACCTCCGAGAAGCAGGAGCCCAGCGCCCCGTACAGCAGAGGTGTGGAGTAGGCGAGGGTGGCAAAGAGGATGATCCCGAAGCTGTTGATAAAGTTCGTCATTTCGTTTCCTCCTTCTCCGCGGCTTTCTGTTTGGCTGCCTCACGGCGGCCCATGGCAGGGAGCTTGATGCGCTTGATGTTTTCAAAGATGACGGAGATGGCGATGAAGAAGACGACCGTGCCCACGATGACGTTGATGAGCTGGGTGGGCACGCCCTCCAGGTTCAGCTTGCTGCCGCCGTACATCAGGGCGCCGTAAAACAGGCCTGCCACCAGCACGCCATAGGGATTGGAGCAGCCGATGAGGGCCACCACGATGCCGGCGAAGCCAAAGCCCTCCTGGCTGGAGAAGATGGAGATGCGGCCGCCCATGCCCATAAGCTGCAGGGCGCCGCCCAGCCCGGCCAGGGCGCCGGAGATGGCCAGGGCCGTCAGAATGGAGCGGTTGACGCCGATGCCGCCGTACTCCGCGGCGTGGCGGTTAAAGCCCACGGCCTTCAGCTCATAGCCCAGGGTGGTCTTCTCGATGATGAACCAGACCAGGACCGTCATGGCGATGGCCACCAGGATGCCCCAGTTGGCCGTGGGGGCCAGACCCATGGAATTGATGAAGTCCTTGGACAGGAGCGTGCTGGCGTTGGCCGAGATGTTCTTGGTGGCCTCGGCGGTCCCGTCGCTCTTGATGGCAGGCAGGCCCGCAATAAAGTTGGAGAGATAGAAGGCGATCCAGTTGAACATGATCATGCTCAAAACCTCGTTGATGCCCCACTTGGTTTTGAGGAAGCCCACGATGACGCCCCAGAGGGCTCCCGCCGCCATGGCGGCCAAAAAGCACAGGGGGATCAGCAGCGGTTTTGGAAGACTCCCGGCCAGGATGCTGACGCAGCAGGCCGCCATGGAGCCCACCACATACTGGCCCTCGGCGCCGATGTTGAAGACGCCGGTCTTGAAGGAGAAGGCCACCGAGAGGCCGACCACGATATAGGGGATCGCATAGACGACCACATAGGAGAAGCCCTTGAGGCTGGTCAGACTGGAGAACAGCCGTCCGTAGGCCGCGCCCACGGACAGGCCCATGACCATGAGGAAGATCGCCCCCACCAAAAAGCCCAGCAGAATGGACAGCAGAATGTGGATGAAGCGGTTTTCCGCGATCAAGTCGAGGACGCCCTTTTTCTTTGTCATGCCTTTTTCCCTCCTCCTGCCATCATAAGGCCAAGCTCATTCTCTGTGGCCTTTTCTCCGGGGATGGAGCTGACGATCCGGCCGTCAAAGATCACGTCGATGATGTCGCTGAGGCCCATGATCTCATCCAGCTCAAAGGAAACCAACAGCACGGCCTTTCCCTTGTTCCGCTGGTCCACCAGATACTTGTGGACGTATTCGATGGCGCCCACGTCCAGTCCCCGGGTGGGATTCACCGCAATCAGAAGATCCTTGTCGTTCTGTACCTCCCGGGCGATGATGACCTTTTGCTGGTTGCCGCCGGAGAGGGTACCCGCGGGGCGCTTCTCGCTGCCGGAGGGGCGGATGTCGTAGTTCTCGATGGAATCGCTGGCAAAGCCGAAGATCTGTCCCCGGTCAAGGATGCTGCCCCTGGAGAAGGGCTCGTCCCCGTAGTTTTGCAGGATCAGATTGTCCTCGATGGAGAAATCCAGCACAAGGCCGTGCTTCTGCCGGTCCGCCGGGATGCTGGAGACCCCGTGGTCGAAGCCGAAGCGGGGGGACTTGTTGAAGACGTCGGTGCCGTTCACCAGCACCTGGCCGCGGGTGCCCTTCCGAAGGCCGGTAATGACCTCCACAAGCTCGGTCTGACCGTTGCCGTCGATGCCGGCAATGCCCACGATCTCACCCCGTCGGACCTGCAGATCCAGGCCCTTCACGATCTCCACGCCCCGGTAGTCCAGGCAGTGCAGGTCCTTCACGTCCAGCACCACCTCGCCGGGGGTCATGGGGGGCTTCTCCACCTGGAAGCTGACCTTGCGGCCCACCATCATGCTGGCAAGGTCGTTTTCCGTGACCTTGTCCACGTCCACGGTGCCGATATACTTGCCGAGGCGGATGATGGTGCAGTAGTCCGCGGACTCCTTGATCTCCTTCAGCTTGTGGGTGATGAGGATGATGCTCTTTCCATCGTGGGTCAGATTGTGCATGATTTCGATGAGCTCCACGATCTCCTGGGGCGTCAGGGAGGAGGTGGGCTCATCCAGGATCAGGATGTCCGCCCCCCGGTACAGGGCCTTCAGGATCTCCACCCGCTGCTGCATGCCCACGGAGATATCCTCGATCTTCGCGTCGGGATCGATGGAAAGCCCGTATTTTTCGGAGATCTCCACCACGTTCTTCCGGGCGGCGGCCATATCTAGGGCCACGCCCTTTCGGGGCTCCGTCCCCAGAATGATGTTCTCCGTCACGGTAAAGGGCTGCACCAGCATGAAATGCTGGTGGACCATGCCGATGCCCGCCTCAATGGCGTCCCTGGGGCTCTGCATCGTGATCTTCTTCCCCCGAACCAGGATGTCTCCGGAGGTTGGCTTCAACAGGCCGTAGAGCTGGTTCATCAGCGTGGATTTGCCCGCGCCGTTTTCGCCCAGGATCGCGTGGATCTCTCCCTTGTGGACCGTGAGATTGATCCCGTCATTGGCGGTAAAATCGCCGAATTTCTTGACGATGTTCCGCATTTCAATGACGGGCGTGTTCATGTCCACATATTGTTTTGCCAAAGTGACCGCCCCCTTTTTGAAAGGATTGATGGACAGCGTCAGTCCAAGGCCCGCAGGAGGACCCTGGGGTCCGCGGCGCCTGGCCGCGGCGGGCTTTGCCCGGCCCGGCCAGGCGGCGGAAGCAGCCGACCGGCGCGGGGGAGCCGGGAAATGCCAGGGCGCATGATCCCATCAGTTCATTTTACCATAGCCCCATCGGTTTTTCTACAGTTTCTTCCGGGAATTTGCGCATGGCGACATAAAAAAGGACACGGCTCAGATGAGCCGTGTCCGGAAAGATGCATTTGATCAGCCCAGCTCGAACTGGGGGCAGGCATCCGTGCTGGTGGGGACGGTCTTCTCACCGGAGATGATGGCAGACTTGGCTGCCTCGACCTTCTCGATAACCTCAGCAGGGATGTGGTCGCCGGTGGTGGCGATGTTGATGGCGCCGTCGGCCAGGGTGTAGTGATGCTCGCCGCCGGTGAAGTTGCCGGCCTTCAGATCCTTGCACAGGGAAACGCAGGCAGCACCGGTGTCCTTCAGAGCGGAGCAGAGAATGCAGTCCATACCCAGAACGGCAGCCTGGTCGGCGTCGACGCCGATGGCCCAGATGCCTTCCTCGTCGCAGGCGTTGATCATGCCGAGGCCGGTGCCGCCGGCAGCGTGATAGATGATGTCGGCGCCCTTGGTGATCATATCCTTGGCAGCGGTGTTGCCGCCGGCGATGTCACCGAAAGCGTTGGCGTTGTACTGCAGGACGGTGGCGTCCGGGCAGGCCTCAAGCACGCCGGAGATGTAGCCGACGCCGAAGAGGTTCATGGTGTCGGACACCATGCCCTGGATGTAGCCCACGGTCTTGGTCTCGGTCATATAGCCGGCGACCAGGCCCACCAGATAGGAGCACTGCTCCTGGGCAAAGGTCAGGCAGGCCACGTTGTCGAGATCGGCGTTGGTGGCGTCGTCAACGATGGCGAACTTCTGGTCGGGGTTGGCGGTGGCCGCCTCACGGGTGGCGTCGGCCAGCATGTAGCCCACGCAGATGATGAGGTCATAGTCCTCGTCGATGAAGGTGTTGATGTTGGTCTGATAGTCCGCGTCGGTCTTGCTCTCCAGGTACTTGACCTCGAAGCTGCTGTCCTCCTCGGCCAGGGACTGCAGACCGGCCCAGGCGAACTGGTTGAAGGACTGGTCGTTGACGCCGCCGACGTCGGTGACCATGCCGACCTTGATCTTCTTGGCCTCGGCGTTGTCGCCGCCGGACTTCTGGCCGCAGGCGGCCAGAGCGAAGATCATGAGGACTGCGAGAAGCAATGCTGTGATCTTTTTCATTTTCTTCCTCCGTATTGTTATTGTTTTGCGGCAGTGCCGCCGTCCCGGGAGCCGTACCCGGAATCCCGAAGTGACCGGGTGCCGCGAGACGGGAGTATTATACTACGGCTTTTTCCGCTTGTCCACTAAAATATGAGGGAAATTGATCGTTTTCTCGTACTTTAGTGATTTTAAGCAACAATTCTTTCCCTTACAGGGCGGCCATCTTCACCGCGGTGTCCAGGGCGATGCGGATCATCTCGTTGAAGGAGGTCTGCCGCGCCTCAGGGTCCAGGGCCTCATCCCGGAAGATGTGGTCGGAGATGGTGCAGATGCAGAGGGCCCGCTTTCCCGCGGCGGCGGCATTGGCATAGAGGGCCGCGGCCTCCATTTCCACCGCCATGACGCCCATGCTCCTGGCGATCTCGTTGCCCTCATAGCCGGGGCCGTTGTAGAAGTTGTCGGAGGAGAGGACGTTGCCCACGTGCCAGCGGGCGCCGTGCTCCTTCGCGGTCTCCACCGCGGTGGAGAGCAGGGTGTAGTCCGCAATGGGGGCGAAAGAGCCGGGGAAGCGGAAGGTGCTGATGTAATTGGAGTTGGTGCAGGCCCCCTGGGCGATGACCACGTCCCGGACGTTGATGTCCTCCTGCAGGGCGCCGGCGGAGCCCACCCGGATGATGTTCTCCACGGGGTAGAAGTGATATAGCTCCCAGCTGTAAATGCCGATGGAGGGCATTCCCATGCCGGAGGCCATGACGGTGACGGGCACGCCCTTCCAGGTGCCGGTGTGGCCCTGGACGCCCCGCACGTTGTTCACCAGCCTGGGCTCTGTCAGAAAGTTCTCCGCGATGTACTTGGCCCGCAGCGGATCTCCGGGCATCAGGACGGTCTTTGCGATCTCTTCCGGCCTTGCGTTGTTATGAGGGGTCATGACGATTCCTCCTTCATTTTGATGGGTTTTACGCGGTACGGATCTTCTCTTATTATATAAGACAGGCGGGAAAAGTCAAATTGAAAAGTATGCCGCGGCATGGTATACTTTTTATAAATCAACGAAGAGATCCGCAGGGAGGGCAAGCGTATGTCTGAGGTCATGGTCATCGGCATCGCCGGGGGTACCGGCAGCGGGAAGAGCACCATCACGAGGCGGCTCAAGGAGTGCTTCGGGGAAAAGGTGTCGGTCCTCTATCACGACAACTATTACAAGGCCCACCACGATCTGCCCTATGAGGAACGGGAAAAGCTGAATTATGACCACCCCGATTCTCTGGATACGGCTCTTCTGGTGGAGGCCGTCCGCGAACTGAAGCAGGGGAAAGCCGTCACCTGCCCGGTCTATGACTATACCATCCACGACCGTTCGGACCGGGTCACCGTGGTCAAGCCCGCCCCGGTGATCGTGGTGGAGGGGATCCTGATCTTCCAGGACCCGGCCCTCTGCCGGGAGATGGATATCAAGATCTTTGTGGATACCGACGCCGACGTGCGCATCCTGCGGCGGGTGGTGCGGGACGTGAAGGAGCGGGGGCGGAGCCTGGACAGCATCGTCAGCCAGTATCTCGCCACGGTCAAGCCCATGCACGAGCTCTATGTGGAGCCCAGCAAACGGAACGCGGACGTGATCATCCCCGTGGGGGGCTATAACCAGGTGGCCCTGGATCTGGTGATCGAGCGGGTGCGGGCCCACCTGGCAAAGGGCTGAGTGGACGGGCCCTGCAATTTGGGCGGGGCCACGACAGCTTCCGCAGGGCGATCTGCGATTGCCCGTCTGATGGCACCTTGTAGGGGCCGGCGCCCTCGACGGCCCGTGGCACCCGTGCCGCAACCCGTAGGGGCGGATCCCTTGATCCGCCCGGATCCGCCCGCGAAAGAGGCAGAGGACGAGGGATGCGGATTGCCACGACCAGTCTGCGGACTGGTCTCGCAATGACAGAGGAGAATTGACAGCCGCAGCGGCTAACCCACTTGCATGTCATTGCGAGGGCCGCTTGCGGCCCGTGGCAATCCGTTCCTTTTTCAAAAGCACTTCGTTCCATCCAAGAAGCCCATCGAACGGTGCGGCCTTTAGGAGGAGAAATCCGTACCCCCGTCCCAACCGAAACGGAGCCCAAGGGACTGGGTCCGTTTCGGGAAGCGACGACAAAGGCCGAGGGTGAGAGGGGCTTCCCAAGAAGCCCGTCGAACGGTGCGGCCTTTAGGAGGAGCTGCGAATCGAGTGATTGAAGAACTTCACCCGGCGGCTGTGGCGGTTGGCCTCCTCACAGTGGGGGCAGATGTCGGCGTAAAATTCCCCGGTTTCGCGCCCGGTTTTCTCCAGGTGCTGGAAGTAGGGCATGCCGCAGTGCCCGCAGGTCACTACCCGGTCCTCCCGGAGCTCCGGCATGGACTCCCGACGGAAAGAAAAACAGGAGAACATCGAACCCCTCCTCTCACGACCAGCTGCGGAAGAAATCCGCAAGCTTGATGTCCAGCCCCTGGCAGATCCGCTCGATGGTGTCCACGCTGAGCTCGCCCCGCCGCCGGCGGGCGTTCCGAAGGGTGGAGGGGGGAAGATCACAGAGCAGGGAGAGGGCGTTGCAGGTGATGCCACGGCTCGAACACAATTCTTCAACACGCTGCATGGTAGTCATGGCGTTCAACCTCCTGATTTGAGTACTGCGTCTCTTGAGACAGCCCCTTGAGACAGCCCCTTGAGACAGTTCCAGAGTATCAGAAACCAGGGCCGATAAAACGGACTTACAAAAACCCGCCCGGGTAATCTGCCTCACGGCAGTCCCGGACGGGTTTGATATCATGATCCGATCGGTTCTTCGGTTTTACAGAATGTGCCGGGCCATCCAGTCGGCGCAGGCGTCAAAGACCACCTTCTCGGTGTCGCCGTACTTCTCCCGGTATTCGCCCCGGGTACCGAAGTTGTGGTCGGCGCCCTCCATAAACAGCAGGGTCTTGTCCCGGCTGGCGGAGTTGAAGTAGATCCCCTCGGCGGCCAGGAATTCATAGCCCGCGGTCATGCCCATGATGAGCATGGGGGCGTCGATGTGCTTGACGTTGCCGGAGGTGCAGCTGTAGGCGTCGTCCCAGAGGACGTTCACGGCGCCGTCGGCGTTCATGCGATAGCCCTCCCCGGCGTAGACGGCCCGGTTGGTGAGGTAGGAGCGCAGGGTGGTGATGCTGGCGGACCAGACACGATGGGTGGGATTGTCACCGCCTTCGGGCTTGCGCAGGGTGCGGATGATCTCGGTGGTGCGGGAGCCGTCCCAGTGCAGCAGGGTGTGGGCCTCCTTCGTGTGGTTGAAGATGCTGATATCCTGGTTGATGAGCTTGTTCATGGGCTTCATCTGATTGGTGGCGGCGCAGACAAAGGGCTCGTCATCCTGGAATCTGCCCTTGCCCTGTTTGACCAGGGTGAGGCGGTCCAGCGCCTTTTTGATGACGGCGTTGTTCCGCTCCTTCTGGGCCTCAAAGAACTTCTTGAGGAAGGCCTCGGAGTATTCGCAGCCCTGGGGGTCGTAGCCGTTTTTGGGGTTGAACTGGTCCAGCTCGGGGTCCAGCTTCATACCGTTGTCGTCCTCGATGACGGCGGGGTCGATGGAGAAGAGGGTCATGGCGCCGTTGCCCCAGTTGGAGTCCATAATCAGCATGCCGTCGGCGGGGATCAGTTCTTCCTTCAGCTCATTTTTGATGAGCATGTTGTCCCCCTGATAGAGGGAGACGCCCTTCTCCGCAGCGGACTGGTAGGCGCTCATCAGGGTGGCGCCGCCGGAGTGGCCCATGAGGACCACCTTTTCCACACCGGGCACCGCCTTAAGGCACTGGACGGCGTGCTTGATATCCAGCATCTTCTGATCCAGGGTGCTGGCGGCGTTGGCCACCTGGCCGCAGAGGGTGCGATAGCCTCGCTTGGCCAGCTCCGGGCCGATGTTGAAGGTGCTGTAATCGCCGTCGGAGTGGATGATCACGACGCCTACCTTGCTCTCTTCCACGGGGGTGACAGGCTCATAGAGGATGCAGCGGAGCTTGCCGCCCATGCCGACGCCCACCTGGACAAAGGTGTCCCGGATGGGGGCGCCGTAGTTGGAGTAGCCGCCGCTTGTCAGATTCAGAAGACCTGCGCGATAGTCGTATTGATACATAGAGAAACCTCCAAAATAATATTCTTATTAGATCATGATACCATTATAGAACAAAGGACGGGGAAAGTAAATAACAAAGGGCAGAGAAAATTCTTTTCTCTGCCCTCAGCGTGTAGACAAAGTCCTGTGGCCGGAATCCATACATCCAAGGGCTGGTGTTCCTTCAGGTTTTCCCCTCTTAGAAATGCCGGATCCTGACGTAGGGGCGGCTATTAGCCGCCCGATAAACAAAGTGAACTATTAGAATCATTGCCAGTAATAACTAATATTTTTATTTGCACATTTTTCGCAATTGTCCGGATTCCTGCGCGGGCGGCTGATAGCCGCCCCTACGGTGTCTTGGGAAATACCTGCGTTTCCGTGT
>CAMNHH010000080.1 GCA_946539175.1 uncultured Clostridia bacterium | reverse complement strand
AGGCCCAGGCGTACAGGCTCTCGCCGTCCAGCTCGTCCACCACGTAGACGGAGACCGGCCTGCTCTGGAGCAGGACGTGGCCGCAGTCCACGCAGACCCCATCCTCATATTCACAGGGCTCGGTGAGGCTGTAATCGCAGCGGGAGCAGGAGACGGTATGGGTGCCGTCCCCGTTGTCGGTACAGGAAAGCTCGTGGCCCAGGGCGGGGATGGGCACGTTCTTCTGATAGTCGTCGTAGTAGTCGGCATTGCTCTGGCTGCAGAGGCAGTACCGATAACCCAGGCCCTCCTGGGTGCAGCTGGGTTCCTGTCCTTCGTAGGGCACGTAGGTATAGTTGTGGGTATGGGCCGGGCGTCCGTTCTCGGCGTAGTTGGGCAGGGTGACGAAAAGGCTGCCCGGGTCCTCCATGGCCCCCACCTTGGACTGGAGCACGGAGTAGGTGTCCATGAAGTGGGGCTCCGTCAGCTTGTTGGCGTAGCCGATCAGAGACTGCTTGTCAAAATCGAACTTGTCCGCCAGCTTGTTGGAGGTCAGATAGTTCCAGCCGCCCCCCAGGGTGTTGCCCTGGGCCACCTGCACCAGCAGCTCCACCAGCACCTGCAGGCAGTAGGCGGGAGTCTCGCAGGCTCCGTCCTTCCAATAGCTGTACTTCCGCAGGCGGGCGGCATAGCCGTTATACTCGCTCTCCGTGAAGCCGCCGATGCCGAAGACACCGCTGCTCTTGGCCCGGAAGGTCGAGGCCTGGTAGTTCCCCACGGTCTCGCCGGGGTGCTCGTGGCCGCAGTGGTACACGTAGACCTCCCGCCAGCCCAGGATCTTGCCGGGGTTGTTCCGGTCCGCGTTCTCGCCGGTGACGCAGATGAACTTGCCCAGCAGGGTGCTCATATCGGAGGCGGTCAGATACTTGCCGCTGTAATCCGTGCCGGTGCGGCTCTTGATCTCGCTGGAATAGGCGGAGGCGTCCACAAGGGCCGTGCGGCCGTAGCGGGTGAAGCCCCATTCCTGCATGGGCAGCATGGGGACGAAGTCGTTGCTGTTCACCAGGTTGAAGATGCAGTCGTAGCGCTCGGCGCTGGCCTCGGTGTTGGCGGTGTTGTAGGGGGCGGCGAAGGTGTAGGCGAAGACCTTCTCCCCCCGGTCGATCAGATAGGAGGCGATCAGATTGCCCACGGCGCCTCCCCGGGAATGGCCGGTGATCCAGTAGACCAGCTCGGCCTCGGGCAGGCTGTCCAGCACCGGCTGCACGTACTGGCTGTGGTAGCCCCCCAGGTACTGCAGGATGCGGGTGGCGCAGACGTCGAAGCCCCGGTGGTTGGTCCTGCGGGTCCAATCCGCGTTGCTCTGGCGGGGGGACTTGCCCTCCTGGGCGTCGTAGGCCTCGAAGAAGCGGGCCAGGTCCCCCATGTGGAAGTTGGAGCTCCACTCCTCGGCGGAGCTGCTGCGGGTGCCCCGGACCCAGAGGGCCAGGATCAGCTTGGTCTCGCCGTTGCAGCTGACGGTCCGGTGGCCCAGGAGCACCTCGCAGATGTCGTCGTCGGAATAGACCTCATCCAGCTTGTAGTCCACCACGTCCTCCATGCCCAGCACCCGCATCAGCTCCGGGCCGTCCACCTTGGAGGCGGTGCCGCCCGCCCAGGTCTGGGCCGTGTTGAAGGTGAAATAGGCGTCGCCGTAATCGGGCAGGCAGTAGGCCAGGGCGCTGCCCATGACGGAAACGGAGGCCAGATTGGGGTGGTATTCGGTGTTGCTGCCGAAGAAATCCCGGTAGTCCATGACAAAGCTGACGGTTGTGGTGCCGTCGTGGCCGCTTTTCAGCTTGCCGGAGAAGCTGTTGTCGTTGGGGGCGGCGTCAAATTCGTCGGGGATGCCGTCGTAGTCGGTATCCGTCAGTTCGACGCCGGTCAGACTCGGGTCCGCCGCGAAGACTTGCAGCGGAAGCAGGCTCAGCAGGAGCAGCAGGCTCAGAAACAGGGCAAGCACTCTGGTTTTCATGGTCGTTCTCCTTCTTTTGTCAATATTGGCCGAAGCTACTCTATATTATATCCGATTTTTTGTGCAAAAGCAAGACAGTCCCGTGAAAAACGAAAGTTTTTCACGGGACTGTCGGGTTCGTTTCATCCGCTTCAGTTCAGCTTCGCGATCTGGGAGTCGGAGCCGTCCCGACGCAGGTCGCTGACGGCCACCACGCCCTGGGCGGGATCATAGCCCACGATGGCGGTGCAGCCGAAGATCACGTGGGAGCTGGAATAGTAGTAGCGCTCGGAGATGGCGTCCGGGTCCAGCAGGGGCGGGGTGTCGGTGGCCGCCTCCAGGCAGAGCAGATCGTTCTCGTCGTAGTAGTAGCGGCCCTGATCCACCGCGGTCTGCAGATCGGTGCCGTTCTGCAGGATGTCGATGAGCACCTGGGACACCACCTTGGGGATGTTGTCGCCGCCGGGAGAGCCGATGGCCAGGCAGAAGCCGTCCTCCCCCACCGCGATCAGCGGGGAGAAATGGGTCCGGGGCCGCTTCAGCGGTTCATAGGCGTTCTTGCCGGTCTGGTTGAAGTTGCTCAGGGTGTTGTTCAGATAGAAGCCGTCCACGCAGACGTAGCCGCCCCAGTTGTCGGAGAGGGTGTTGGTGACGCAGACGATCATGCCGCTGCGGTCGATCACCGCGAACTGGGTGGTGCAGCGCTTCTCGGGATCCGGCTCCGCCCGCAGGCTGTCCGCCTCCTGGGCCTTGGCGATCAGCTTTTTCACGTACTTCCGGGAAACCAGGGTGCTGCCCTTGAAGGTGTAGAAGCGGGGGTCCACCAGCTTGTTGCGGCGGGTCTTATAGGCGATCTGGGTGGCCAGCTTCATGACCTCCAGGTAGCCGTCGGGGTCCTCCCTGGGGTCGGGGACCTTCAAAAGATCCGCCGCGGTGAGCATCTCGGAGGTGACCACGCCGGAGGTGGGGGCGGTGGTGGTGTAGATCCGATAGCCGTTGAACTTGGATTTCAGGGCCTTGTAGCTGTAGACCTGATAGGAGGCCAGATCCACCGCGCTGAGATCGCAGGCGGCGTCGATGTCCTCCGCGATCCTGCCGTTGTAGAAGGCGTAGGTGCCCTCGTCCCGGATCAGCTTCAGGGTCTCGGCCAGCTCGGCCTGGACGACCGTGTCCCCCTCCCGGACGCCGGCAAAGGCCGGATTCTGCCGGATCTTGGCGGAGTAGTCCAGCCGGCGGGCAAAGCCCTGGGTGGCGGTGAAGCCCTCCTCCGCCAGCTTGACGGCGGGTGCGATGACCTCCTTCATGCTCAGGCTGCCCCACTGGTCCAGGGCCTCCTGCATGCCAGCCAGGAAGCCGGGCACGCCCACGAAGTCGCTGTTCTCCAGGGCGGAGCCGGCACAGGCGTAGTAGTCCAGACTGTAGGCCGCATCCGCCGCGGGGTCATAGACCACCATCACGCCGCTGCCGCCCAGGCCGGAGGAATAGGGCTCGGTGACGCCCAGGGCCAGGGCCACGGCCACCGCCGCGTCCACGGCGTTGCCGCCCCGCTCCAGGATCTCCATGCCCGCGGCGGTGGCCTCCTTGGTGGAGCTGCTGACGGCGTAGCCGCCCAGGTCCCGGGTCTCGGGGACTTCCTCCCCGGCGGTAGAGGTCACCGGCTCGGTCTGCTGCTGGGTGCTCACGGTCTCGGTCTGGCTTGGGGTCTCCGTCCGCGGCGCGGCGCTTTCGGAGCCGGCGTCGGAGCTGGGGCCGGGCGCAGGCTCCGTCTGACAGCCGCTCAGCAGCAGCAGGGCCGCCAGCAGCAGGGCGAAGAGTTTTGTTACAGGTTTCATGGTATCATCCTTTCACAGCGCTGTCAGGAAAGTGAGATGGGTATGGTCACTCTGCCGTTGTCCGCCGCGGTGTAGCTGCCCTCCGGCAGCTCCCGCAGCAGGCTCCGGTGGATCTGGGCCACGTAGAAGCTGTTCTCCGTGACGCTGGGGCAGAAATCCTGCAGCAGCAGGGGGATCAGCGTAAAGCTGCCGCTGCCCTCCGCCGGATCCAGATCCAGCCGCAGCAGCACGGACTCCCGCTCGCCCCGCTGGTTCCGGTCGCTGACCAGGTCCCCCAGGCTGTAGAAGATCCAGCCGCCCTCAAACTGCTCCACAGGCTGCAGCACGTGGGGATGGGTGCCGATCACCAGATCGGCGCCGGAGCGGATCAGCTGGCGGGCCACCCGCCGCTGGGCCTCGGTGACGGCCAGACCGTCCTGCTCGCCCCAGCAGACGTAGACCACCACGAAGTCCGTCTCGTCGCTGGCCAGCAGCACGTTGCGGTACAGGGCGCTGTAGGCGGTGCTGGTGACGCAGTAATCGTCGATGGGGCCGGGACCGTTGGGATTCACCGCGGAGCAGGCCACGAAGCCAACCCGCATCCCCTCGGTCTCCAGAACCCGATACATGCCGGCGGTGGGGAGATCCGCCCCGGTTCCGGCATAGCTTAAGCCCAGCTGGTCCATGGCGCTGACGGTCCGGGCCAGACCCGCGCTGCCGTAGTCATAGCTGCGGTCGTTGGCCAGGCTGAAGGCGTTGATGCCCGCCCCGGCAGCGGCCCGCAGGGCCTCTACGTCCACGGGACAGGGCTCCTTCGCGGTCTCCAGGGCCGGGAATGCCTCGCTGTCCGCCGGGACCACGGCCCCGTCCAGGCAGGAGAACACCAGGGAGGCGTCGGTCCACAGGGGGGCCACGCCGGAGAACAGGGTCTCATAGCCCTCCTGCTCCCCCAGCTCCGCCACATTGCGGCTCAGATCCAGATCGCCGGTGAAGCAGAGCCGCAGGGTGCCGTCCACCAGGGGCTCGGCGGGAACGCTCCGGGTCCGCAGGGCCTTGGTCCGGCTGCTGCCCAGCAGGAGCAGCACCAGGCTCAGCACGAGCACCGCGCCAAGGACCCGATACCAGCTGGGCATGGCCTTGCCCATCCGGTCCTGCCGGGAGAGGATCATCATCCGATCCCGCAGACGGAGCTTCCGTTCCTCCGGCGCGGGATGTAAGCTGTTGCGTCTTTTCATGACACACCTCAGAACAGCAGCATCAGCAGCCGCACGATGCCGAAGGTGGCGTAGGTGGCCGCCAGTACCGCGGGAATGGTGATGTGCAGGCCCTGCCGGGCGCTGGTGTTGGCGATGAGGCCGGGGCTGATGATGCCGATGCCCCGGAAGGCCAGGGTGGCGAAGGGCAGGGTGGGCACCAGAAGGTCCGCCGCCACCTTGAAGATCAGGCTCACCAGCAGGCAGGCCACGAACTTCCGCTTGCCGAACAGCAGCAGGAAGCGGGACAGCACCAGCTCCACCACCAGATAGGTGGCCAGAGACACCAGCAGCACCACCAGCATGGACACCAGGTCGTCGCAGATCATGGCGAGATAGCCCGCCGCCACCACGCCGCCGGCGCTGACGCCCAAAAACTCCTCCATGGCGATGCTGATGATCAGACCCACCGCAATCGCCAGATAAAATTCCGTGATCATTGTCATTTCTTCCATCCTCCATCCCATTGCTCCAGACGCTTTATCTGGGCGCGGATGACCTCCGCGGGGGGATCCTTCGCTGCGGCGAATACGCCGGGCTGGCCCTGCTCGTCCAGGCCGTAGAGGGCCTCGATGAATTCCTCCCCGATGCCGTGGATATTGCCCACGCCCACCAGCACGTGTCCGTTCAGCATGGGCACCAGCACGGACATGATCTCCTCCACGGATTTGCCCTGCAGCTCCTTGTAGACCTTCACGTTCTTCAGCTTGCCCCGGCGCCGGGCCCGGCGGATGGGGGCGGTCATCTCACCGATGACCACAAGCTGGATGGGGCCCATGTAGGGCAGGCAGTCCCGGGCGAACTGATAGGAGCGGTCCACCCGGTCCGGGCGGCAGTTCATCACCACCACCGGCATCTCCATGGGGATGTTCTCCTGGTGCAGATACTCCCAGATCTCCAGGGTGGAGGCGGGCTCGTTGGCGGCGAAGGCGTTGACGAACCAGGTCTGCAGACCCTCCCGCCGCAGGGGAATCACCTGCAGGGCGCCGGGGTCCGGGGCAGCCTTCAGCATGCCCCGCAGACTGGTCTCGTCGTCGATGCCCAGCGCCCGGGCCACGCCCAGGGCCATGGCACAGTTGTTGTCGAAGACCTTGTAGGGAAACAGATCCAGGTATTCCTGGGAGATCATCTCGGGATTGATCACCAGGATGCGGGAGCCCCGCTCCGCGGCGATCCTGCGGAAGTAGTCGGTGAACTCACAGTCGGGCACCACGGCGGTCCCGTTGTAGGGGATGGTGTCGGCAAAGGCCCAGGCCAGCTGCTCCAGCGTGGGTCCCATCTCGTCCAGATGGTCCTCCAGCACGTTGACGATGGCCAGCACGTCCGCCTTGATGATGTGGTGCTGGTAGGCGACCTGATAGTCGGGCCGCACCGCCATGCACTCGCAGACCAGCGCGTTGGCCCCGCGCTTCACCGCCTTGCGGATCACCCGGATCTGCTCGCTGATGCTGACGCCCCGGGGCAGCCGCTTCAGCTCCTCCTCTTCGCTCTGATCCCAGTAGAACATCCGGGCCGCGGTGCCGGTGGTCTTGCCCACCACCTGGCAGCCCGCCTCCCGCAGGATGGAGAAGATCATGCGGGTGATGGTGGATTTGCCACGGATGCCGTTGACGTTGACGCGGATCTTCAGCTTTTTCAGGTTGCGCTCGTTCTGGCGCTTTTCTATGATCAGCAGCACAAGCGGGATCAAGGAAAGCAGAACCAGCAGGATCAATCGTTTCCACTGTTCCATAATATTGACGCCGGGTTCCCCCGACCTCCTGAATCTCGAAATTTGGACGGAACAGGCCTGCTCCGCCGGTGAAGTATTGTAACATTTCTAATCGGAAATGTCTACAAAAAATTTTGGAAATTTTGTAAAAAATGACAGTTTTCTTTTTTTTCTCTACCGGGAACCCGATTTTGCCTCCAGGAGGCCTCCGAACAACGCAAGGGGCCGGCGCGTTTCGTTCGCGTCGGCCCCTTTGACGGGTCTCACATCTCCCGGCGGCCCTCCAGGGCCCGGAGCAGCGTGACCTCGTCGGCGTATTCCAGTTGACTGCCCACGGGGATGCCGTAGGCCAGGCGGGTGACCTTCACCTCCATGGGCCGCAGCAGGCGGGACAGATACATGGCGGTGGCCTCCCCCTCGGTGTCGGGGTTGGTGGCCATGATGACCTCCCGCACGCCGCCCTTGGCCACCCGGGCCAGCAGCTCCCGGATCCGGATGTCGTCGGGTCCCACGTGGTTCAGGGGCGAGATGACCCCGTGCAGCACGTGATAGACCCCGTCGTACTCCCGGGCCCGCTCCATGGCGATCACGTCCCGGGGCTCCGCCACCACGCAGATGACGCTGTGGTCCCGGCGCTCGTCGTCGCAGATGGCGCAGAGCGCTCCGTCGGTGAGATTCTGACAGACGGGGCAGCAGTGGACCGTGCGCTTGGCCTCGGTGATGGCGTTGGCAAAGGCCTCCGCCTCCTCATCCGACAGGCTCAGCACGTGGAAGGCCAGGCGCTGGGCGGTCTTGCCCCCGATGCCGGGCAGCTTGGCGAATTCCTCCGTCAGCCGCTCCAGGGCGGTGGGAAAGTAGCGCAGCATCAGAACAGCCCGCCCAGTCCGCCGAGATTCAGGCTGCCGGTCAGCTTGCTCATGCTGGCGCTGGCGTCGGCCTCCGCCTTCCGCATGGCCTCGTTCACCGCCGCCACGATCATATCCTGGAGCATCTCCACGTCCTCGGGATCCACGGCCTCGGGATTGATCTCCATGGCCACCACGCTGTGCTTGCCGTTCACCACGGCCTTGACCATGCCGCCGCCCACGGTGGCGTCATAGGTCCTGTTCTCCATTTCCTCCTGCATTTTCAGCATGTCCTGCTGCATCTTCTGGGCCTGCTTGATCATGTTCGCGTTGATGCCGCCCCCCATAGGGCCGCCGCGATATCCGCCTTTTGCCATTGTATTGCCTCCTGATCTTGTAATTTGTAACGTATAGCTTGCGGCTGACAGCGTCTGCCAGCCGGTTCTATTCCACGATATGGAACAGCTCCGGGTGGGCCCTGCCCACGTTCACCAGCTCGTTCATGGGGTCCTCCGCCCCGTGGAGGGCGCTGCCCAGGGTCACCCGGACCCGGACCGGACGGCGCAGCAGCGCCGAGGCCTGCTGGGCGACGAAGTCCCGGATCTCCTGCTGGTCCACGACGCTTCGCACGTATTCGGTGGAGCAGGCAAGCTCCAGCAGCTGGCCCCGGAGCACCGGCACCACCATATCCGAGTTGTTGGTATTGATATAGCTGCCCATGGAGGGCCGCCATTTCCGCACCGCGTCCACCAGATCCGCCCAGAAGCTGACGGGCAGCTCCTCCCGGGGGGCCTGGCCGGGGTCCCGGGCCGAAGCCGTCTGCCGCGGGGCTCTGGGGGCCGGGTCGGGGGCCGCCTCCGGGGCGGGGGCCTGCCTGGGCGCAGCCGGGACCGTGCCGGAGGCCAGCGCCGTCTCCACCCGAGACAGTCGGGCGCTGATGGCCTGCAGGTCCTGATCCAGGGCGGGCTCGCACATCTGCAGCAGGCACAGCTCCACGTCGATCCGCCGGTTGGCGCTCCTGTTGAAGCCGGAGGCCGTGTCCTGCAAAAGCCGGGTGTGGCGCAGCAGCTCCGCCGGGGTGAAGCAGTCCAGCAGGGGCCGCAGCTCCTCGTCGGTGCAGACGCCGGTGAGCATGGCGGAGCCGGTCTTCGGCGCCGTCTTCAAAAGCAGCAGATCCCGGCACAGGCTCACCAGCTCGTCCATCAGGGCCCCCAGGTCCTTGCCCTCGGCGTACTGACGGGTAAAGAGCGTCAGGGCCCCGTTGGCATCGTGCCGGGAAACGGCGCCCAGCAGCTCCGCCGCCGTCCTGGCTCCGGCGATGCCCAGGGTGGCGTAGACGGTCTCGGCGTCGATCTTCCCCTTGGCGCCGGCGGCGCACTGGTCCAGCAGGGACAGGCCGTCCCGCAGCGCCCCGTCCGCCAGGCGGCCCAGGAGATTGGCGGCCTCCGGGGTGACCTCCAGGCCCTCCTCGTAGGCCACGTAGTGGATGCGGGCCGCCACGTCCTCCGGGTCGATGCGCCGGAAGGAGAAGCGCTGGCAGCGGGACAGGATGGTGGCCGGGACCTTGTGGAGCTCCGTGGTGGCCAGAATGAACATCAGATGGGCCGGGGGCTCCTCGATGATCTTCAGCAGGGCGTTGAAGGCCGACATGGAGAGCATGTGGACCTCGTCGATGATATAGACCCGCTTTTTCAGCTCCGTGGGGGCGTAGACCGCGTCCTCCCGCAGGCTGCGGACGTTGTCCACGCCGTTGTTGGAGGCGGCGTCGATCTCCAAAACGTCCATGCAGGCGCCGCTGTCGATGCTCCTGCAGGCGGCGCAGCGGTTGCAGGGGTTGCCGTCCACCGGATTCAGGCAGTTCACCGCCTTGGCCAGGATCTTGGAGCAGGTGGTCTTGCCGGTGCCCCGGGAGCCGGTGAAGAGATAGGCGTGGCTCAGCTTCCCCGTGACCACCTGGGTCCGGAGAATCTGGGTGACGCTTCCCTGCCCCACCACGTCGTCAAAGCTCTGGGGACGGTATTTACGGTATAGGGCCTGGTACATCGGTTCACCTTTCCTCGCACAGAGGACGGTTCTCTGTGCATGATTTCTGCTTCAATATGACAAAAGCGCCGCAGGCACAGAGAACCGTCCCCTGCGCGCCTTGCGCCTATGCGCAATACCGGCCCATGACAAGATCGCACACCTACATTTGAACTTGCGTTATCCCCGTTTCCCGGACAGCCAGCTCAGAAACGGCTGACCCACGGCACACGAAACTTGCCGCTTAATGCTGCTCGGTTCCCCGCCTGACATGGTTCACGGGGTTCCGTTGCGTGAGACCGATCCCTCGACACTACTTATCCGGACAGCAACACAACGCAAGCCCGGGTGTAGGAATTCACTCCTGCTATAGCGGATTGCAGGTGACAGGGCACCGCTATCTCCCCGGCTAGTGCGACCTTGTCACAGGCCGGTACG
>CAMNHH010000079.1 GCA_946539175.1 uncultured Clostridia bacterium | reverse complement strand
CACCGACGCGCCTCCCGCCACGGGGGAATACAGCCTGGAGCGGGAGCCCGGCACCAATCAGATCAGCTTCTACTGGAAGGCCGACAACGTGGACTACTCCAAGTGCGACATGTGGATCTGGTATCCCAACGCCGACGGCCGGGGCTACCCCTTCCACCCCTGCGAATACGGCGGCAAGGTGGTGCTGAACGTGCCGGAGGAGATCAGTGAGGTGGGCTTCATCGTCCGCCGCGACTGCTCCGATCCCGGCGGCAGCTCCTGGGGCGACGCCACAAAGGACTATGAGGAGGACCGCTTCGCCGTCATCACCGGCGAAAGCACCGAGGTCTATCTGCTGGCCGGAGAGGCCGCGCAGTACACCAGTACGGACGGAGGAAAAACCTTGAGCCAGAACAAGCAGTTTTCCCTGGCGGGCATCGTGGATCTGAACCAGATCCAGTATTTCATCAGCCCCGCCGCCCGCTTTGAATCCCTGGACCAGATCAAGGTCCTGGAGGGGGAGCGGGAGATCCCCGTGGAGCGCCTGTCCAGCCTGAATAACGAGGTCGTCACCGGCGTGATCACCCTGGCCGAGGAGCTGGACTTCTCCAAGACCTACACCGTGAAGCTGGAGGGCTACGAGCCCCAGAACGCGGTGCCCACCAAGGTCTTTGACAGCCCCGCCTTCGTGGAGCGCTACAGCTACGACGGGGACGACCTGGGCGCCCGGATCGAGGGGGATATGACCCTTTTCAAGCTCTGGGCCCCCACCGCCTCCCAGGTGAAGCTGAATCTCTTTGAGGCGGGAGACGGCGGCGAGGCCTACGAGAGCCTGGAGATGACCAGGGGAGAGCGGGGCGTCTGGTCCGGCGCGGCCTCCTGCGGCCACGGCACCTACTATACCTACTCCGTCACCACTGCCCTGGGCACCCAGGAGGCGGTGGATCCCTACGCCAGAGCCGTGGGCGTCAACGGCAACCGGGGCATGGTCGTGGACCTGGCGGCCACGGACCCCCTCGGCTTTGAGAACGACAGGTATTTCGACGGCATCGACGCCTACAACCAGGCGGTGATCTGGGAGGTCCACGTCCGGGACTTCTCCAACAGGATCGCGGGCTCCCGGTACCCCGGCAAGTTCCTGGCCTTCACCGAGACGGGCCTCACCAACGAGGCGGGCCTGCCCGTGGGGGTGGATTATCTGAAGCAGCTGGGGATCACCCACGTCCACTTCCAGCCCATCTACGACTACGCCACCGTGGACGAGACCAGGCTGGATACGGCCCAGTTCAACTGGGGCTACGATCCCAAGAACTACAACGTCCCCGAGGGCTCCTACTCCACCGACCCCTATCACGGGGAGGTCCGGGTCAAGGAGCTGAAGCAGATGGTCCAGGCCCTGCATGAGGCGGGCATGGCGGTGGTGATGGACGTGGTCTACAACCATACCTATGATCTGGATTCCTGCCTCAACCGGGTGGTGCCCTATTACTACTACCGCTTCAACGGCTCCGGCGCCCCCTCCAACGGCTCCGGCTGCGGCAACGAGACCGCCTCCGAGCGGGTCATGTTCCGCAAGTACATGGTGGATTCCGTGTCCTACTGGGCCAGAGAGTACCACATCGACGGCTTCCGCTTTGATCTGATGGCCCTCCACGATCTGGAGACCATGCAGGCCATCGAGGCGGCGGTCCACGCGATCAACCCCAAGGCCATCCTCTACGGCGAGGGCTGGACCGGCGGCACCACCACGCTGAACGCCAATCTCCAGGCCACCCAGGCCAACATCTCCAGGCTGGAGCCCAGCGGCGAAGGCATCGGCGCCGTGGCGGTCTTCAACGACGCCATCCGGGACGGCCTCAAGGGCAGCGTCTTTGACGCCAAGGACCGGGGCTATATCAACGGCAAGGCCAACTCCGGCACCGCCGCCAAGGTGATCTTCGGCCTCCAGGGCGGCCTCAAGTCCAACGGCGCCAGCTGGAGCGTGGAGGACAACATGGTCATCAACTACATGGCCTGCCACGACAACAACACCATCTGGGACAAGCTGCTGGAATCCAACCCCGAGGCCTCCGAGGAGGAGCGCTTTGCCATGAACCGGCTGGGGGAGGAAATCCTGATGCTGGGCAGGGGCGTGCCCTTCATGCTGGCGGGCGAGGAATTCCTCCGCACGAAGCAGGGGGACCACAACTCCTACAAGTCCTCCGACGAGATCAACAACCTGGACTGGGACGCCATGACCGAGGGCAGCATGGCCCTTCGGATGCACGATCTGATCCGGCAGCTGATCGCCCTGCGGAAGCAGAACGCCTTCCTGACCCAGGGCGAGCCGGCCTGCGAGATTCTGGAGAACAACGCCATCCGGGTCGTCTGGACGATGGACGGCAGGATTGCGGCCGCCGCCCTCATCAACCCCAACGACGAGCCCATCCCCGCGGAGCTCCACGAGGGCGGCTGGACCGTCCTCTTCACCGGCGAAAGCTCCACCGAAACCGAAGTCGGCGCCAAGGACGTGCTGGTCGTCGTGCCGTAACACCGCAACGAAATGGAGTGCCGGCAATCTGCCGGCCATAAGGAGAAACCATGAGCATTGTAAAAGACATGTCTCTGGCCGAGTACGGCCGTATGAAAATTGCCTGGGTGCAGGACTTCATGCCCGCCCTGGGGGCCATCCGGGCGCGGATGGAGCGGGAGAAGCCCTTCGCGGGCAGGAAGATCACCCTCTCCATCCACATGGAGGCCAAAACCGCCTATCTGGCCACCTGTCTCCAGGCAGCCGGAGCCGAGGTCCACGCCACGGGCTGCAACCCCCTGTCCACCCAGGACGACGTGGCCGCCGGCCTGGCCTCCCTGGGGGTGGAGACCTACGCCGTCCACGGCGTCAGCGCGGAGGAGTACAAGAAGCTCCTGGTCGCGGCCCTGTCCTGCCACCCGGATCTGATCATCGACGACGGCGGCGACCTGGTGGAGCTGCTGACCGGGGAATACAGCCACCTGGCGGACCGGCTCATCGGCGGCTGCGAGGAGACCACCACCGGCATCCACCGGCTGAAGGCCCGGGCCGCGGCGGGGAAGCTGCCCTTCCCCATGATGAACGTGAACGACGCCAAGTGCAAGCACTACTATGACAACAAGTACGGCACCGGCCAGTCCGTCTGGGACGCCATCATGCACACCACCAATCTGCTGGTGGCGGGCAAGACCGTGGTGGTGGCGGGCTACGGCTGGTGCGGCCGGGGCGTGGCCATGCGGGCCAAGGGCATGGGGGCCAACGTGATCGTCACCGAGATCGACCCCATTAAGGCCCTGGAGGCCTCCATGGAGGGCATGCGGGTCATGCCCATGGATCAGGCGGCCCCCCTGGGCGACATCTTCGTCACCACCACCGGCTGCCGGGACGTGATCGTGGGCCGCCACTTCGCCGTCATGAAGCACAACGCCTTCCTGTCCAACGCGGGCCACTTCAACGTGGAGGTGAACGGGGAGGAGCTGGCAAAAATGGCCGTCCGCGCCTTCCCCCGCCGCAATGAGATCGTGGGCTACGAGCTGCCCGACGGCCGGGTGCTGAACCTGCTGGCGGAGGGCCGGCTGGTGAACCTGGCCTCCGGCAACGGCCACCCGGCGGAGATCATGGACATGAGCTTCGCCATCCAGGCCCTGTCTCTGGAGTACATGATGCGCCGCGGCAGCTCCCTGCCCATAGACGTGTACGACGTGCCCGCCTCCATCGACGACGCGGTCTCCGCCTATAAGCTCCGGGGCATCGGCATGGAGATCGACAGGCTGACCCCCGAGCAGGAGGCCTACCTGGCGGGCTGGGAGGTCTGAGCCTCGCCCGCACCCCGGGCAAAGGCTTCGCAAACCCATGCGCCCGCCGGACGCGGATGCTTCGCTTCGCGCAGAATGACAAAATCGGGAGGAGAAAACAGACGATGGAATACAGCGTACAGATCATTACGGTCTCCGACCGCTGCTACCGCGGGGAGCGGGAGGACCTTTCGGGCCCGGCCATTGCGGAAGCCCTTCGGCAGGCCGGCTATGCGCTGCTGCCTCCCGTGCTGGTGCCGGACGAGCAGGACCGGATCGAGGCGGCGCTGATCGCCGCCTGCGCCGCCGACGCGGCCCTGGTGCTGACCACCGGCGGCACCGGCTTCGCCCCCCGGGACCTGACCCCGGAGGCTACCCTGGCGGTCTGTGAAAAAACGGTCCCCGGCATCCCGGAGGCCATGCGGGCCGCCTCCCTGCAAATCACCCCCCGGGCCATGCTGTCCCGGGCCGCAGCGGGGATCCGGGGCCGGAGCCTCATCGTGAACCTCCCCGGCAGCCCGAAGGCCGCCCTGGAGAATCTGGAGCCCGTGCTGCCCGCCATTTCCCACGGTCTGAAGATGCTGCGGGGAAGGGAGCCTGCGGATTGCGGAACGCTGAAGCCCGCCGAGACCTGATCGGAAGCGCCAACGGGCCTTCGGCGCCGTCAAATGCGTTTCGGGCATTTTCGCGGAGTTCAGGAAGAAAAAAACCTTCCACTTAAGATAAAGGAGGCAGCAAGATGATCCCCTTTGAGCATTACGAGCAAAGCGCGGCCTGGCTTTGTCAGAGGCTGGGCGAGTTCAAGCCTGAGATTCTGATGATCCTGGGCTCCGGCCTGGGAGACTTCGGGGAGCTGGTGGAGGAGCCGGTCTTCGTGCCCTACGCCGAGATCCCCAACTTCCCCCAATCCACCGTCCAGGGCCACAAGGGCCGCTTCGTCTTCGGGCGGCTGGCGGGCAAAAGGGTGGCGGTGATGCAGGGCCGGGTCCACCTCTACGAGGGCTGCGGCCTGGAGAAGGCGGTCTACGGCGTTCGGGTCCTGAAGCTGCTGGGGGCTGAAACCCTGATCGTCACCAACGCGGGCGGCGCCGTGAACCGGGACTACAGGCCCGGCCAGATCATGCTGATCTCGGACCACCTGCTCCTCTTCCCCATGAGCCCCCTCACCGGCCCCAACGAGGAGCGCTTCGGCCCCCGCTTCCCGGATATGTCCGCGGCCTACAGCCCGGCCCTGCGGGAGCTGGCCAGGCAGGCGGCGGCGGAGACCGGCGTCCATCTGAACGAGGGCGTCTATATGTACTTCCCGGGGCCCCAGTTCGAGACCCCGGCGGAGATCCGGGCCGCCCGGAGCCTGGGGGCCGACGCCGCCGGTATGAGCACCGTGCCGGAGGTCATCGCCGCCCGGCACTGCGGCATGCGGGTGCTGGGCTTCTCCCTGGCCACCAACATGGCCGCCGGCATCCTGGACCAGCCCCTGAGCCACAAGGAGGTTATGGAGACGGGAGAGGCCGCCAAATACGATTTTTCCAGGCTGATGCGGAAGGTCCTGGAAAAGCTGTAAGGAAATTCTGAGGAAAGCTGAGAGGAACTACAAATGATCAAACGCAGACAGGAAATGAACGTGGAGCCCCGCTTCGAGGTGAAGGGCGGCAAGGGCCCCTACGATTCCACCCACATCTTTACCGCCGCCGAGCTGGACAAGATCAATCTCTTCGCCGTGAACACCCTGCCTCCCGGAAGCTCCATCGGCGTCCACCAGCACAACAGCGAGGGGGAGGCCTACGTGATTCTGCAGGGCCGGGCCACCGTCACCGAGGACGGACAGGACTTCCTGCTGGACCCCGGCGACGCGGAATACTGCACCGGCGGCCACACCCACGGCATCGCCAACGATTCCGACGAGACCCTGGTGTTTTTGGCGATTATTATCAAGTAAGGGATCGGGCCCGCCCGCAGGGGCGAGCATTGCTCGCCACGGATTGTCCCGTGCGGGCCAATTGAAAATTGAAAATTGAGAATTGAAAATTGCAGTGTTTTCAAATTGCTATTTGAAAACATTAGAAATGGGACGGGGATACGGACACCCCGCCCGTAGCGGCGAGCATTGCTCGCCACGGGTTGCCCCGTCCGAACGAGGCATCAGGAGAGAAAATGCGTTTCAAAAAGGTTTATCTGGAGATCACCAACGTCTGCAACCGGAGCTGCGCCTTTTGCCCCGGGACGGGGCGGGCGCCGGGCTTTCTGTCGGAGGCGGACTTTCGCACGCTGATCGACAAGCTCCGGCCCTGGACCGACTATCTCTATTTCCATCTGATGGGGGAGCCCCTGCTGCACCCCCTGCTGGGCCGCTTTCTTGCCCTGGCGGGGGAGCGTGGCTTCCGGGTGATCCTTACCACCAACGGCACCCTGCTGCCCCAGGCGGAGCAGACCCTGCTGGCGGCCCCCGCCCTGCACAAGCTCAACCTCTCCCTGCACTCCTTTGAGGCCAACGACGGCGGCAGTCTGGATGATTATGTCAACCAGTGCGCCGTCTTTGGGGCCAAGGCCGCGGCGGCGGGCATCCTGGTGAACTTCCGGCTCTGGAACGAGGACAGCGCCGCCCGGGGCGGCCGGAACCGGGAGAACGCCCGGATCCTGGAGCTGCTGGCCCGGCAGTTTCCCCGGCCCTGGAGCCCCAGCCGGGGGGGAGAACGCCTGGCGGAGCGGGTGTATCTGGACCGGGCGGAGATCTTTGACTGGCCCGACCCGGCGGCGCCGCAGGAAAACGCCCGCCATGGCTGCTACGGCCTGCGGGATCAGCTCGGCGTCCTCTGGGACGGCACCGTGGTGCCCTGCTGCCTGGATCACGAGGGGACCCTGGCCCTGGGGAATCTGCTGACGGAGGCGCTCTCCGAGATTCTGGAGAAGCCCCGGAGCCGGGCCATTCTGGCGGGCTTCCGCCGGGGCGAGGCCACGGAGGAATTGTGCAAACGATGCGGCTACGCCGAACGGTTCCGATGGCGGGGCGGATCGGCTTTTGGATCGGAGCGACAAATCCCGATCCGCTGAGGGGAGGACTGGCTATGATTTCAAAAATGAACGCCGCCCTGCGGCGTATGCAGGCCCTGGGGCGGGACGGCTGCGTCATCACCGGCGAAGAGCTGGTGGACAGCCTCCTGCCCCGGCGGGAGCGGAGCGCCCACAAGGGGGACTTCGGCCGGGTGCTGATCCTGGCGGGCTCCGTGGGCTACACCGGCGCGCCGGTGCTGGCGGCCAACGCCGCCCTGCGGGCCGGGGCGGGGCTGATCTTCGTGGGGGTGCCGGAGGCGGTGTACCCCATCGTGGCCCAGAAGCTGGATGAGCCCATGGTCTTCCCCCTGGCCTGCGACGGGGAGGGAAGGCTGAACACCCGGGCGATCCCGGAGATCGTCCGGCGGCTGGAGCACTGCGACGCCTGCCTGCTGGGGCCCGGCCTGGGCCGGAGCCCCGCCATTCTGGACGTGACGGCGGCGGTGCTGACCCGGGCGAAATGCCCGGTGATTTTGGACGCCGACGGCATAAATTGCCTGGAGGGGAATATAGATGTTCTGGGACAGGCAGGCTGCCCGGTGATCCTGACGCCCCACGACGGGGAGTTCCGCCGCCTGGGGGGAGAGCCCGCCCCGGAGCGCCGCTACGAGAGCGCCCGGGCGCTGGCCCGGCGCTGGGGCGTCACCGTGCTGCTGAAGGGCCATCGGAGTCTGATCGTGGGGCCGGAAAAGCTGTATCTGAACCCCACCGGCAACCCCGGCATGGCCACCGGCGGCAGCGGGGACGTGCTGGCGGGGATCCTGCTGGCCCTGCTGGGCCAGGGCCTGGCCCCGGCGGAGGCCGCCGCCGCGGCGGCCTGGCTCCACGGAGCCGCCGGGGACTACTGCGCCGAGGCCTGGGGGGAATACGGCATGACCCCCACGGATATCATCGCGGCGCTGCACCTGTTTTTGAAGTAAGCACAAGGAGTTGATTTCGTGCGGCGACGGTTTGCGCTGGCCGTACTGATGACGACGCTTTGCCTGCTCTGCGCCTGCGGCGGCAAAGAAACGGATCCTCTGCGGGCGCCGATGGACTTCCGGACCCGGCTGCTGGCCGAGCAGGGCTGCTCTTTTGTGCTGGAGGCCCGGGCCCAAAGCGGAGACCGGCTCTGGGCGCTGGGGCTGGACTGCCGACTGGACGAGACCGGAGACGGCGCCGTCACGGTGCTGGCCCCGGAGAGCATCGCCGGCATCACCGCCCTGCTGCGGGACGGCAGCCGGAGCCTGCGCTACGAGGAGCTGTGCCTGGGTCTGGGCACCCTGCCCGGCACGGAGCTGGCCCCCGCCGCCGCCCCCGGACAACTGGTGCGGGCCTGGTCGGAGGCCTGGATCGCCTCCGCCGGAGCCGACGAGACGGGGCTGCTGGTCTGCTATGAGGCGGATCCGCTGCAGATCCGCACCTGGTTTGACCCGGCGGGTCTGCCCCTGCGGGCGGAGATCTTCTCGGAGGGCAGCCTGTGCTTTTCCGGGGAGATCCGAAATTTTGCATGGAAGAGTGAACGAACAAATGAAGCTGTTGAAGAGAACCTGGGCTGATATTTCCATGGACAATCTCAGCCACAACTATCACCTGCTGCGGGAGCGCATCCCCGCGGACTGCCGATTCCTGGGGGTGGTGAAGGCGGACGCCTACGGCCACGGGGCCGTGCCCGTCAGCCGCCAGCTGGTGGACCTGGGGGCCGACTATCTGGCGGTCTCCAACATGGAGGAGGCGGTGCAGCTCCGGCGGAGCTACATCCGGCTGCCCATCCTGATTCTGGGCTACACCCCGGCCTTCTACGCCGAGGATATGGTGGACATGGGCATCCGGCAGGAGGTCCACTCCCTGGAGTACGCCCGTCAGCTCTCCGAGGCCCTGGCTGGCACCGGCAAGCGGCTGAAGGTCCACGTCAAGCTGGACACGGGCATGTCCCGGCTGGGCTTCTTCGCCTACGAGAACCCGGAGACCCTGGAGCAGATCCGGCAGGCGGCGGCCCTGGAGGGCCTGGTGCCGGAGGGGGTCTTCACCCACTTCTCCGTGGCGGACTCCCTGGACCCGGCGGATCAGGCCTTTACGGCCCTGCAGTTCCGGCGCTTCACCGAGACGGTGGAGGCCCTGGAGGCCGCCGGCGTCCGCTTCAAGCTGCGGCACTGCTGCAACTCCGCCGCCACCCTGCTGCACCCGGAGTACGCCCTGGACATGGTGCGGCCCGGCATCGCCACCTACGGCATCAGCCCCAGCCAGGAGCTGGAGGGGCGCTTCGACCTGCGGCCCCTCATGAGCCTGCGGACCACCATCTCCCAGATCCGCCCCTACGAGGCGGGGATCGGCGTCAGCTACGGCCGGATCTACACCACCCCGGAGCCCCGGCGCATCGCGGTGCTGGCCATCGGCTACGCCGACGGGCTCAGCCGGAGCCTGTCCAACCGGGCCGAGTTCCTGCTGCGCGGCAGGCGGGTGCCGGTGGTGGGCCGGATCTGCATGGATATGTGCATGGTGGACGTGAGCGGGGTGCCGGAGGCCCGGGTGGGAGACGTGGTGACGGTGTTCGGCAGCGACGGAGACAGCGCCATCCCCGTGGACGACCTGGCCAAGGCCACCGGCACCATCCCCTACGAGACCCTCTGCTCCATCAACAAGCGCACCCCCCGCTTCTACCTGGACGGGGAGCAGCGCATGGAGGTATTGCAGTACATCGTGTGATGGATGGAAAACTGGGATTTGTCGATTAGGCAATAGGGATTAGGCAATAGGCAATAGGAGCGCGAAGGATACATCGCGGCTTCGCCGTTCTCCTATTGCCTATTCAACGATTGCCTATTGCCTCACCCAGACAAATCCGAATATGACAAAATTCGCCCCGGCCGCATAGACTGACATGGAAGTATATTTTCCGATTTCCCGTGGAAGAATAGGAAGGAAATCAAAACCGGAGTGTGAGTCCTATGGAAAGCAATGTCAGACGGGGCGATATTTATTACGCGGATCTGAGCCCGGTGGTGGGCAGCGAGCAGGGGGGGACCCGTCCGGTGCTGATCGTGCAGAACGACACCGGCAACCGCCATTCTCCCACGGTCATCGCCGCCGCCATCACCAGCCAGCTGGGGAAGGCCCGGCTGCCCACCCACATCCGGGTGCCGGGCCGGGAGGCGGGGCTGGCCAGGGATTCCGTCGTCCTGCTGGAGCAGATCCGCACCCTGGACAAACGCCGTCTGCGGGAGCATATGGGCCGTCTCTCCGACGAGCAGATGGCCCGGGTGGACAGCGCCATCGCCGTGTCCTTCGGCCTGACGGCCCAGCCGTGACAGCAAAAGCGGCGCCCGGACCCAAGAGGGTCCGGGCGCCGTTGGCGTTTTTCGATCAAAGCTCGCAGTTGTTGACGGTGCGGGGGAAGGGGAG
>CAMNHH010000078.1 GCA_946539175.1 uncultured Clostridia bacterium | reverse complement strand
TATCTGCTGACCCTGCTGAACTCCAACTTTGAGGACTGGCGCCGGGCCAACCCCGCCGCCGACGCCATGGACTTCCCCTTCAATCTCAAGAAGATGGGGGCCTCCGGCTGCCTCTTCGACCTGGCGAAGCTCACGGACGTCAGCAAGAACGTGATCTCCAAGATGAAGGCCCCGGAGCTCTGCGCCCGGGTGGCCGCCTGGGCCAGGGACTATGCCCCGGACTTCTATGAGACCTTCACCGCCGACCCCGCCTTCTCCACCGCCATTCTGAACATTGACCGGGAGGTCCCCAAGCCCCGGAAGGATCTGGCCAAGTGGGAGGAGGTGGAGGCCTATCTCTCCTACTTCTTCCAGGAGCCCGAGGCGGATCCGGCCCTTCTGCCGGAACGGGTCAGTCCCGCCGACGCCAAGGCCCTGGTGGCCGCCTATCTGCCGGTCTATGACCCCACCGAGGACAAGGACGCCTGGTTTGCCCGGCTGAAAGCCCTCTGTCCCGGCCTGGGCTACAGCTCCGAGGTCAAGGAGTACAAGAAGAACCCCGAAGCCTTCAAGGGCCACGTGGGGGACCTCTCCTCCGTGATCCGCCTGGCCGTCACCGGCCGCACCAACACCCCCGACCTCTGCACCATCATGCAGCTGCTGGGCAGGGAGAAGGTGGCCGCCCGCCTGAACCGCTTCGCGGAGAAGCTGTAAGCCTATGAAACTGATGATTCTCGACGGCAACTCCGTCATCAATCGGGCCTTTTATGGCGTGCGGCTGCTGAGCACCAAGGACGGGCAGTACACCAACGCCATCTACGGCTTTCTGAACATTCTGGAAAAGGTACGGGCCGAGGAGCAGCCCGACGCCCTCTGCGTGGCCTTCGATCTCCACGGACCCACCTTCCGGCATGAGATGTACCACGGCTACAAGGCCACCCGCCACGGAATGCCGGAGGAGCTGGCCCAGCAGATGCCCGTCATGAAGGACGTGCTGCGGGCCATGAACATCCCCATCTACGCCTGCCAGGGCTGGGAGGCGGACGACGTGATCGGCACCGTGGCCAAGCGCTGCTCCGCCGGAGGCTGGGACTGCGTGGTGGTCACCGGCGACCGGGACAGCCTGCAGTTGGTGGACCAGCACGTCACCGTGAAGCTCATCGTCACCAAGGGGGGCCAGACCGGCTCCACCAACTATACCCCCGAGCTCTTCCGGGCGGAATACGGCTTCGACCCCATCCGCCTCATCGACCTGAAGGCCCTGATGGGCGACAGCTCCGACAACATCCCCGGCGTGGCCCACGTCGGCCCCAAGAAGGCCACGGAGCTGCTGCTGAAATACGGCACCCTGGACGGGGTCTACGAAAATCTGAGCCCCCAGAATATGAAGGGCAAGCTCTACGAGTATTTGCGGGACGGGCGGGAAAGCGCTTATCTTTCCTTCGATCTCGCCACCATCCGCCTCAACGCCCCGGTGGACTTCCAGCCGGGGGACGCCCTGGCGGCGGAGCCGGACAAGCCCGCTCTGTATGAGCTGTTTTTGAAGCTGGAATTCATCAAGCTCATCGACAAATACGGACTGCGCGCCGCAGGGCCGACCGTCAGCCGCCCGCAAAGCGCAGCCATCTCCCCCGCCGGTCATCCCGAGCAAGGGGAAAAATTCGTATCCTCCGACGGAGGGGAAGGGATTGCTGCGGCCACCCCCGCCTCCAAGACGGAATTCGACGCTCTGCTGTCGCTCTGGCGGGAGGCGGAATGGGTGGCTCTGGCAGCCTCCGACGATCTGGAGCTGCTGGCCCTGGACGACGGCGCGCACCCCGCCCTGCTGAGCCGGCGCGAGCTGGGCACGGCCTACGATCTCGCCCGGAACGCCCTGTTCTCCGGGGAATTGAAGCTGGCGGTTCACGGCTCCAAGGAGCTGCTGCGCCGCCTGCTGGAACGCTGCCTGCCCACGGAGGGGATCGTCTTCGACACTGAGGTGGCGGCATATCTGCTGGACGCCGCCCGAGGCCGGTATGAGCTGCCCACCCTGGCTCTGCAGTACTGCCAGACGGAGCTGCCCACGGAAAAGGAACTGCTTGCCCGGGAATCGGCGGCGGACGCCTCATCCGGCCCTGCGGGCCGTCTTCCCCTCCAGGGAACGGCTTTGCGGGCAAAGGAAGCCCTGCTAATCCGGGAGGCCGGAGCCATTCTGGCCTTGATTTCCCCGCTGACGGAGGGCTTGAAGGCCCAGCGTCTGGAAAAGCTCTACTATGAAATGGATCTGCCCCTCTGCCTGGTTTTGGCCAAAATGGAGGTGGAGGGCGTGCTGGTGGACGCCGAGGCCCTCCACGCCTTCGACGAGATGCTGAAGGACCGCATTGAGACGGCCCGGGCCGAAATCTACCGCTACGCCGGCGGGGAATTCAACGTCAACTCCCCCAAGCAGCTGGGCGAGGTCCTCTTTGACCGCTTGGCCCTGCCCAGCGGGAAAAAGCGCTCCACCAGCGTGGACGTGCTGGAGAAGCTGAAGGACAAGCATCCCATCATCAGCCGCATCATGGAATACCGCACCCTCACCAAGCTCCAGGCCACCTACGCCGAGGGGCTGCTGAAGGTCATCGCTCCCGACGGCCGGGTACGGACCACCTTCCAGAACACCGTCACCGCCACGGGCCGCCTGTCCTCCACGGAGCCCAATCTGCAGAACATCCCGGTCCGGACGGACCTGGGGGCGGAGATCCGAAAAATGTTCGTGCCGGAGCCGGGCTGCGTCTTCGTGGACGCGGACTACAGTCAGATCGAGCTGCGGGTCCTGGCCCACATGGCGGGCGACGAGGCCATGCAGGCCGCCTTCAACTCCGGGGAGGACGTGCACAGGGTCACGGCCTCCCAGGTATTCGGCGTGCCTCTGGAGGAGGTGACGCCCCAGCTGCGCCGCAGCGCCAAGGCCGTCAACTTCGGCATCGTCTACGGCATCTCGGAATTCTCCCTGGCGGAGGACGTCGGCGTCAGCCGGACCGAGGCCAAGGCCTATATCGACAGCTATCTGAGCAAATACCACGGGGTCCGGGACTTTATGAGCGCCGTGGTGGAGCAGGGCACCCGGGAGGGCTACGTGGCCACCCTCTACGGGCGGCGGCGCTATCTTCCCGAGCTGAAGGACGGCAAGTTCATGGTCCGGGAGGCCGCCAAGCGCATGGCCATGAACTCCCCCATCCAGGGCACCGCGGCGGACATCATCAAGATCGCCATGCTGCGGGTGGACCGGGCGCTGGAGGCGGCGGGCCTGGAGGCCCGGCTGGTGCTGCAGGTTCACGACGAGCTGATCGTGGAGTGCCCCGAAGCCGAGGCGGAAACCGTGGCCGCCCTGGTGACCCGGGAGATGGAGGGCGCCGCAAAGCTGGCCGTGCCCCTGAACGCCGAGGCCAAGACGGGACATTCCTGGTACGAGGCCAAATAAATGAAACATGAAGCATGAAAAATTGTGGCGTGGGTCAAATTGCGATTTGACCCAGGGAAAAAAATACAAAATCATTCTCATGCAGGAATCCCAGATCCCGCAAATCGCGGCTCTGGATGCGGCCAATTTCTCCGCGCCCTGGGACGAGGCCTCGATCCGGGGCGAGCTGGAGAACCCCCTGGCGCTGTGGCTGGCGGCCGAGGGCGAAGCGGCCGAGGGCGAAGAGCGGCCCATTTTGGGCTACGTGGGCTCCCAGAGCTGCTTTGAGGACGCGGACATCCTCAACGTCTGCGTCCGTCCCGAGGCCAGACGGCAGGGCCTGGCCGAGGCGTTGATGCGAGAATTGGAGCGTCGGCTGATCCCGAAGGGAATCGAAACGATCACCCTGGAGGTCCGGGCCTCCAATCTTCCGGCGATCCGCCTCTATGAAAAGCTGGGCTATTCCCAGGTCGGGACCCGCAAGGGATATTACGAAAAGCCCCGGGAGGACGCGCTGATCCTGCAAAAACAGTTGAAAGAGGACAGGTGAGAGGAGACAGCTGCGAAGCAAAAACCGTACAAAGTTCAAACACTGGCCGGATATTGGAAGCTCATTCTTCTCCCGGTTCCTGTTCTGATGACCGTTTTTGCTTTCTGCTGGTTCTTTCATCCCGCAGAACTGTGGCTTTCCGTGCTCCTTGCGCTGCTCATTTGTTTTCTTTTCATCTCAATTGGCAACTTTCAATCGTCACTTGTATTGATTCAGTCGCCCCCTTCTTCGTAGGGGCGGATGCCCACATCCGCCCTCGTTTACCGGCAAACATGGGCAGGCAGGGCCGACGTAGGCATACTTCGTGACTCTTCGAGTTCGGCCCCTGCGGGTGATTGAATCGTTACGGTCACTTATGATAAGGATATAACGATTATGAATATCTTAGCTATCGAATCCTCCTGCGACGAGACCGCCGTGGCGGTGGTGCGGGACGGGCGGACGGTCCTGTCCGACTGCATCTCCTCCCAGGTGGACATCCACAAAATCTACGGCGGCGTGGTGCCGGAGATCGCCTCCCGGAAGCACATCGAGGCCATCTATCCCCTGGCGGATCAGGCTCTGGCCCAGGCCGGGCTCAGCCGGGCCAAGCTCGACGCCGTGGCCGTCACCTACGCCCCGGGGCTCATCGGGGCGGTGCTGGTGGGGGTGAACTTCGCCAAGGCCGCGGCCTTCGCCCTGGGCAAGCCTCTGATCCCGGTCCACCACATCCGGGGCCACATCGCAGCCAACTACATCACCCATCCCGAGCTGGAGCCCCCCTTCCTCTGTCTGGTGGTCTCCGGCGGCCACACCATGCTGGTGGACGTGGCGGACTACACGAAAATGACGATCCTGGGGGGCACCCGGGACGACGCCGCGGGAGAATGCTTCGACAAGATCGCCCGGGTGCTGGGAATGCCCTACCCCGGCGGCGCTGCCCTGGACCGGATGAGCCGGGGCGCCGACGGCAGCAGGTACCGTCTGCCCCAGGCCAAGGTGGACGGGAACCCGCTGGATCTGAGCTTCTCCGGTCTTAAAACCGCGGCCATCAACCTGATCCACAACGCGCGTCAGAAGGGTGAGGAAATCGACCTGCCCGCCATCTGCGCCGCCGTTTCGGAGGCCGTCAGCAGCGCGCTGGTGAGCCGGACGGAGCTGGCTCTGATCCAGACCGGGCGGAGGACCCTGGCGGTGGCGGGGGGCGTGGCGGCCAACTCCCGGATCCGGGCCGAGATGACGGCCCTGGCAAAGCGCCTGGGGGTGCGGCTCTGCCTGCCGGAGCTGCGTTACTGCGGCGACAACGCCGCCATGATCGGCGCCCAGGGCTACTACGAATACCTGGCGGGCAACACCGCCGACATGACCCTCAACGCCTACGCCACCAAGTCTCTGGTGGGAGAAACCCTGTAGGGAAGGGATCAGGGGACGGGGACTCGGGTCCTTTGACTCCGCTGCGCTCCGCGCAGAATGACAAAACCGGCACCGTTTTCGCCCTGGGGAGCGGCCCCCGGACACCCCGCGCCGTCCCTCCCACGACAGTCTGTCCCTTTTCAGCAGACTTTCACGAAAAACCGGAGGAAATTCGGATTTTCCGAAATTCCCCCGGTTTTTCGACGGTCTTCGATGGATTATGTAAACATTTTATGTTATGTTGTCCCCGGGGTGCGGAGCTGTACGCAGCCTTCCCCCTCTCCTGCAAAATACCTCAACGTTTCATTCTTCCTTCTTCATTTTACGCAGGCGCAGCACCACCGCCGTCCGATCATCGGCGGTGTCCGCCTGGCCCAGGGTAATGAGGCAGGAGGCCAGATCCCGCACCGTACCCCCCGAAAACGCTGTCAGCCGCTGCTCCGTCTCCTCTCCGTAGGCGCCGTCGCTGACCATCACCAGCGTTTCTCCCTCCCTCAGGGACAGCTCGTACTGTCCGGGCACGCGGCCCTCCGCCGCCTCCAGGCCCGGCGGCGGCGTAGCTGTCCCGATTTTTTCCACCGTCTCGCCCCGGCGCAGGTAGGAGGGGGCGGCCCCCCACTTGTAGAGGGTCCCCTCCCCGCTGTGGAGATCCAGCCACAGCAGATCCAGGGTGGCGAAGGCCGTCTGCTTCCGCAGCAGGAAAAAGCCGTTCACCAGCTCCAGGGCCGTGTCCGGGGCCAGGCCCGCCGCCAGAAAGGCCTTTAAAAAGCGGGTCGCCCGATCACTCTCCGCCCGGGCGGGGGCCCCGGTGCCCATGCCGTCGCAGAGCAGCACGTAAAATCCCCCGAAGACGTCCCGGAAGGCCGCTCCCCGGTCCCCGGAGCGCGCCGCGTCGTCCCGGGCCGCGCTGCCCACCGCCAGCTCCGGCGTGTAGCAGGGAGGCGCTTTCGGTACGGGGCGGGCCAGGGCTGCCAGCAGCCGCTCCAGGGCCAGATACTGGCCCGCCGCCACCCGACAGCTCTCCGCCCGGCGACTGTCCTCCCGGCGCCGCAGCAGTTGACTGTCCAGGGCCTGGTTCACCGCCGTCAGAAAGCCCGCCGTGTGGCAGCAGCGGGCGGTAAAGCGCTCCGGCAGATCCTCCCGCTCCGCCGCGCCCCGCTGCAGAATGGCCTCGCCCGCGGCGCAAAGATCCCGGTAGGTGTCCTCCGCCGCCTCCTCCCAGCACCGGCTGTAACGCAGGCAGCAGCGGCAGACCTGCTCGGCGGCAAAGTCATAGACCTCCGCCAGCTGCACGGGCCGGATCAGGGGGTCCTCCCGGGCCAGAAGGGCGTACATGCCGTGCAGGGCCTGCTCCACCGCCTTTTGGGGCGGCAGAGGGCTCTCCTCCCGGACGGCGCCGGACAGAGCCTCCGGCCTCGGCAGATTGTCCAGCACAGGCAGCAGGAAGGCCGCCGCCAGGCCCCCGGTCTGACCCAGGGGCGCGGCCCGCCCCGCCAGGGCCAGGAGCAGCAGCGCTCCCGCCCCCAGCCGGGCGGCGGGACGCCCCGCCGCTGCCCGCTCCCAGAGGCCTGGCAGCAGGGCCGCAAAGCCCGTCCCCAGGCCCAGCCGCAGCAGGGGCAGCGGGGAAAAGCCCGTGTCCAGCAGAAAGATGCCCCCCACCGCCAGGCAGAGGGCCGTCGCCAGGCCCGCCCGGGAGACCGGGGTCCGGCGGAAGATCACCGCCCCGGCAAAGCAGCTCAGGGCCAGCGCAAGGGGCTCCAGGGCCCCAGCCCAGCCCCAGAACAGCAGATAGCCGCCGCAGGCCCCCAACAGCAGGGCCGTGCCCCGAAGCCACACCCCGCCGCAGAGGACGGCGCAGGCTGCCAGGGGCGCCGGTCCCCCCAGCAGCGGCAGGGCCGCCAGCAGCGCTCCCCCGGCGCCGTAAGCCAGCGCCTCCAGCCCGGTCCGCCCCGCCCGGGAGGCGGCAAGGCCTGCCACGCTCCGCCGCAGCGCGTTTTTTTCTTTCAGTATGGTGCCGTTCATTCCGTCATCTCCGCTTTCGTTTGGCCCTATCATAGCAGTTCCGCCGGGAGAAAGCTGTCGGACTGCGCCAGGGAAAAAATATATCTTGCAGTGCATAGTAAGATCGGATATAATAATAAAACGCAACGTCAAATCGGGGTTTGTCTGGGTGAGGCAATAGGCAATAGTTGAATAGGCAATAGGAGAACGGCGAAGCCGCGATGTATCCTTCGCGCTCCTATTGCCTATTGCCTAATCCCTATTGCCTAATCGACAAATCCCAATCTACGCCACCAAAGGAGGCCCGCTATGGACTTCAAACTGCACGCGCCCTACAAGCCCACGGGGGATCAGCCGGAGGCCATTGAGGCCCTGACCCGGGGCATTCAGATGGGACTGGACGAGCAGGTGCTGCTGGGCGTCACCGGCTCCGGCAAGACCTTCACCATGGCCAACGTCATCGCCAATCTGAACCGGCCCACTCTGGTGCTGGCCCACAACAAGACCCTGGCCGCCCAGCTCTGCTCCGAGTTCCGGGAGTTCTTCCCGGAGAACGCGGTGGAGTATTTCATCTCCTACTACGACTACTATCAGCCCGAGGCCTACATCGCCCACACGGACACCTACATCGAAAAGGACTCCTCCATCAACGACGAGATCGAGCGGCTGCGGCACAGCGCCACCTCCTCCCTCTTTGAGCGGCGGGACGTGATCGTGGTGGCCTCCGTCTCCTGCATCTACGGTCTGGGCGACCCCATCGACTACAAGAACATGGTGATCTCCCTCCGCACGGGGATGGAATACCCCCAGGAGGAGCTGATGAAAAAGCTGATCTCCATCCGCTATGAGCGCAACGACGTGGAGTTCGCCCGGAACAACTTCCGGGTCCGGGGGGACACGGTGGAGATCTACCCCGCCTACTGGGCGGGTCGGGCCATCCGGGTGGAGTTCTTCGGGGACGAGGTGGACCGGATCTCGGAGATCAACGCCGTCACCGGCATCCCGGAGCGCTTTGTCTCCCACGTGGCCATCTACCCCGCCTCCCACTACGTCACCACCAAGGAGAAGATGGACCGGGCCCTGGTGGCCATCCGGCAGGAGATGGAGGAGCGGGAGGCCTGGTTCAAGGCCCACGACAAGCTGCTGGAGGCCCAGCGGATCCGCCAGCGCACCGAGTACGACATGGAGATGATGCGGGAGATCGGCTTCTGCACCGGCATCGAGAACTACTCCCGGGTCATCTCCGGCCGGGCCCCGGGGACGCCTCCCATGACCCTGCTGGACTATTTCCCGAAGGACTTTCTGCTCTTCGTGGACGAGAGCCACGCCACCCTGCCCCAGGTGCGGGCCATGTACAACGGCGACCGCTCCCGGAAGGAGAGCCTGGTAAACTACGGCTTCCGCCTGCCCTCCGCCTTTGACAACCGGCCCTTGACCTTCCCGGAATTCCAGAGCAAAATCCATCAGGTGGTCTATGTCTCCGCCACCCCCGCCCCCTTCGAGACGGAGCGGGCCGGACAGATCGTGGAGCAGGTAATCCGGCCCACGGGTCTGCTGGATCCGGAGGTGGAGGTGCGGCCCATCGAGGGCCAGGTGGACGATCTCATGGAGGAGATCGCCAGGGTCACCGCCCGGAACGAACGGGTGCTGGTGACCACCCTCACCAAGAAGATGGCGGAGGATCTCACCACCTTCCTGCAAAAGAGCGGCATCCGGGTCCGCTATATGCACTCGGACATCAACGCCATGGAGCGGATGGAGATCATCCGGGACCTGCGCATGGCAAAATTCGACGTGCTGGTGGGCATCAATCTGCTGCGGGAGGGCCTGGATCTGCCGGAGGTGTCCCTGGTGGCCATCCTGGACGCGGACAAGGAGGGCTTCCTCCGCTCCCCCACCTCCCTGGTGCAGACCATCGGCCGGGCCGCCCGGAACGCGGAGGGCAAGGTCATCCTCTACGGCGACAGCGTCACCCCCGCCATGGACTACGCCATCCGGGAGACCAACCGCCGCCGGGGCATCCAGCAGGCCTACAACCGGGCCCACGGCATCGTGCCCCAGACCATCCGCAAGGACGTGCATGAGCTCATTGAGATCACCCGGCAGGACGCCGAGGCCTACGGCAAGGGCGGCATGAAGCTGACCAAGGAGGAACGGGAGCGGGAGATCGCCCGCCTGGAGAAGCAGATGCGGAAGGCCGCTCAGATGATGGAATTCGAGTTCGCCGCGGTGCTGCGGGATCAGATTATCCAACTGCGCGGGGGAAAATAAACACTTCATCCGAAAAAGGGGGGCCAAATGAATCTCCGACAACTGATTGAAAACTACCGACCCCATAACGAAGCGGAAGCCCGGGACCGGGCGCTGATGCTCTACGCCCTGGACCACTTTCCCGACGTACTGACCCGGGACAATCCGGTGTGCCACTTCACCGCCTCCAACTGGATTACCAACCGGAGCCGGGACAAGATCCTGCTGGTCCACCACAATATCTACAAGCACTGGGCCTGGACCGGGGGCCACGCGGACGGAGAGGCCGATCTGCGGGCCGTGGCCCTGCGGGAGGCCATGGAGGAGACGGGCCTAAGGGCCCTGGAGCCCCTGTATGACGGGATCTTCTCCATCCAGGTCCTGGACGTGGACCATCACATCAAGCGGGGCCAATACGTGGCCTCCCATCTGCATCTGGACTGCTGCTATCTCTGGCAGGCCGATGAAAACGCCCCCCTCCGGTCCAGGGAAGGTGAAAACAGCGGCGTCCAATGGGTCCCCATCGACCGGGTGCTCCCCGTCTGCGGTGAGCCGGTGATGGATATCGTTTACAGCAAGTTGAATGAAAAGCTGAAGCTGTTGTCTGTTGTGAAACCAGACCGGGCAATTGCGGAGGCGGGGCTTGCCTGCGGCGGGGACTTGGAAAACGCACGAACCGCCCGCGCCAAGCTCAGGCGCTCAGACAGTATGCGCCATCCGCTGTAAAACAAGACGACACAGGCGGTTCCCAAGGTCAGGATCGTTGACTCTGGGAACCGCCTGTGCTGTCTTTTCCGGAATGATTCGGCTGCTCTTCAAATTGGGATTTGTC
>CAMNHH010000077.1 GCA_946539175.1 uncultured Clostridia bacterium | reverse complement strand
CCGCGGGGGACTCGGCAATGGGCAGCAGCTCCAGGTCGAAGTACTGCTGGTTGGAGGCGCCGAAATTGGAGGCGGAGTAGACGCCGAACCGCGTATATTTCGTATCGTTTTCACCGGCGATCGCCCTGTTGTCGCGATAGCAGAGGAAGCGATCGGTCACGGCTGCGTTGGCGATCCGCCAGCTGCCGAACTCGCCCTGGGAGATATTCCAGCTGTAGTTGGCTGTGGGCGCCGTTTCCACGCTCTGCCGCTGGATGCCGGAGCCGGTGCTGTAGCCCAGATACTGGGTTCCGCTGCTGATGGTGTATTTGCCGCTGTCCAGCAGCGCCAGCGTATAAACGTAGCCCTCCGCGTCCGCTGCGGCCACCTTGCCGTCGGTGACGGTAATCTCCTCGCCGTTGGGGTTATAGGAGCTGATGTTGGCGGTCAGCGCGTAGTACTTCTCCCCCACCTTGGCGGCAATCACGTACTGCCCGGCTTCCACAGGGGCTTCGGGGATCCCCATCTGATAGCCGCATTCGTCGCAAACACCGTCCTCGTCCTCGTCCAGGCACGCGTCCGTCTGCTTGTGTGAGGCGTCATTGGCGCAGACGCGGGTATGGGTGCCGTCCTCGTTGGAGCTCCAGGGGCCCCAGGCGTGGCCGGTGGCAGGGATCTCCTCGCCCGGCTGCAGGGCTCCGGTCAGAATGCCGAAGTAGCTCGTGCCGCCGGCCTCGGTGCAGCTGGGCGCCGTCTCCATGGCGGGCTGCGGCCAGACGTCCGTGCCGGGATAGGCTGTGTGGCCGTTGACGTAATACACCTGATAGTCGCTGATCGGCAGCTGCAGATCGGCGGTCTTGGTATTGTCGTCACCGCCGGAGAAAATCACGTGGGTGTACTGCTCGGTGCTGACGGTGACGCGGTAAATGTTGTCGCCCTGGTAATCCACGCCTACAGGCTGAATGGCCTGGCCGGGGAATGGCTGATTTTCCACAGCCCGAACAGGGGCCAGATCCTCGGGAGAATCGCTGGGTTCCGGGTCCTCGGAGTCTGTATCCTGCTTGAAGCAGTAGAGATAGGCCTGCGCCATGTCGTCCTGATCCACAAACCAAAGGTCTATCAGATCCTCGGCGCTCTCCTCCTTGCAAACCAGGATATCCTTCTGGGCGCCGTTATAGGCGGAAAAGCGGGGGGCGGCATCGTTGAACTGGAGATAGCGGTAATTGTTGGCGTCAAAGGGGCAGACCAGCCTGGCGCCGCTCTGGGTATGAATCAGATACCAATCGGCGGGGCTTTCCTGCAGCAGGACGTGGTTGGAGGTGGAGCGGGGCGCCAGATAGCTGTCGCCGTTTTTGAAGGCATAGCTGCCCAGCCGGGAGCCGGCCTCCACCTGGAAGACCAGGGCGTTCTGGGAATGCAGGGTGGACTCCGCCAGACTGGCGTCCAGCGCCGTCATGTAGGTGCTGCTGCCGCTGCCGCCCAGCGGGCCGGCGGCATAGTCTTCGCTCTCGCCGTCGTAGCCGAAGATCACCTGATCGCCCACCCGGATATATTTCGTGACAAAGAATTCCTGCGTCACCGGCTCGGAAGCGCCGCAGCGGGTGCAGACGCCGTCCTCAAACGCATGGCCCAGAGCCTCCAGAACCTCCTCCTGGACGGCGCCGCAGCCGGAGCAGCTGCGGACCTGCAGGCCGGTCTCGGTGCAGCCGGGCTCCACGCTGACGGACCAATCGCTCCAGCTGTGCTCATGGGCTGCCTGGGAATCCAGCTTGTAGATCAGCAGCTCGGCGCTGCCGGTGCTGGTGCTGTAGGGCCGCCAGCCGGTGGAGTTGAAACGAAGCGTGCCGATGCCGTCGGGGCCGGAGATGGTCCACTCGCCGCTTTCGCTGCAGGCGAAGCTCCACACAGTACTGTTGGTGGCGGAGAGGGAGATCTGCTTCACGGCCGGGGCATAGAGCGCCAGATCACTGTCATTGACGGGAGAGATTACCCCGCCGTTGACCGTCCAGACGATGCTCTCGTCGGGGTCGGTGAGATACTCGCCGGACCAGGTCTCGCTGCTGGGATAGATCCAATTGTTGAGGTTGTCGTTCCGCATGGCCTTGGAGTTGGCCGCGCAGACAAAGACGTAACTGCCGCCGTCACTAAGCTCACTGAGCTCCGTAATCCGGACAAAGCTGCCGGTGATTTCCGCGGCGTCGGCTGTGAGCGCCAGGCCGCCGAACGCGGAAATAAGCATCGCCAGGACCAGCAGCAGGCTGAACAGACGTTTTGCCATAGTTTCACGCTCCTTCTTGCAGAGTACAGTTTTTCCAAAAATGCGCAAAGTCCTACATGGTATTCTCCTATATATTTTATCATTTTAATGCAGCAAATTCAATCTCCTTTTCCCGTTTTTTTATGTTTTTTTTGAAAAGATGATGGGAATTCCGGCCACAGATTTCGATTGCAATTCCGCCGCTGTGCTGATATAATGGACTATCATACGGGCGACGGGGGGCGGCGGCATGGCGCGAATGAGCAGCGGCTTGCGAAGGACGCTGGGATTCTTCCGCGGCGTGGGGCGGCTGGAGCTCCCCATCTACGCAGCCTACGCGGCCTATTTCTGGATTCTGGCCATTTTCCCGGCGGTGATGCTGATCATCAGTGTCCTGCAGTACACCCCCATCTCACCGGAGGATCTCCGCAGCCTGCTGGAGAAGCTCGCGCCGAGCAGCCTGCAGGCTCTGACGGACTATATGATCGACGAGCTCTTCGCGGTGGACTCTCCCGCCATCCTCTCCATCTCCGCCGTGACGGCGCTGTGGATGCTCTCCAAAGGGGTGCTGAGCCTGGTGAAGGGTCTGAACCGCATTTGCGCCGTCCGGGAGACCCGGAGCCCACTGGGGCTGCGGCTGCGCTGCCTGTTCTTTGCCCTGGCGGGGGTCCTGGCTACGGTGCTGCTCTTGGGCCTGCATCTGCTCAGCCGGGATCTGATTCGACTGCTGCTCTCGGAGGGCAGCCCCCTGGGCGAGCTGCTGCTGCGGCTGTCCCGGCTCAGATATCTGCTGACGGTGTTGATTCTGAGCCTGCTCTTCGCGGTCATGTACCGGGTCCTGCCCAATCGGGAGACAAGGGCCGGGGTCTGCATGCCCGGCGCCTTTGCCGCGGCGGTGCTCTGGGTGGTCTTTTCCCAGCTTTTTTCCATCTATGTGGAGCGATTCGGGAACTATTCCCTCTACTACGGGAGCCTTTCGGTGATCGCCATGGCCATGCTCTGGCTGTACGCCTGCTTTTTCCTGTTCTACTGCGGCGGCCTGCTGAACCGGGAGCTGGAGCGCCGAAAATACAAAAAACTGCCGCCGCACCGGGCGGGGCAGGCATGAACTGAGGACATACAAAAATGGATGAGAGACAGAAACAACGATTCATCACCCTGCGGCGGGCGCTGATTGCCGGGGAATTCGACAATTTGAACGAGATGCAGCGCCAGGCCGCGCTGTGTACGGAGGGCCCCCTGCTGCTGCTGGCCGGCGCCGGAAGCGGCAAGACCACAGTGCTGATCCATCGGATCGCCAATCTGATCCGCTTCGGCAAGGGCTCGGACTCCGATCAGATCCCCGAGGGCTTCGGCCCCGCGGAGCTGGAGGCCCTGGAGGCCGCCGCGGCCCGGCCCGGCAAAATGGACCCGGAGACGGCGGCCCTCTGCGCCCTGCAGCCTGTGGAGCCCTGGCGGATCATCGCCATCACCTTCACCAACAAGGCCGCCAACCAGCTCAAGGAGCGGCTGGCCGACATGCTGGGACCGGAGGCCGGTGAGATCTGGGCCATGACCTTCCACGCCGCCTGCTGCCGCATCCTGCGGCGGGAAATCGGCCGGCTGGGCTACGACAGCCGCTTCACCATCTACGATACCGCCGACAGCGAACGGGTCATGAAGGACGTGATGAAGGACAGGCGGGTGGACGAAAAGGAGCTGCCCGCCCGGCTGATCCTCTCCCACGTCTCCCGGGCGAAGGACGCCATGCAGTTCCCGGAGGACTACGAGGGCAGGGCCGCAGCAGCGGGGGATGAGCGCTTTGCTGTCGTCGCCGCCTGCTACAGCGAGTACCAGCGCAGGCTCCGGGAGGCCAACGCTCTGGACTTCGACGACATCGTGCTGCTGACGGTGAAGCTGCTGCAGGATTTTGAGGAGGTCCGGACTGCCTGGCAGCGTCGTTTCCGCTACGTGCTGGTGGACGAGTACCAGGATACCAACCATCTGCAGTACCTGCTCTCCGCCCTGCTGGCGGGGGGCCGGGACAACATCTGCGTGGTGGGCGACGACGATCAGAGCATCTACAGGTTCCGGGGCGCCACCATTGAGAATATTCTGAGCTTTGAAGAGAACTTCCCAGGCGCCCGCCTGATCCGCCTGGAGCAGAACTACCGCTCTACCCAGTCCATTCTGAATGCGGCCAACGCAGTAATCGCCCACAACAAGGGCCGCAAGGGCAAAAAGCTCTGGACCGAAAACGAGGACGGTCCCCGCATCACCGTGAAGGAGACCGCCACCGAGAACGAGGAGGCCAACTACGTGGCCGGGAAGATTTTTGCCCAGATGCCCCCAGCCAAGTACCGGGACTTCGCCATCCTCTACCGGACCAACGCCCAGTCCAACGCCCTGGAGCGTTCCTTCAAATTCAACGCCATCCCCTACCGGATCATCGGCGGCACCCGCTTCTTTGACCGGGCTGAGGTGAAGGATATGCTGGCATACCTGCAGCTCATCGACAACAGGGCGGACGATCTGCGGCTGAACCGCATCGTCAACAATCCGCCCCGGGGCATCGGGGCCAAGACCCTGGAGACCCTGCGCCGGCTGGCGGAGAACCAGCATCTGCCCATGTATCTGGTGCTGGCGGACGCCTACCACTACCCTGCTCTGGAGAAAAGCGCCGCCAAGCTCAGCGCCTTCGCGGTGCTGATCGAGGACTGCGCCAGGCTGCTGGACAGTCTGCCGCTGCCGGAGTTCTACGACGCCATGGTGGAAAAGGTGGGCTACGCCAAGATGCTGGAGGACCGGGGCGACCTGGAGAGCCGGACCCGGCTGGAGAATGTGCGGGAGCTCCGTTCCTCTCTGGTGGCCTACCTGGAGAGCCACCCGGGGGACGCCTCCCTCCATGGCTTTTTGGAGGAGATCGCCCTGTATACCGACATCGAGCAGTACGACGCCCAGGCCGACGCGGTGGTGATGATGACGATTCACAGCGCCAAGGGCCTGGAATTCCCCCACGTTTTCCTGGTTGGCGCGGAGGACGGTCTCTTCCCCAGTCTGCGGAGCATCGGGGAGGAGACCGAGCTGGAGGAGGAGCGGCGGCTCTGCTATGTGGCCATCACCCGGGCCAGGAAGACTCTCACGGTCACCTACGCCCGCCAGCGGATGCTCTACGGGCGGACCACGGTGAATCGCCTGTCCCGCTTCATCCGGGACATTCCCCCGGAGCTGATTGCCCAGCCGTCCCAGCCTAAGGCGGCGCAGGCCTCGGAGCGGATGCTCTACGACGATCTTCCGCCCCGGGAGCAGCCCGGCGGACGCTCTGCTTACAATCAGTGGAACCGGAGCCGCCCGGCCGTCCCAGCCTGGAAGAGCGCCGCGCACGACCCGGCCCCCAGTCTGGAGCTGCGTCCGGGGGACAGCGTGGAGCACAAGTCCTTTGGCCGCGGCATGGTGCTGAGCGTCACCAGGATGGGCAGCGACGCCATGCTGGAGATTGCCTTTGACGGGGCCGGGACCAAGCGCCTGTTGGCCAAAACCGCCTCCGCCCACATGAAAAAGCTGTAAGTTCAAATACGTGGAAACGCCCCCGCGCCGGGATCGATCCCGGCGCGGGGGCGCGTTATCCTTTGGGGGCTCGTGCCTCACTCGTTTTCATCGTTGAGGGCGTGATAGACGGTGTACAGGAAGGTCACAATCTGCGCCCGGCTGCAGGTGGCGCCGGGGCTGAAGGTGGTCTCGCTGGTACCGGCGGTGATGCAGTTCTGCTTGGCCCAGAGGACCGCCTTATAGTAGTAGGCTTCCTCGGTCACGTCCTTGAAGGGCATGTTCTCCCGCTCGGGCTCCGGCGACCCGGCTGCCCGCCACAGGAAGTAGACCGCCTGGCCTCTGGTACAGCTCTCGTTGGGACCGAACAGGGTCTCAGTTATGCCGCTGGTCATGCCATTTTCCATCGCCCAGAGCACAGGCTTGAAGAAATACTTCTCCTCCGTCACATCCAGGAAGGGGCTGGTCGTGGCCTTGGGCTCCGGCAGACCGTTGGCCCGCCAGATGAAGGTGAGGATCTGGGACCGGGTGCAGTTCGCATAGGGAGAAAACGTGTTCTCGCTGGTGCCCACGGTAATCTCCCGGGCCACCGCCCAGTACACCGCCGTGCTGTAATACTTGTCCACCGGCACGTCGATGAAACGGGCCGCGCTGGTCTGCTTATGGCCGCAGCGGAGGCAGATGCCGCCGGAGTATACGTGGCCCAGCGGCGAGATGGGATTCTCTCCCTGCTGGCCGCAGCTCACACAGCTGTAGCTCAGCTTTCCCTCCGTGGCGCAGCCGGGGCTGGTGATGCTGGCCGTGCTGGGATGCTCCGTGTTCCCGACGGTGCCGATCCAGTAGTCCAGATCCACGTTGGTGCTGATGCCGGCCAGGGAGCCCTTGTTGTCATACTGCCACACGTTGGCGCCGCCGGCTGCGGTCATGGAGTTGCTGCCCCACTGGGCCACCCAGCGGGCCCAATGGTTGTAGGCGCTGTGGGTGAGTCGGGTGTTCCAGACGTTGGTGCTGGCGTAGACGCCGGCCCGGAAGCCGAAGTTCTCAATGGTGCTGCAGAAGGCGGTAATCACAGACAGCAGCTTGGTATTGTCCAACGACAGGATATTGTTGTTCTGCTCCACGTCGTAGAAGATGGGCAGGGCGGGGATATGACCGCTGCCGGACATGACGCCCAGGTAGTCGATCACTGCCTCAGCCTCCTGGACTGCCTGCTCCTCCGTGGTGGCGCCGGCGTAGAAGTAGATGCCGTAGGGAATATTGTTGGCCTCGCAGCCCGCCACGTTGGCGTCAAAGTAGGAGTCCTTGCCGATGGTGGGCGACAGGGAGCCGGTGTAGCCGATGCGGAGGATGGCGAAGTCCACCAGCGGCGCTACGGTGTTCCAGCTGACGGTGCCCTGGGCATAGCTGACGTCGATGCCGGGCCGGATGTATTTGTTCACATCGGGGGTGGAATCATCACCGCCGCCAACGCCCGCACCGCAGACGGTGCAGTAGTCGCCGTCCAGGGGCACCACGCACTCGTGGGTATACTTGGCGCTGCCGCGGCTGTTGCTGCGGTAGATGGCGTATTTGCCGGCAGTGATGCTGCTCAGGGAGCTGCCGCTGTAGCGGGTGGAGTAGCAGCAGCCGGTGTGGCCGGTGGTGGGGTTGGCTTCGGATATTTCGATGGTATCGATGGTGACGCCGTCGCTCTTGTAGGTAACGTCAGTCACCAGACGACTGTGGCTCCAGGAACTGTTCTCATTGATCAGGGCATCGCCGATCTGGATCATGGTGTAGTCCTTGCCGACACGGGTGGAGATGGAGGATTGGGCCATGCCGGAGGTGTTGTTGTTCAGCGTCCGACGGCTCAGATTCCAGCACCAGGACACGAAGCCGGAGCAGTCGGTGCCGTAGTACTGGGAGCCCCGGCTGACGGTGTTTCGGGTGGTGTAGAGCTTGCTGCCGGAATTCTTAACCGCAGCAATAAAGTCCGTCAGGGAAGCGGACCAAGGAACGTAAACCATGCCCTGGCCGTAGGGGACGCCCCGGTAGGTGGTGCCGGCGCTGTACCAGATCTTTGTGCCGTAGCTGCTGTCGTAATAACCCCAGCCGCCGAAGCTCTTCACGGGGGTCCACTGGATGTTCAGCACCTGGCGGGCCCGGCGGACGATGTTCTGCTGGCCGGTGGTGACGGTGGCCCGAAGGGCGCTGCCGCTGAAGACCTGGGCGGCGTAGACGGGGGGCTCCACCACCTCGATGGCCTCTCCCACGGAGGCGCTGCCGGTGCCGGAGGGCTTGGTGCTCTCCTCGCCGGTCACGGTGGGGGCCTGGTCCCGGCCGCTGTCCTTGCCGGGCTGCAGGGAGCCATCCTCTATGGGAAGACCGGATTGGGACCCCGCAGCGTCATTGGGTTCCGGCTCGGCAGGCGCGGTCTCGACGGGCGCGGCCGGCGCGGTTTCGGCGGGCGCGGCCGGCTCGGTCTCGGCTGGCTCGGTCTCGACGGGCGCGGCCGGCTCGGTCTCGGCGGGCGCGGCGGGCTCAGTCTCGACGGGCGCGGCGGGCTCAGTCTCGACAGGCGCGGTCTCGGTGGGTTCTTCCTCCGTTTCCTCCGGGTCAGCTTCGGGAAGCAATCCTTCAGGAAGCTGGGGATCGTTGGGGTCCGCGTCGGCGGGATCGGGGGGCGCTGCCTGTCCCTCCTGGATACCGGGGTATCTGGCCACGATCTCGTCATGCTCTTTGGCCAGGCGCTCCGCCTCCTGCTGGAACTCCGCCAAAGCCTCCTCCGGCGTCAGCTCCTCCTCCACGTCCGCAGCCAGGCTGGTATAATCGTCGCAGCCGGTGAAGGCAGCCGGTACGGCCACGCCGCCGAAGGCAGCGGTCAGATCCATCTGATAGTCCCCGCCGTTCTGGGCGTAGACCAGCTCGTCATTGCGGTCAAAGTCCACGTAATAGCTGTCCACATGCTCCGCAAGCAGCTGACCGTCCGCGTAGAGGCTATAGTCGAACAGCGCGCCCGTCGTGTAAAGCAGGCCGCAGCCGGTGGGGACAAAGCTGCGCAGATCCTCCACATAGCGGACGACCCGGTAATCCAGGCTGTCCAGCTCCAGACGCCAGACCGCGTTGCCGCAGGAGAACATCAGGCAGTCCCCGTCCACGGCATAGAGCTGTCCCAAACGACCGGCGAACTGGGCCAGCAGCACCGTCTCCTCCGCTTTCTCCAGATCATAGGCGCACAGGTCGAAGCTCTCCTCCCCCTCCCGGGCAAAGTAGAGCACGCCGTCCAGATAATTGAGGCGGGAGGCGGGGCCCTCCACCAGGGGGGTCTTGAGCCGGTCCATCCGGCAGATGGCGCCGTCCTCGTCCCGCAGGATCAGGTCGCCCTGATCGGTATGGACCTGGCGGCCGCCGCCCGCCAGCATGGCGGAGGGGGTGGTGCCCAGCACGCAGGCCGGATCCGGCAGGCTGGTCTGGGCCGCAAAGGCAAATACGCTCCCGGCGCTGAACAAGAGCAGCAGCGCCAGCAGCAGAGCTGTCGTGCGATGGAGCAAATACTTCATAGCGTTCCTCCGTATTATGTCAACCATCCTGTGTAGAATGGCATCCTGCTGTCGTCCTATACTTCATACTATTTTACAAGACCCGGGGGATTTTGTCAACACTTTGTAACTTTTTTCTGTGAACAAAGCCGGAATATTTTGTGAACGGACCGCAAAAGAGCTGAAAAGCCAGGGAAAAGCTCCGGCTGCCGGGGCGGGACCTATTGTTTCTTCTGCTCCAGCCAGACCAGCAGGACCGCCAGATCCGCCGGGCTGACGCCGGAGATCCGGCCGGCCTGACCGATGCTGACGGGACGGATGCGGGCGAGCTTCTCCCTTGCCTCCGCCTTCAGGGCCGGTATGGCGGCGTAGTCGATATCCTCCGGCAGGCGGCGATTTTCAGCCTTCTGGAACTCCTCCACCTGCTTCTGCTGCCGGGCGATGTAGCCCGCGTATTTCAGTTGGATCTCCACCTGCTCCGTCACGGCGGCGGGCAGGGCCGGGCGCTCCGGGTCAAAGGCCGCCGTGTCGCCGTAGCCCAGCTCCGGGCGGCGCACCAGGTCCGCCAGCCGGGCGGAGGTATCCACGGCGGAGGAGCCTTTGGCGGCCAGGAAGTCATTGAGCGCCTGGGAGCTCGCCACGCCGGTATGCTCCAGGCGTTTGATCTCCCGTTCCACCGCGGCGTATTTCTCCGCCACGGCGGCCAGGCGGGCGTCGGAGATCAGGCCGATCCGGTGGCCGATGGGGCTCAGCCGCAGATCCGCGTTGTCCTGCCGGTGCAGCAGGCGGTATTCGCTGCGGGAGGTCATGATCCGATAGGGTTCCTCGGTGCCCTTGGTCACCAGATCGTCGATCAGCGCGCCGATGTAGCCGTCGGAGCGTTTCAGAATCATGGGGGGCTCCCCCTTCAGCTTCAGGGCGGCGTTGACCCCCGCCACAAAGCCCTGGACCGCGGCCTCCTCGTAGCCGGAGGAGCCGTTGAACTGGCCCGCACCGTAGAGGCCGGGGACCTTCTTGCACTCCAGGGTGGGCAGCAGCTCGGTGGGATCCACGCAGTCGTATTCGATGGCGTAGGCCGGGCGCATCATCTCGGCCTGCTCCAGGCCAGGCACGGAGTGGAGCATCTCCAGCTGCACGTCCTCCGGCATGGAGGAGGAGAAGCCCTGCA
>CAMNHH010000076.1 GCA_946539175.1 uncultured Clostridia bacterium | reverse complement strand
CCCGGAGGGCCCACCAGCAGCACGCCCTTGGGCACCTTGGCCCCCAGGCGGGTGTACTTGGAGGGATCCCTCAGGAACTCCACGATCTCCTGGAGCTCCGCCTTTTCCTCCTCGGCTCCCGCCACGTCGGCAAATGTCACCTTCCGGTTGGACTTGCCGATCTTGGCGTTGGCCTTGCTGAATTTCATGGCGTTTCCGGCGCCGCCGCCCATGCGGTTCATCAGCACCATCATCACCACGATAAAAATGACCCCCATGATCACAATGGGCAGAAGGCTGGACAGGAGCAGGGCCCCCTGGGACTCCGGCAGCACGTCATATTCCTTCAGGGTCCCCTTTTCCAGCTGCTCGGCGATGGTATCGCCCAGATCCGCGTAGAACAGGGAAAAATCATAGAGCCGATACTTGATGAGCTTCTGGCCCCGGAATTCCTCCTTTAGCTGCATCCGGATGGTGTTGTTCTGGATCTCGAAGGCCTCCACCTTCTCCTCCTGGAACAGGGTGACAATGTCGGAGTACTTGACGTCCACGTTATCCGTGGCGTCCACCAGCTTATACAGGGCAAACAGCATCAGAAACGTCAGCACCATATACAGAATAATGGGGCCGCGTCTGGAGGTCTGCGGTGATTTTTGATTCATTCACTTCTTCCTCTCTATCATAAAGGATCAGGGATCATTGTGCGGCGATGCGGTGGTCTCCGGCTCCCAGGTGACGGTCAGTGCGTCGTCCCCGGGAGCCGCCAGCCAGGCGGGATCGGCGCCGACGCCGAAGGCCGCAACGGGCTGACCGTCCGCCGTCAGCACGGGGATGCCGGGCCGCAGGGCCGCGGGGATCTTCCGGTCGATCATCAGCGCCTTCAGAGACTTGGTTCCGCCGGAAAGCCGGAGCCGGTCTCCGGGCAGTCTGCCCCGGACCCGCAGCTCAAGCGTGCCTATCATATCACACTTCAACGCAAAGGTGGTAAGATTTTTTTTGCTGAAATTTGAATTTTTTGTAACGAAGCAGCGGATTCGCCCCAAATTGCCGGGCAGGAGGGTCTCTCCCGGGATCTGAAGGGCCGTTTCCGGCAGGGAGGCCGGGGTGTCGGCGGGCCCCAGGCGCAGCAGGTCGTACGCCCGGCGGGCCTGCAGGCCCCCGGGCAGATCCAGCCGGGCGGAGGGTCCCGCCCGCAGCAGCTTTTCCAGGGCCTCCACGTAGACGGCGGAGGGGTCCTCCAGCCCCAGCGTCCAGAGGGCGGAGCTCAGCACCCGGCGCCGCAGCACCGGGTCCAGGGCCAGCAGACTCCGGCAGCTGTAGCCCTCCCCCAACCGACAGGCCGCTGCAGCCTCCGCCGCCAGCCGGGAGAGATAGGCGTCCTCCGCCCGCAGCAGGGCCGCGGTCCGGCCCAGGGTCCCGCTGAGCCCGGGATTCTCCGCCCGCAGCAGGGGCAGGACCCGATGCCGCAGCCGGTTTCGCAGGCAGTCGTCCTCCCCGTTGCTGCTGTCCTCCACGTGGGGCAGGCCCTCCCGCTCCAGCAGCGTTTCCAGCTCCTGCCGGGTGCAGCTCAGCAGCGGACGGATCACTCTGCCCCGCCTGGGCGGGATGCCGCCCAGGCCCCGGGTGCCGGTGCCCCGGATCAGATGGAGCAGCAGGGTCTCCGCATTGTCGTCGGCGTTGTGGGCCGTGGCGATCTTGCCGGGGGCCGCCTCCTCCAGAAAGCGGTAGCGCAGCACCCGGGCGGCCTCCTCCAGGCTCTCCCCGGTCTGGGACGCCCGCTCCGGGGCGCTGCCCCGGCCCAGGGTAAAGGGGATCTGCCAGCGGGCGCAGAGCCGGCGGCAGAATTCCGCGTCCCGATCCGCCTCGGGGCCACGGATGCCGTGGTGAAAATGGGCCGCCCGCAGGCGGATCTCCAGCCGGGAAGCCAGGGCCCGCAGCAGCCACAGCAGGGCCACGGAATCCGTCCCGCCGGACAGCGCCACGGTCACGTCCTCGCCCGGGTTAAGCAGATCGTTTTCCCGGATATACCGATAAAGCTTCCGTTCCATATGGTCGTCGATTGCCGCTTACGCTTCGTGGATGGTATCCAGGTCGGAGAAGGAGAAGAACTGGGGCATCCACTGGACCTTGACGGTGCCGGGCTCGCCGTGACGGTTTTTCGCCACGATGCACTCGCAGACGTTCTTTTCCTCGGTGTTGGGGTTGTAGTAATCGTCCCGGTAGAGCATAATGACCTGGTCGGCGTCCTGCTCGATGGCGCCGGATTCCCGCAGGTCCGAAAGCAGGGGCCGCTTGTCCGTGCGGCTCTCGGCGGCACGGGACAGCTGGCTCAGGCAGATCACAGGCACGTTCAGATCCTTGGCCATGATCTTCAGGGCCCGGGAGATCTCCGCCACCACGTTGACCCGGTTCTCGGCGCTGTGGCCGTCCTTGTCTGCCCGGGTCATCAGCTGGAGGTAGTCCACGATGATCAGCCCCAGGTTGTCCAGGCGGCGGCAGAGGGCGTTCATCTCCGTGACGGAGATGGTGGGATTGTCGGAGACCCGGATGTCCGTCTGGGCCAGGGCCGCGGAGGCCACGCCGATTTTCTCCCAGTCCTCCGGCTCCAGCTTGCCGGTGCTGAGCTTGTAGTTGTCCACCGCGCTCTCGCAGGACAGCAGCCGGGCGGCCAGCTGCTCCCTGGACATTTCCAGGGAGAAGAAGGCCACGGTCTTCCGGGTGGACTTGGCCACGTTGGCCAGGATGTTCAGCGCAATGGTGGTCTTGCCCATGCCGGGCCGGGCAGCGATGATGATCAGGTCGGACTTGTTCAGACCGTTGATTTTTTTATCCAGGCTCCGCAGGCCCGTGGGGACCCCGGGGAAATCCATATCGGACTGGGACAGCTCGTTCAGATGGCCGAAGAGCTTCACCATGATGGTGCCGATCCGCTCCAGCTCGTCATCGGCGTTGCCCCGACGCAGGGAGAACACCTTCCGCTCGGCGTTGTCCAGGATTGCGGAGGCGGTGCCCTCCTCCCGCAGGACCATCTCGTTGATGTCCGTGGCGGCCTTGGACAGGGCGCGAAGCAGGGACTTGTCCCGCACGATGGAAGCGTAGTGCTTCACGTTGGCGGCGGTGGGGGTGATCTCCATCAGCTGCCGCATATAGGCGGGGGTGGTGCTCTCGTCGTAGTAGCCGTTCTCCTTCAGCTTCCCCAGCACCGTCACCACGTCGATGGGCTGGGAGTAGCTGAACATCCGGTAGATGGTCTCGTAGATCTCCTGGTTCTGCTTCAGATAGAAGTCCTCCGGCCGGAGGATGCCCACCACGTCTCCCACGCAGCGGCTGTCAATGAGCATGGAGCCCAGCACCGCCTGCTCCGCCTCCAGGGATTGGGGAAGCTGCTTGTTCATCAGATCATCAAATTCTGGCATGATCCAATTCTCCTGCGATTATTTTTCCTTGACGTCCACCTTCAGAGGCGCGTCGATGCCGAAGCCCAGCTTGGCCTTGACGGTGTAGAGGCCCACGGTTTTGATGCTGTCCTCGATGACGATCTTGCGCTTGTCCAGGTCGATGTTCTCCTGGACCTTCAGGGCCTCGGAGATTTCCTGGCTGGTGATGGAGCCGAAGAGCCGACCCGCGCCGCCGCCCTTGGCGTAGACCGTCAGGGTCATCTCCCGGAGCCGGGCGGAGAGGGCCGCGGCCTCCTCCCTTGCCTTCTGCTCCTTCTCCTTCTTGGCCTTGTCGTTCATACGCATGGTGTTCACGTTGTCGGCGGTGGCCTCCTGGGCCAGCTTCCGGGGGAAGAGGAAGTTCCGGGCGTAGCCGTCGGAGACGTTGATCATCTCGCCCCGCTTGCCCTGGCCTCTCACATCCTGCGTCAAAATAACCTTCATGGTTCATTCTCCTTTCTATCCGGACGGACGAGCCGGGCTCGTCCCTGTGTTTTACTCGCTGAAATACTTGTCGATGGCGCTCTCCAGTCTGGCGCGGGCCGCCTCCATACTGACGCCCTTGAGCTGGGCGCCCGCGGTGGCAGCGTTGCCGCCGCCCCCCAGCGCCTCCAGAATCACTTGGACGTTGACGGTGCCGCCGGACCGGGCGGATATGAAGATCGCGTCATGCTGCCGGAACAGCACGAAGGCACAGCGCACGCCGTCGATGCCCAGCAGCTCGTCCGCCGCCTGTCCTGCCAGGGCTCTGCTGACGTTTTCATTGGCGCAGGCCACGGCGATATTCTCCCGATAGAGCTTGGCGCTCTCAATGATCCGGTAGCGCCGGAGGGTCTCGTCGAAGCCGCTCTGGAACAGGCGCTTCACGTCCACCGGGTCCACGCCCTGGTTCCGCAGGAAGGCCGCCGCCTCAAAGGTCCTGCTGTTGACCCGGACCGTGAAGCTCTTGGTGTCCAGCACGATGCCCGACATCAGAGCCGCCAGCTCACAGGGCAGGATGGTCTTGGCGTCCACCGTATAGGTCAGCAGCTCCGTCACCAGCTCGGAGGCGGAGGAGGCAAAGGGCTCGTGCATGTTCAAGGCCGCGTTGTTGATATAGTCCGCCGCCCGGCGATGGTGGTCGATCACCGCCACACGGTTCATGGATTCCAGCAGCTCCCGGCTCTCCACCTGGTCGGGCCGGTTGGTATCCACCACGATCAGCAGGCTCTTGGCGTCCGCCAGCAGCAGAGCGTCCTGGCCGGAGAGGAACACGTCCTCATACTGGGGCTCGGTCCGGATCAGACCCAGCAGCTTGGGGGCAGAGGAGGACGCCTCGTCGATGACGATATTGGCCTTCTTGCCCATGCTGCGGCAGAGGGCCGCCACGCCGCAGGCGGCGCCGATGGCGTCGGCGTCGGCGTTTCTGTGGCCCATCAGGAAGACCCGGCTGGCCTGCTGGATCAGAGCGGACAGGGAAGAGGCCATGACCCGGGACTTCACCTTGCTGCGGCGCTCGGTCTCCACGGAGCGGCCCCCGTAGAAGCTGAAATCGTACTTGTCCTTGATGACCGCCTGGTCGCCGCCCCGGGAGAGGGCCATCTCCAGGGCCAGGGCCGCGAAGTCATAATTCTCCTGGAAGCCCACGCCGTCCTTGCCCACGCCGAAGGAGATGGTGGCGGCAATGCCGCTGGGGTTGGTGACCTCCCGGGCGGTCTCCAGCAGGGAGAACTTGCCCTCGGTGATGCGGAACAGATCCTTGGCCTCGAAGATAAAGAGGAAGCGGTTGCGCTCCAGCTTCCGCAGCAGGCCGCCGATCTTCTCGGCCCAGGCGCTGACCCGCTCGTTCAGCGCGGCGTTCAGCGTGGAGACGCCGCTGTCGTTGAGATTGTTGGTGAGCTCATCGTAGTTGTCGATGAGGATGATGCTCACCACCGGGCGGGATCGCAGATATTCGTCCCGGGTATCAAAGAGCTCGGTGCAGTCCAGCCAGACCAGCTGGGCAATCGGCTCATTCCCATTTTCCATCTTGGGCACGAAGCCCAGGCAGCGGTAGCGCCGATCCCGGATCTGCTGCTCGTCGGGGGCCTCCTGCTTGCCCGCCTCCAGCCAGTCGCTGCGGAATTCCGGCAGGATACTGCCGATCCGCTCCCCCACCTTGGACTCCACGGTGTTCAGGGCCTTCTGAAACTGACGGTTGTGCCAGAGGATCTCCCCGTCCCGAAGCCGGAGCTCCGCCATGGGCCAGGGGGCGGACACAGAGACGGATTTGCTCAGAGTGTCCACCGCCGTCTGGACGTTGGCGGCCACGCCCTTGACCCGCTGACGGGTCACCGCCAGATTCAGGGCCAGCATCAGCACGGCCGACACGGCCAGGGCCGTCGCCATCCAGTAGTCCCGCCTGGCGGCGGCCACGCCGCCCAGGATCAGCAGCACGACGGTGTATATGTAAGCTTGGTTGCACAGCAGGCGCTTTACGCTTCGTTCCATGGCAGCTCCTTGCGGATATGATCCGCACATATAATCTCGTACCTTATACTATAACAGATAAAAACAAAATATGCTATATAAAAATCAAAAAAATTTGATTTTTATATAGCATATCGTCGCCTCCCGGCTGGACGGGCTTAGTCCGTCAACGCCTCCCGCCGGTCCCGGAACAGCAGGGTGATGCACCAGACGCCCGCAATAGCCACCAGACCGTAGATGATCCGGCTCAGCAGCGCCCCCTGGCCGCCTCCGATCCAGGCCACCAGGTCAAACTGGAACAAGGCCACCAGGCCCCAGTTCAAGGCGCCGACAATGGTGAGCAGCAGCGCGGCAGTATCCATGACAATGCCTCCTTTTCAAGTTTGGATGCTGTCAGTATGCCCGCTTTGCTCCGGAACCATACGCCAGGCTCCGATTTTGGCGATTTGCCCGGATTTTTTCTATTATTTACAAATTCATATTGAAAACAGCAAACATTTTTGGTATAATTCACTTACCTATTACCAAAGGAGGAGATTCCTTATGAATGCTTTCTTACCCGCTGACATCCTTCTGCCCCGGGACGTTCCCATGGAGAAGTGGGCCGTCATCGCCTGCGACCAGTTCACCTCCGACCAGAAATACTGGGACCGGGTCCGAGCCAACGCCGCCGGCAGCGCCTCCACCATCAATCTGATCCTTCCCGAGGCGGAGCTGGGCACGCCCAGGGAGGCCGAGCATACCGCCCTGATCAACAAGACCATGGGCGAATATCTGCGGAATGACGTTTTCGTCTGCTATCCCCACAGCCTGGTGCTGGTGGAGCGGACCCTGGAGAACGGCTCTGTCCGTCTGGGTCTGATGGGCATGGTGGATCTGGACGCCTACGACTACTCCACCGGCTCCACCTCCGCCATCCGGGCCACCGAGAAGACCGTTGTGGAGCGCATTCCGCCCCGTCAGCGGGTTCGCCGGGACGCTCCCCTGGAGCTGCCCCACATCCTGATGCTGGCCGACGACCACGACAAGGTCCTGATCGAGCCCATCGCCGCAAAGAAGGCCCAGTTGAAGAAGCTCTACGACTTCGATCTGATGGAGGGCGGCGGCCATATCGCCGGCTGGCTGGTGGAGGGAGCCGAGGTCAAGGCCTTTGAGGACCGGCTCACCGCGTACACCGCCAACGTGGGTAAGAAGTACGAGGGTCTGCCCGGCGTGCCCATGGTCTTCGCCGTGGGCGACGGCAACCACAGCCTGGCCACCGCCAAGAGCTGCTACGAGGAGCTGAAGGCCAGGAACCCCGGCGTGGATCTGAGCAATCATCCTGCCCGCTTCGCCCTGGTGGAGCTGGAGAACATCCACGATCCGGCCCAGGTCTTTGAGCCCATCCACCGGGTCATTTTCAAGACCGAGCCCGAGGCCCTGCTGAAGGAGCTGAAGGAAACCTGGTGCGCCGAGGGCGGCTTCCCGGTCAAGTGGTACATCGGGGAGAAGTCCGGCGTGGTCTATCTGGACAAGGCCAGGAGCCAGCTGGCCGTGGGCGCCCTGCAGAGCTTCCTGGACAAGTATCTGAAGGAGCACCCGGGTGAGATCGACTACATCCATGACGACGACGTGCTGATCGACCTGGCCAGACAGGACAAGGCCATCGGCTTCCTGCTGCCCGCCATGGAAAAGAGCCAGCTCTTCCGCGGCGTCATTGCCGACGGCATTCTGCCCAGAAAGACCTTCTCCATGGGACACGCCCGGGAGAAGCGGTACTATCTGGAAGCAAGGAAGATCAAGTGATCAGCCTGCGGGAGACCGCTTACGGCAAGCTGAATCTGACCCTGGACGTGCTGGGCAGGCGCCCGGACGGCTACCACGAGCTGGAGATGGTGATGATCTCCGTCTCCCTGTCGGATCAGCTGCGCCTGGAGCTGGGTACCGGAGAGGCCTGGTCGGTCCAATGCAACCGACCGGGCGTCCCCGACGGACCGGAAAACCTCTGCTGGAAGGCGGCCCGGGCCTACTTTGACGCCGCCGGGCTGGACCCCGGCGGCCTGCGGATCCGGGTGGAGAAGAACATCCCCGCCCAGGCCGGCATGGCCGGCGGCAGCAGCGACGCCGCCGCGGTGCTGCGGGCCCTGAACCGGCATTACGGCTGCTTTTCCGAGGAAGCGCTGCGAGCCATCGGTCTGAAGGTGGGCAGCGACGTGCCCTACTGTCTCTTTGGCGGCACGGCCCTGGCCAAGGGCCGGGGCGAGGAACTGACCCGGCTGCCCGGTCTGCCCGGGGAGCTGTATTTCGTGCTGGCCAAGCCGGAGTTCTCCGTCTCCACTCCCGCCCTGTTCCGGCAGATCGACGGGGACGGCGCTTTGCAGTCCGCCGTTTCAGAGGATATCGCGCCGGAGGCTGCAGACCGCAGGAGCGGGCAGCGCCCGTCCCTGCCCCACTCCCACGCGGCTGCCATGATCGGGGCCATCACCCGGGCAGACCGCAACGCCATCGGCGCCGCCCTGCACAACGACTTTGAGCCCCTGGTCGCGGCCCGCTTCCCCATCGTGGAGGAGCTGCGGCAGATCATGCTGACCCATGGGGCCATCGGTGCCCGGCTCACCGGGACCGGCTCCGTGGTCTTCGGTCTGTTTTGCAGCAAGTTCAAGGCGGCGGCCGCCGCCCTGGAGCTTCGGGAGCACTGCCCGGAGGTGCATATCGCCACGGCATCGGAACCATGAGATCCTGACCAAGCTGTCCCGCGCTCATATCCCGGGATTTGGAAGAAAAAAGAAGCTTCATAACAAAAAAGCACGGGTTCCCGTGCTTTTTTGTCTTTCCTATCCTTCTGATCCCGTCTCCATAAACAGCGGAAGAACGGTCGTGCAGTCCACCTGCCGCGACGTTTCACAATTCAGGATATTCTGAAAACCATTTTGTTTCCAATCGGCAGCGCCTCTGCAGTCATGCTTGGCAGGATCGCCGCGGAACTACGGATTGACCACGTTCTGCGGCTTCCCCGCCTGGAACAGGCGGATATTCTCCGCCACGATCCCCAGCAGGCGCGCCCGGGTCTCGCGGGGAGCCCAGCCCACGTGGGGTGTCAGGAAGGTATTGGGAGCCGTCAGCAGGGGGCTGTCCAGCCGGATTGGTTCCACGGCAAAGGCGTCCTGTCCCAGGGCCCGGAGTCTTCCGCTGCGGAGAGCCTCTGCCACGTCCTCCTCCACGATCAGACCGCCCCGGGCGGTGTTGATCAGAATGGTACCGTCCCGCATCTTCGCCAGGCTCTCCCGGTTGATGAGTTCACGGCTGTCCTCGTTCAGGGGACAGTGGAGGGAGATGATCTCCGAGCGGGCAAAGAGCTCGTCCAAGCCTACATAATGTGTATGATCGTCTTCCAGCTCGGGATGCCGGTGCCGGGAATACACCAGCAGCTCCGCCCCCATGGCCTTCATGATCCGGCCAAAGGCCCGGCCGATGCCGCCGTAGCCGATGATGCCCACGGTCTTGCCCGCGATCTCCGTGAGGCCGGGGGCGACCCGGCAGAAGTAGGAATTGTCCTGCCACAGGCCGGCCTTCAGGGCGGCGTCGTGCCGCCCCACCTGGGTGGTGATCTCCAGCAGCAGGGCCAGCGCCAGCTGGGACACGGCGTAAGAGGAATAGCCCGGAGCGTTGCAGACCGTGACCCCCCGCTCCCGGGCAGCCCGGACGTCGATGTTGTTGAAGCCGGTGGCGAAAAGGGTGATGAGCTTCAGCGCTGGACAGGCCTCCAGAATCTGCCGGGTGATCACAGGCTTGTCCAGAACCACGATCTCGTTGTCCCCCATGTGGGCGATCAGCTCCTCCGGGGCGGTGTTGGGATAAACCGTCAGCTCCCCCAGGGCCTCCAGGGGCTCCCAGCTCAAATCGCCGGGATTGGTACGGGCGCCGTCCAGCACCACGATCTTCCAGTTTTTCATAGTGCCTCCTTACCAGAAACGCTTCGCGGCCTTGTTGATGAAAATGACGTACCAGACGAACAGGGGGAGGAACAGGAACAGGGAGACCCCGTGGGTGAACCAGTCCGGCAGGGCCGCCAGCAGCTCCGTCAGCTCGCAGACCAGCATCAGCGCCGAGAGCAGCAGGCCCACCACCCCGAAAACCGTCAGCCTGGGGGTCATGAAGCGGATGAAGCCCGCCGGATCCTGGCAGAGCTCCGGCCTGCAGTTGGCGGGATAGATGAAGCGATTGGGGACCAGGTCGTAGGTCCGATTCAGCCGGACCACCGCCAGCAGCAGATTCACGCTGACCCAGACCAGCATACCCGCCAGCACGAAGACCAGAATATTGGAGGAACTGAATTGCGGCATGGAAACACCTGCTTTCTCTCGTTTTCTCTATTTTACCAGACCCACGGAAAAAAAGCAACCGAAAAGGCTTGTTTTATGGGGCGGAAGCGGATATAATAGGCGAAAAAGAACGGGGAGGGATTCTCATGTCCGACGTGATCGCCGCCATCGCCACAGGCCGGCAGCCCTGCGCCATCGGGGTGCTGCGGCTCTCCGGGGAGGGCTGCGCAGAGCTGGCCGGGAAGGTCTTTGAACGCAAAAACGGCCAGCCGCTGGCCCAGGCCCCGGACCGGCAGCTCTGCCTGGGGACCCTCTACGACCGGAAGGGCCGGGAACTGGATCAGGCCCTGGCCGTCTACTGCCGGGCCCCCCACAGCTACACCGGGGAGGACACGGTGGAGCTCCAGTGCCACGGCTCCC
>CAMNHH010000075.1 GCA_946539175.1 uncultured Clostridia bacterium | reverse complement strand
TAGCAGATAAATTCGGAAATGTAAAGCCTTATTTTCAATTTATTGAAAATTATTTTCTTTGACTTTTCTTCCCGGCTCAGATATAATAACTTTATATACCGGTCAAAGCCTGGAAAACTACACAGGGAGGCGATCCTATGCGCTTACAGGAATCCGGCGAAATGTATCTGGAAACGATTCTTATCCTTTCCCAGCGGAAGAGCGGCGTACGCGCCGTGGACGTGGGGGAGCATCTCGGCTTCTCCAAGCCCAGCGTCAGCCGGGGCGTGCATATTCTCATGGATGCGGGCTACGTCTATACCGATGAGAACGGCTTTCTCAAGCTCAGCGACAGCGGGCGGGTCATCGCGGAGAAGATCTACGCCCGGCATAAGATTCTCTCCGCCTTCCTCAAGGCCATCGGCGTCAGCGAGGACGTGGCGGTGGAGGACGCCTGCAAGGTGGAGCACTATATCTCCGACGAGACCTACGAGGCCATCAAGCGCTTCGTGGAGCAGCAGGCGTGAGGGCCCCGGAACCCCAGAACCAGACAGCCGCTTCCATCCGGGAGCGGCTGCTTGTCATGGGGGAGCCTGCTTACCGGGCCTTCACCGCCGGGCTGATCCCGACGCTGGAGCCGGACCGGATACTGGGGGTCAGTAGCCCGGCCCTCCGGGCCATGGCAAGGGATCTGCGGGGCAGCCCGGCGGCGGCGGCCTTTCTGGAGGCCCTCCCCCACCCTTACCAGGAGGAAAATCTGCTCCACGGCTATCTGCTTGCCTATGAGAAGGACTTCGCCGTCCTCCTTGGCCGGGTGGAGGCCTTTCTGCCCTGGATGGACAACTGGGCCGTCTGCGACAGTCTCAGCCTCCCCTGCTTCCGGAAGCACCGGAACGAGCTGGCGGCCCAAATCCCCGGCTGGTTGGCCTCCAGACACTGCTATACCCTCCGTTTCGGGATCAAGCAGCTGATGGACCATTTTCTGGGGGAGGCCTTCGCCCCGGCCTGGCCCGCGGCGGTGGCGGCGATCCGCTCTGAGGAATATTATGTCAACATGATGCGGGCCTGGTACTTTGCTTCGGCCCTTGCCGTCCAGTGGGAGGCTGTGCTCCCCTGCTTCACCCGGCGTTGTCTGGACCCCTGGACCCACCGGAAGGCCATTCAGAAGGCGGTGGAGAGCCATCGCCTCAGCCCGGCGCAGAAGGAGCTGCTGCGGGCGCTGCGCTGAGGGCCGACAAAGCCCGTCCGGAAGACGGACAAACTGCGTCCGGGCACTTGTATTTCCCGTCGGCGTCGTGTATAATAGAGTGACTCTTTTCAGGAGGTGTTTTCATGGCCCACCATGGCTTTATCAACGATATGCTGGACGTAAAGCTGCTGATCCTCTACGTGACGGACAAGCTGCTCTACCCCGTCAATACCCAGACCCTTTACGAGCTTTGCCTGCAGGACGACAAGCTCAGTTACTTTGACGTGATGCAGGCCCTTCCCCAGATGGTGGAAACCGGCCACCTGGAGCAGAGCGAGGAGGGATACCGGATCACCGACAAGGGCCGCCAGACCGCTCTGATCACCAGGGACTCCCTGGCCTACCCGGTGCAGCAGCGGGCAGCCAGAGCCGTGGAGCGCTTCAACCGGCAGATCCGCCGGCAGAGCTTCGTCCGCACTGAGGTGCTGGAGCAGCCGGGGGGCGAGGCCCTGGCGGTCATGCACCTGGACGACGAGCTGGGCAGCCTCATCACCATCGAATATACCTGTCCCTCCCCCCGCCAGGCCGCCTTCCTCACCAAGTCCTTCCCCGACAAGGCCGACAAGCTGTATCAGATCATCACCGAAACCCTGCTGGCAAAGGAGGAAGCCGATCAGGCGGACAGCCAATGACCGCCCCACCGGCTGGGTCATTCCGAGCGAAGCGAGGAATCCGTAACCCCTGCCCCATTTCCAATGTTTTCATATGGCAATTTGAAAACACCACAATTTTCAATTCCCAATTTTCAATTTTCAATTGACCCGCACGGGGCAATCCGTGGCGAGCAATGCTCGCCGCTACGGGCGGGCTGTCCGTGGCGGCGGGCCGATGTGGGCATACTTCGTGACGCTTCGAGTTCGGCCCCTGCGGGCGGGGATCTGTGGCGAGCAATGCTCGCCGCTACGGGCGGGTCTGATCCCTGTTCCCCGATGCAAAAAAACTCCTTGATTATACCGGGATTTGTGGTATAATAAGTACAGAGGAGCCAATCGGTTTCTCAAGCACTTGAAAGGAGCGACGCAATATGAAATTCCAGATCAACGAGAAGAAGGTCACCCTGCCGCAAAGCGTTCATGCCTACGCCGAGAAAAAGGTTGCCAAGCTGGACCGCTATTTCCGGGATGACGCAGAAGCCTTTGTCGCTTTTTCCGTCGAGAAGAATCGCAATAAGGTGGAGCTGACCGTCCATGCCTCCAACATGTACTTCCGCGCCAGCGAAAGCACCTCCGACATGTACGCCTCCATCGACGCGGCCGTTTCCGACATTGAACGCCAGATCCGTAAGAACAAGACCCGGCTGGCCCGCAGACTCCGCCAGGACGCCTTCGTCCGCAGCGCGGAGAACGCCACCTCCTTTGTCCCCGACGTGGAAGACACCGAGGACTACAAGCTCATCCGCATCAAGGAATTCGCCATGATGCCCATGAGCCGGGACGAGGCCATTCTGCAGATGAACCTGCTGGGCCACAACTTCTTCGCCTTCCGCGATGAGGATGCCGACGGCGCCTTTGCGGTGGTCTATCGCCGGAACGACGGCGACTACGGTCTTCTGGAGGACGTTCGTTGATATAATTCGGACAGTCTGTTGGCAGGATTCGTTTCAAATGCTTAAACAAACGACTGAGGTACGGTTCGCCGTACCTCAGTTTGTAAGGGCACATCCCTGTGTCCCCGGAGGAGTTGCCTATGACAAGACGCATGGTTTTATACGAGGCCGGCAAGGTGCTTCTGCTGCTGTCGGAGCTGCTCTGCGCCGCTCTGATCGGCTACGCCACTGCCCGGATCCTCTGGTTTGCCATCCAGTACGTGCTGGCCGCCTTCAGCCCGGGTCTGCTGCAGCAGATCGCGGACGGGCTCCCGGAGCGGGTGGCCTTCGCGGGTAAGTATATCCGCTTCTTCCTCACCGGCATGAGCGCCGGCGAGGCCGTCTCCCAGTTGATCCGCCAGGCAATTCTGCTGATGGTTGGGCTGGGCGCCCTGTACGGGGCCCGCTACGGTCTGCGGCGGCTGGAGCAGAGCTTCAAGCAGCGCTATATGCCCGAGGTGCTGGAGCAGACTTTCTCCGATCTGAGCTATGAGGCCAAGCGCCGCAGCGCCGTGGAGGAGACGCTCTGCGACGTGGGACTGCTCAGCAGCGTGGAGCGCTACTACACAGCCAACCGGCTGGAGGGCCTGTACCGGGACTGCTGGGTGGCCGCCCAGGAGATCGTCTGCGGCGGCGTCTACGCGGAGGACTACACCAGCCACAAGGTGAAGGTCCGGGGCCAGTGGCTCACCGTCCGGCTCAACGTGGACTTTGACGGCACCGTGATTCTGGAGAGCCGGGAGACGAAAAACCGCTTTTCCCACCGGGGCATCGCCAAGCGCATGGTGGAGCTGCAGCCGGACCACCAGGCTCTGGGGCAGCAGTTTCGCTGCTTTGCCGACTCCCCGGAGGAATTCCGCAGTCTGATCACCGTGGAAATGGCGGAAAAGCTGCTGTCCATGACGGAGCGCTACCCGGATCTGTGCGTCATCTTCCGCCGGGGCTGCATCCACATTCTGGTGCGCCGACGCTCCTTCAACCGCCGCTGGGAGCCCTTCTGTCCCTTCTGCTTCCCCCAGCTCAAGCGGGAGGCCCATCGGCTCTACGGGCCCTTGATGGACTTTACGGATATGCTGCTGGAGTAGGCGGCAGCTAACGAATAAGTAATAAGTAATAAGTAATAAGCAATAAGTAAGAGGTAAGAAGTGTTTGGCTTCTTACCTCTTTCGGTTTAGATTCAGGGATCAGACAGCAGGGATCAGACCCGCCCGTAGGGGCCGAACTCGAAGCGTCACGAAGTATGCCCACATCGGCCCGCCGCTACGGGCGGGAGATCTGTGGCGAGCAATGCTCGCCGCTACGGGCGGGGGATCTGTGGCGAGCAGTGCTCGCCCCTACCGGCGGGCCTTGTCCTGGGCGATCAGGCGCTTCAGGGCCTCCACGGAGACCCGGACGGAGGCGGAGGTGTCCTCGCTCATGGTCTGATCCAGTCCGGCGGCCTCCCGTTCCTGGTTCCAGATCACGTGGAAGCAGGAGCCGCAGCGGCAGCCCAGGGCGTCGGCCACCACGAACAGGGCGGCGGATTCCATCTCGGAGGCCAGGACCCCCAGCCTCTTCCAGGCCTCCCACTTGTTGAGCAGCTCGTAGGACACGGGCATTCTCTGGGGGCTGTGCTGGCCGTAGAAGGCGTCCTTGCACTGGACCACGCCCACGTGGGTGGTCTTGCCCATGGCCAGCGCCGCCTCCCGCAGGGCCAGGGTCACGTCCAGATTGGCCACGGCGGGGTATTCCAGAGGGGCGTACTCCCGGGAGGTGTGCTCAAAACGGATGGCGCCGGTGGCCACCACGATGTCGCCGGACTTCACCTTCAGATTGATGCCGCCGCAGGTGCCGGTGCGGATGAAGGTATCGGCGCCGATGTTGTGCAGCTCCTCCATGGCGATGGAGGCGGAGGGCCCGCCGATGCCGGTGGAGCAGACCGAGACCTTCTCCCCCAGCAGGGTGCCGGTGTAGATGTTGTACTCCCGGTTCTGGCCCACGTGATGGGCTTCGTCAAAGAGGGCGGCGATGGCGGCGCAGCGGCCGGGGTCGCCGGGCAGGATTACATAGCGGCCCACGTCCCCCTCGACACAGTGGATGTGGAATTGTTTGTCAAGCTGTTGCATACTGGTCATCCTTTCCGATAAGTGTTAAGTGGTACGTACAACGATTTCAAACAGCGATTTGTAAACAACGCAATTTTCAATTCTCAATTTGCCCGTGCGGAGCACGGCGGGCCGACGTGGGCATCGGCCCCTGCGGACGGGGAATTACGTCTCGAACATCGACACCTGACTGCTCTGGGGCAGGTCTCCGAAGGCGCCGGCGGCCCGGAGCTCCTCCAGGTGGGTCTGGGAGACCTTGGGGCAGGCGGCGGAAAACTCCTCGATGGAAATGAACTTCTTGCCCCGGCGGCCCTCCGCGATGTCCCTGGCCGCATTCTCGCCCAGGCCGGAAATGGCCACGAAGGGGGGCAGCAGCTTCCCCGCCCTGGGCAGGAACTTCAACGCGTCGGACTCGTAGATGGACACGGGCAGGAAATCGAAGCCCCGGAGGTAGAACTCGTAGACCACCTCCAGGGTGGTGAGCAGCTGGTCGTCCTTGTCGGTCCGGTTCTCCAGCTTCTGCAGACCCTCCAGGGCCGCCTGGCACGCCTCCCTGCCCCGGCACATCATGGCGGCGTCGAAGCCGCCTTTCTGGCTGCGGCGGTAGAAATAGGCGGCGTAAAAGGCCAGGGGCTCATGGACCTTGAACCAGGCGATGCGGAAGGCCATCATGACGTAGGCCGCGGCGTGGGCCTTGGGAAAGAGATACTTGATCTTCTTGCAGGAGCCGATGTACCAGGCCGGGACCCCCGCCGCCACCATCTCCTCCTCGGCCCCCTCGGGCAGACCTCTGCCCTTTCGCACCGCCTCCATGATCTTGAAGGAGCGCTTGTCCGGCATGCCGCACTGGATCAGATAGTTCATGATGTCGTCCCGGCAGCCGATGGCCTGGGAGACGGTGGCGGTCTTGGAGAGGATCAGGTCCCGGGCGTTGCCCAGCCACACGTCGGTGCCGTGGGAAAAGCCGGAGAGCCGGATCAGCACGTCGAACTGGGTGGGCTGGGTCTCCTTCAGCATGCCCCGGGTGAAGCCGGTGCCGAACTCGGGGATGCCCACGGCGCCGGTCTCCCCCAGGATGGGGTCGTTTTCGTAGCCCAGCACCCTGGAGGAGGTGAAGATGGACATGGTGTCCTTGTCGTCCAGGGGGATCTTCTGGGGGTCCACCCCGGTCATATCCTGGAGCATACGGATCATGGTGGGGTCGTCGTGGCCCAGCATGTCCAGCTTCAGCAGGTTCTCCTCCATGGGATGATAGTCGTAATGGGTGGTAATCCATTCGGATTCGTGGTCGTCCGCCGGGTGCTGCACCGGGCAGAAGTCCCAGATCTGGTTTTCCTGGGGAATGACCACCAGGCCGCCGGGATGCTGGCCGGAGGTGCGCTTGACCCCCACGCAGCCGGTGGCCAGGCGGGTCTCCTCGGCCCGGCTGGCTTTCCGCTCCCGCTCAGACAGGTACTTTTTCACGTAGCCGAAGGCGGTCTTCTCCGCCACGTCTCCGATGGTGCCCGCCCGGAACACGTGGGACTTGCCGAACATCTCCACGCAGTAGGCGTGGGCCTTGGCCTGGTACTCCCCGGAGAAGTTCAGGTCGATGTCCGGCACCTTGTCGCCGCCGAAGCCCAGGAAGGTCTCAAAGGGGATGGCGAAGCCATCCTTCTCGAATTTCGTGCCGCACTTGGGGCAGACCGCGTCCGGCAGATCAGCCCCGCAGTTGCAGCCCTCCGGCACCTCGAAGCTGGTGAATTTGCAGTCCGGATTGGGGCAGCGGTAGTGGGGGGGCAGGGAGTTGACCTCCGTAATGCCGGACATGAAGGCCACCAGGGAGGAGCCCACGGAGCCCCGGGAGCCCACCAGATAGCCGTGCTCCAGGGAGTTCTGCACCAGCTTCTGGGCGGAAATATAGATCACGTCGTAGTGGCAGTTGATGATGTCCCCCAGCTCCGTCTCCACCCGCTTCGTGATGATCTCCGGCGGGTTCTCGCCGTAGAGCCGATGGAGCTTTCCGTAGACCAGGGATTTCAGATCCTCCACGGAGTTTTCGATCTTGGGGGCGTAGAGATTGTGGGGCAGGGGCCGGACCCAGTCGCACATATCGGCAATGAGATTCGTGTTCTTCACCACGATCTCGTGGGCCTTCTCCCGGCCCAGATAGGAGAACTCCTCCAGCATCTCCTCGGTGGTGCGGAAGTAGAGGGGGTTGGGCCGGTCGCAGTCCTCGAAGCCCTTGGAGGCCAGCAGGATGCGGCGGAAGACCTCGTCCTCCGGGTCCAGGAAGTGGACGTCGCCGGTGGCGCAGACGGGCTTGTCCAGGCTCTCCCCCAGGCGGATCACCGTGCGGTTGAAGTCCTTCAGATCCTCCTCCGTCTCCGCCAGGCCCTTGCTTAGCAGGAAGCGGTTGTTGGCCAGGGGCTGGACCTCCAGAAAATCATAGAACTCCGCGATGCGCCGCAGCTCCTGCCAGGGCTGCTTCCCGACGATGGCGGTGAACAGCTCCCCCGCCTCGCAGGCGGAGCCAATGATCAGGCCCTCCCGCCAGCGCAGCAGCTCGGACTTGGGGATCACAGGGGCCCCGTTGCCGCCCCGCCGGGTGTGGAAGTAGTAGAGATTGGAGAAGGAGATCAGCCGGTAGAGATTCCGCAGGCCCAGGGAATTCTTGGCGAAAAGGATGATATGGTGGATGCGCTGCTCCTTTGGCGTGGGGCGGGAGCCGAAGTCCATGACGGCGGCAGCGTGATTCACCGCCTGGAGCCGGTCCACACCCCGGTCCAGCAGCATCCGGGCAAAGCGGTCATAGAGCAGGCCGCAGGTAACGGCGTCGTCGGTGGCCCGGTGGTGGGCGAAGTCCGGCAGCTCGAAATACTCCGCCAGCACGTCCAGCTTCCGCTTGGTGAACTGGGGCAGCAGATCGTGGGCCAGGCCCAGGGTGTCCACGCAGGTGGGATGGAAGGGCAGCTTCAGCCGGCGGCAGGCCGCCTTCAGCATGCTCAGATCGTAGTTCGCGTTGTGGGCCGCCAGGGGCAGGTCCCCGCAGAAGTTCAAAAAGGCGCTGACCGCCTCCCGCTCCGAGGGGGCTCCCACCAGCATTTCGTCGGTGATGCCGGTGAGCTCCACGATGACGGAGGGCAGACTCCGCTGGGGATCCACAAAGGTGTTGAACTTCTCCAGCACCTGATTGCCCCGCATCCGGGCGGCGCCGATCTCAATGAGCCGGTCCCGCTCGGCGGACAGGCCGGTGGCCTCCACGTCGAAGGCCACAAACTCCCCGTTCAGAGGGGCGTCGGCCTCCCCGTAGACGCAGGTCCGGTACGTCTTGGTGCTCTCCGGGGTGCCGTCGGTGTCCACGTCGTTGATGAAATAGCCCTCGCAGCCGTAGAGAATCTTGATGGGCTCGTCGGTGCCGGCGATCCTGGTCTTGGAGTTGGCCAGGGCCTCGGTGAAGGAGTGCGTGACGCCGTGGTCCGTGATGGCGATGGCCCGGTGGCCCCAGGCGGCAGCCCGGGCAATGGCCTCGCCGGTGTCGGTGAGGGCGTCCATGGCGGACATTTTGGTGTGCAGATGCAGCTCCACCCGCTTCTCCGGCGCCTTGTCCTTCCGGGCGGGCCGGGGAAGCTCCCGGATGGAGTAGGGCTGCAGCACCAGCTCGTTGTCGTAGCGGCTGACGGTGACCTTGCCGAAAACCCGGATGTAGGAGCCGGGCTTATGCTTCTTGGGATTGGGGCCGTGGATCGCCTCCAGGATGGGCTTGGCCTTGTTGGCGTCCATGTACTGATTGACGCAGACGGAGCCCGTGTGATCGGTCATATAGAAGCTGACCACCCAGGCCTTGGCCTTGGGCAGCTCCTTGTGATTGACGGCGAAGACCTCGCCCTCCACGCAGACCTTGAACATATCCACGTTCAGCTCCGACATGGGGGTGGGCTCCTGGAAGAAGGGCTTGCCGAAGATCATGTCCTGGGCCTGGGCCTGGGGCTGACTCCTGGCCCCGCTCCCCTCCTCGGCAGCCTTCGGCGCGGGGGTGGGAAGCTGTTCTCTGGCCTCGTCCCGGATCCGCTGGGTCTCGGCAAAGAGCTCCTCTGCGCTGAGCTCCCGGCCGCCGTGGAGCTCCAGGCGGATGGGGGTCTCAAAGATCTCGGAGAGCCAGGCCTCGGCCCGGGGCAGATGGGGCTTCAGATCCGCCAGGCCGTTGCCCCGCAGACGGGCGTGGAGCACCTGGCCCTCCGCCTCCCAGCGGCAGCCCGCCAGGGTGGCGGGAGCGGGAGGATAGAAGCCCGCCAGCAGGCCCACCAGGTCCCCGTAGTCCATCTGCTCCAGCAGAGCCGGCTCGTAACGGGGCTCCATACGGACCCGCCGTAGGGCGTACTGCTCCCGGACCCGCTCCTCCACCCGGGCCAGCAGATGCAGGGGCAGATAGACCCGGCTCCGCAGCACAAGGGAGACCTCCCGTTCCTTCACCCGGAGATCCACGTTTTCCACGGTATTCTGTTGTAAAATCTCACGCAGTTCCTCCTCCGGCTCCAGTCCGGGAAAGAGGGCCAGCAGGTTGATCTTGTCGTTCATGTTTTTCAATGAAGTCTTCCCCTTAAGGGGAAGGTGGCCCGCAGGGCCGGATGAGGGGTCGGATCGAAGGAGCGGCAGGCGCCGGGATACGGGATGTTTCGGAAAAGCCAAGCCTTCCCCTTGAGGGGAAGGCTACAGGGCGTCCACGTAGCGGAGCAGGGCGGGGAGGAGCTGGTCGTAGGGGAGCTTCTCCTTTAATTCGCCCTTGACGAAGAGTACCCCGCAGCCGTCGCCGCCGGCCACGCCCAGGTCGGCCTCCCGGGCCTCGCCGGGGCCATTCACCACGCAGCCCATAACCGCCACGGTGATGGGCTTTTTGCAGTCCTTCAGGGCCGCCTCCACCCGATTGGCCAGGCTGATCAGGTCGATTTGGGTCCGGCCGCAGGTGGGACAGGCCACGATGTTGACGCCGTCCTTCCGCAGTCCGGCGGCCCTCAGAATGGCCTTGGCGGCGGTGACCTCCTTCACGGGATCCGCCGTCAGAGAGACCCGGATGGTATCCCCGATGCCCATGCACAGCAGGCCGCCGATGCCCATGGCGGACTTGACGGTGCCCATGTACTCGGTGCCGGTCTCGGTGACGCCCACGTGGAGGGGATAGTCAGACTTGGAGGCGAAGAGCCGATAGGCTGCCATCATCAGCGGCACGTTGGAGGACTTCATGGACACGCAGGTGTCATAGAAGCCGTACTTTTCCAGCAGACGGATGTGGCCGAAGGCGGACTCCACCAGGGCCTCCGGGGTGGGATGGCCGTACTTTTCCAACAGCTCCTTTTCCAGGCTGCCGCCGTTGACCCCCACCCGGATGGGAATGTGGTGGGCCTTGCAGCAATCCACCACGGCCTTGACCCGGTCCTCGCCGCCGATGTTGCCGGGGTTGATGCGGATTTTGGCGGCCCCGTGTTCCGCGGCGGCAATGGCGCAGCGGTAGTCAAAGTGGATGTCCGCCACCAGGGGCAGGGGGCTCCGGGCGGCGATCCGGCCGAAGGTCTCGGCGGCCTCCAGAGAAGGCACCGTCAGCCGGACGATCTCGCAGCCGGCGGTATACAGGGCCTTGATCTGCGCCAGGCTCCCCTCCACGTCGGTGGTCCTGGTGTTGCACATGGACTGGATGGACACCGGCGCGCCGCCGCCAATCCGGACGCTGCCGACTTTTATCTGTTTTGTCATACTCATACCTCTGAAAA
>CAMNHH010000074.1 GCA_946539175.1 uncultured Clostridia bacterium | reverse complement strand
ATCCCGGCGGGGCGCTGTTGCTTTGTCGCTGTTTTCCTCAGCGGCGTCTGCGGAGCAGGAGGGACAGCACAATCCCCAGCAGGCCCAGGGCGGTTAGGCCCGCAAAACTCCAGCCCAGGGTGTTGTTGCCGAACACAGCGGCGGAGGCCTCTCCCGCGGCGCTGATCCGGGTCAGGGTCTTTCCGCTCCGGTCCACCTCATAGACCGCCGCGCCGCGGATCTCATTTCCCTCCACCGGGACGCACCAAGCCTCGCCCGCGCCGGGCTGCAGGGTTGACAGACTGCACAGGATCTCCGCGGCGCCGCTGACCGCGTCCGCGGTTTCCCGGAGCAGGGAGGGCGCCTTGCCCGCCTCCTCTGGCAGCACCAGGGTGTAGGCAGTCCCGGCAAAGGAATAAATTCCGCAGCCGCCCGGCTCCGGCAGCACCAGGATCGCGCCGTCCGGGCTGCTGCGCGCCGAGCCGTCCGTATGCAGGGACAGCAGCTTGCCCGCCCGATCCAGAAGGCTCAGCTCCCCCGCCTCGGTGAGCCGCAGCCGCTGCAGCCGCTCCGGCGCGCACTGCTCCGCGCCGCCCTCCAGCTGCTCCAGCAGAGGCAGCAGGGCCCTCAGCTCATGGGCTTTGGCCGCTGTGTCCTCCGTCCCGTTCAGATAGAGGCTCTGACCGGGGCGCTCCAGGTCCCAGGGCAGCAGGGCCGCCAGATCCTGCCGGTGGATCAGATTGTGGACGCAGCCCCAGTCCTCTTGCAGGCTGCCCGGCGCACGGTAGCGGGGACAGCCGTAGGTATAGGCATAGACCCCCTTCTCCGCCGCGAAGCCGCCCCGCAGCAGAGGCGTCAGCTCCCCTGCCACCGCTCCGGCGCTGCCCCAGCCGCATACCAGCACTCTGCTGTTCTCATTGACAAAATCATAGGACGCCGCCAGGGACTCCAGATAGGAGGCAAAGCGGACAGACAGGTGCCGGGCCGCGTCCTGGGAAAGCTGCTGGAGCTGGGGCAGCAGCCCATAGGAGTCCTCCCCCGCCGCGGGCCGCAGCACAATGGCCAGGACCATCTGCTCCACGCCGTCCCGGCGCAGCAGGCGGGCGCCGAAATCGGCGGTGAAGCCGTCGGACTCCGCCCGGTCCGGCTCCGTGAAGCCCAGGCCCGTCAGCACCTTTGCCGGGTCCCCGCCGCAGAGCAGAGCGCAGGCCTTTGCCAGAGCCGGAGAGAGCGCCTCCGGGTCCTCCCCAAAGAGGGACCAGCCCCAGGAAAGCGACGCCTCCTCCCCCCCGACGCCGGGGACGCTGATGGTCCGGACCGTCCCGCCGGGACCGCCGTACCAATCCGCCGCGAAGCTTGCCCACCCGGTCTGCCGCAGCTGCTCCAGGCTGACGCCCCGCTCCGGCAGGCCCAGAGCCGCCGCGGCCTCCCGGTCCAGGGTCTCCAGGAAGCGGACCCTGCCGTCCCGGAAGCGGTAGAGATACCAGGCCCGCCTTGCCTCGTCGGGCTGGCCGTTGTAGACGGCCAGCTCCGGCTGTCCGTCTCCGTCCCGGTCCGTCAGAGAAAAGGACGGGGGATTTTCATTCTGACTGCTCCCGCCGAAGCCCAGCCGGGCGGGACTGTAGCTGAAATAGCGCTCCTGCAGCGTAAAGTCCCGATAGGCCTCCTCCCAGTTTGCAGCCTCCGTCTCTTCCCAGCAGGCCACAAGACCCTGTTTCTGGGCCTCGTTGTAGATCCCGCCATGGGAAAGTCTGGTGCCGTTCCGGCCTTCGTAGGCATAGGCCCAGCTGCGGTATTCCTGGGGGACCCGATAGTTTGGGGCCCCGGCCGCGTAATAATAGAAGGTTTGGCCGCCCTCCAGGCCATAGGCACCGCTGCGGACAAAGCGGGTGTTGGCGCCGTAGACCGACACGATCTCCTCCGCCTCATGCTCCCGGTCCACCTCCAGCTCCGCCAGGTCGAAGGCCCAGGTCCACGGGTCGATCTGCCGGGGATTGACAAAGCGTCCGGTGAAGTCGGCGTAGTAGACGGTGCCATCATAGCCGGGGCCGCTCTCGCCCAGATTGGCGTCGGAGAAGCTGCCCAGGAAGCTGCCGTCCTCCTGGAGCACCAGCATGGTGCCCCAGCCACCCATGCCGCTGGTAAAGCGGTAGAAGCCCGGCATCCGGCGAAAGAGCTCCGGGTCCGGCACAGGCTCCGCTTCCTCCCGGGACTGGGCGCTGTTGCTGTAAAGGGTCCAGTAGAAGCTGCCCTCGATTTCCTCCCAGCCTGCCTGGGCGCAGGCGCTGTATTCATATTCCGCCTGGTCGGAGGGATAACGCTGACCGTCCGCCACGTCGAAATACACGTCGTAGCGTACCGTGTACCTTCCGTTCTCCAGACTGACGGCGTAGGGCACCACCTTCAAAAAGGGATCGCCCACGCCGCCGATGGGCCGATAGTAGTATTCCTTGCCGCTTTCGTCCGCCTGGCGGTAGAAGCAGTGCTCCGCCTCGCCCTGGGCAATCAGCTTGGCCAGGGCTTCCTCCGTCAGATGGAAGATGTGCCTGGCGATCCAGTCCACGCTTTCGGCGTCGTAGGAGGCATAGCTGGGATAGCTGCCCTCCGCCCAGCCTCTGGGATCGGCTTCGTTCCAGTAATCCTTCTGCCCCTCGCCGGGGTAGAGCCGGTAGCGAACGCAGGCGCCGTTGTTCACCAGGGAAGCCAGCAGATTGCTGCCGTCTACCGCGGCGCTCTCCGCCCGGAACTCCACGCCGCCGTTTCCGTCGGAATACCAGCCCACAAACTGCAGGAGAAAATCCAGCAGGGATTGGGGCAGCAGCTCCGGGTCCAGGCTCGTTTCTCCCGAGTCGGCGGCGGTCTGATCCAGCAGCTCAAACAGCAGCTCATCCAGGCTCCGGGCCAGCTCTCCCGCCTGCTCCACGGTCTGGGCCGCAAAGGGGGTGGCCTCCCGGGAGGACATAACGATGACGTCGGTGTGGCCCTCATGCTCCGCCACCGCGGCGTCAAAGGCCTCCTCGCTGATCTCCGTGCCCTCCTTCGTGCAGGTCACGATGGCGTTGTAGGCGCCGTTTTCGTAGTTGGGCTTGCTGATCCGCTCCAGCAGGATCTCCTCCTCCAGACCGTCGTTCCGCTGGGTAAGGCGGGAGTAGCGCGTGGTCCAGTGTTCGTCGCCGTAGCTGGCGTAGGCGCACAGGGCCTTGCTGCCCTCCGTCTGATAGAGATAGTAGCGGAAGCCGCCCCCCGCCAGCACGTCCCATCTGCACTCGTAAAGGGTCCGCAGCCCCTCCTCCCAGGTGACAATGTGGAGGGTGGATTGGAATACGTACTGCTCCCCTGCGTCCACGTCCACGTAGACCAGCTCCGGCAGCTCGTCGCCCCAGCAGTCCACCAGGGCTACGGGCCTGGGCGCGGTTTCCGGGTTGGGATCGTCCCTGCGGTAGCCGCCCTTCTGCCAATAATAGCCCTCGATATCCTCTCGTTTTTCCCGCAGCAGCTCCAGATAGGCCGCCAGCGCCTCGGCGGAATCCCCTTTTTCCGGCTCCGGGGGATCTGTTGCCTCAGCGGTCGTCTGATCCCCGGTCTCCGGCGCCGCCTCGCTGCCGGAGATCCCCTCCGGCAGGGGCAGACCGGCCTTCGCGCCGGGAATGGGGAATCGTTCCACCGCCCGGACCTCCGCCAGCACGCCCACTGTGCCTGCCAGCGTCAGCACCAGCGCCAGCCCCAGGGCCAGCAGCCTGCGGCCGGACCAATATTTGCCTGCTTGACCGTGCCGTTCTTCCATGTCTGCTCCTCCCTTCGCTCCGGTCCCTGCCGGAGCTGTTTTTTTCTGTTATTTTATCAGCTTCGCTGTTTTTTGTCAATCAGGCGCTGTCAAAGAACATGATTTGTGGGAAAATCGCCGGGATCGGTTGCATTTTTCCGGATCATATGCTAAAATGTTGGGAAAGCTTGAAGACTCCCCGGGAGGAGGCCTGTGCCGTGTCGGTGTTTGTTCTGAAGCTCATTGCCGTGCTCACCATGCTGGTGGATCACGGCGGCATCCTGCTGAGCCGCTATTCGCTGATCAGCCGGGACCTCTATCTTCTGATGCGGACCGTGGGCCGCTTCGCCTTTCCCATCTACTGTTTTTTGCTGGCGGAGGGCTATCGTCATCTGAAGCAGGACCGGCAGCGGCTTTTGCGGCACGTTCTGATGCTGGTGGTGCTGTTCGCGGTGAGCGAGCCCCTGTTTGACCGTTTCCTCACGGGCCAGCTCCGCAGCATGGAGCACCAGAGCGTCATTCTGACCCTGCTGCTGGGCTTTGTGGGGCTGCTGCTCTCCGAGCCCTATCGCGGCAAGCCCCTGGCCCGGGGTGGGATCCTGCTGCTCTGCGCCCTGCCGGGCTGGCTTCTGAGCTCGGATTACGGTCTTGCCGGGGTGCTGCTGGTGTACTTCAGCGCCCTGTATCTGGACCGGATGGAGTCCTGGAATTACGGCCGGCGCTTTCTCGGCTGCCTGGCTGTGATCCTGGCCTACTATACGATCTATCTCTGGACTGCCTGCGGCTTCGGCAGCCCCGCCGCCACCTGGCGCTACTTTTTGGCCATGGACGTCTACAATCTGCCCCATCTGGTGCTGGTGCCGCTGCTGGCGGCCTATCAGGGCAGGCTGGGCCGACGGAATCGGGTGCTGCACCGCTGCTATCAATGGTTTTACCCCGCCCATCTGGCGGCCTTCTGGCTCATCTCCCTGCTGCTGAAGTAGCGGCAGGACCCGGAATCGAGGCGTTGCTATGGAAACACTGATTGAGCTCTACGACGAGCGGCCCCTGGAAAACGTGCTGGGTGTGGAGGTGTTCCGCCCCCGGAAGGTGGTCTACGTCTGCCCTGACCGGATCGCCAAGAACAAAACCCTGCAGCGGCAGCTTCGGGATTACTTTGCCCACCGGGGCCAGACCGTCAGTCTGGAGTTCGTCAAGGCGGACGTCTATCGGACGGAGGCCATTCTGAAAACCCTGCGCGCCATCGTCTCCCGCTGCCCCGACTGCGCCATGGACATCACCGGCGGCACCGACGCGATGCTCTACGCCGCGGGACGCCTGGGGGCGGAGATCCCGGTGCCCGCCTTCACCTACAGCCGCCGGAAGAACTGCTTCTACGAGATCAGCAACGCGAAATTTGCCGCCGGCCTCCCCTGCCAGGTGTGCTATTCCGTGGAGGATTGCTTTCGCATGGCCGGCGGCCGCCTCCGGAAGGGGCGCGTGGACAACAGCGTCCTGGAGGAATACGCCGACGATATCGAGCCGTTCTTCCGGCTCTTTCTCAAGCACCGCCGGGATTGGGTCAGGCTCATCGGCTATCTGCAGCGGGTCTCCCAGGCCCCCGCGGAGGGACCGATCCCCCTGGAGGTCCGGGGGGCTTACTCGGTCAAGGGCGAGCGTGGCGGCCTCATCGACGCCCCGGAGGACTGCCTGCGGGCTCTGAGAAATCTGGGCTTTCTGCGGGAGCTCCAGATGGACCGGCAGAGCGGCGTCCGCTTCGCCTTCCGGGATCTCCAGATCCGAAGCTGGCTGCGGGACGTAGGCATCGTACTGGAGCTCTACGCATATAAATGCTGTCAGGACACGGGTCTGTTTGACGACGTGCAGCTCAGCGCCGTGGTGGATTGGGAAACCGGCGAAACGCGGAATCCGGTCTCCAACGAGCTGGACGTCATGTGTACCCGGGGCGTAACCCCGGTGTTTCTCAGCTGCAAAACCGGAGAGGTCAAAACCGAAGCCCTCAACGAGCTGGCCATCCTGCGGGACCGCTTCGGCGGCAGGATCGCCCGGGCCGCCGTCATCACCGCCGAGCCCGGCAACGCGCCAATGCGGAACCGGGCCGCCGAGCTGCAGATCCAGGTCATCGACCTGGCGGATCTGACGGCAGGCCGCCTTGGAAATCGCATCCGCAAGCTGATGGACCCATAATCAACTTCCATGGAGGAATGAAACGATGAAACAAATCGCAATCTGTCTGTGCCTCATCCTGCTGCTGGGTCTGCTGGCCGCCTGCGGCGGCCAGACCGCCGTCAGCACTGCCCCCGTCACCACGGAGCCCCCCGTGGAAACCGCCCACGCCACTGCCCCCGGCCCCGGCCCCAACGAGTGGTCCTCCCTGTCCGGCAAGGGCAAGGTGGGCACCGTGCTGCCCGACTTCCAGGTCAAAACCGCCGACGGCCAGGGCTTCACCCTGTCCAAGGCTCTGGAGGACTATAAGCTGGTGCTGATCAACCTCTGGGCCAGCTGGTGTCCTCCCTGTATGACGGAGTTTCCCTTCCTGGAGCAGGCCTATCAGCAATACAAAGACCGGGTCGGCGTCATTGCCCTGTCCGTGGAGCCCAACGACAATCTGGCCGTGATCCGGGGCGTGGCCGCTGACAAGGGGCTCAGCTTCCCCATGGGCCAGGATGAGGATTACGCCCTGGCTCTGACCTTCAACGTGACGGCCATTCCCACCAGCCTGCTGGTGGACCAGAGCCGCACCGTGGTCTGGATGGAGACCGGCGCCAAGACCGGCGTGGAGGAGTTCCGAACGCTGTTTGACACCTATCTGGGCGACAGCGCCGCCGCACCCGGCAGCGCCGCCTACCGGATCACCGTGCTGGACCAGAACGGCAGCCCCGTGCCCGGCTGCGTCGTGAACTTCTGCACCGAGGAATCCTGCGTGCCCGTGATTGCCGACGAGCAGGGCGTGGTCGAATTCAGCGGCGAGCCCTACGCCTACCACCTGCAGATCCTCTCCCTGCCCGAGGGCTACGACTACTCCGGCACCGACGAGCTCTTCGTCCGGGCCGAGGGAGATGAAATGACCCTCACCGTCACCAAGCTGGGCTGATGGAAGGAAAAAAGCTGAACTGCCTGCGGCTGGCTCTGCTGGTCCTGGCCCTGGGTCTGATCCTGGCGGGCGTTCTCAACGGCGGCCTGCGGGACGTGCTGGCCAAGGCCGCCAATATCTGTACGGAGTGTATCGGCCTTGGATAAGATGAAAAAAAACGGCCTTCGCCGCCCCAGCACCCGGCGGCTGGTGCAGCTCTACGCCGCCCTGCTCTACAACGCCAATCTGAAGGGCTTTGTGGAGGGGGATATCTACCAGGGCGGCACCAAGGCGCTCTGCGTGCCGGGGCTCAATTGCTATTCCTGCCCCGCCGCCGTGGGGGCCTGCCCCCTGGGTGCGCTGCAGAACGCCATTGCCGCCTCCGCCAAGCGTCCGGCCTTCTACGTGATCGGCATCCTGCTGCTCTTCGGCATGAGCCTGGGCCGGACCATCTGCGGCTGGCTCTGTCCCTTCGGGCTGATCCAGGAGCTGCTGCACAGGCTGCCCGGTCCCAAGCTGAAAAAAGGAAAAATCACCCGACGCCTGTCCTGGCTCAAGTACGCTCTGCTGGCGGTGTTGGTCGTGGTCCTGCCCCTGTGGTCCGCCTTTCGGAGTCTGCCCCTGCCGGCCTTCTGCAAGTATATCTGCCCCGCCGGGACCCTGGAGGGAGCCGCAGCCCTGCTGCTGCATCCAGCCAATGCCGCTTTGCGGGGGATGCTGGGGGGGCTGTTTCTCAACAAGCTGATCCTGCTGGCGCTGATTCTCCTGGCCTGCGTGTTTCTCTACCGGGCCTTTTGCCGCTTTCTCTGCCCCCTGGGAGCCCTCTACGGTCTGATGACCCGGCTGGCCCTGGTGGGGATCAAGCTGGACCGGGCCCGCTGCACCGACTGCGGTACCTGCCTGCGGGTCTGCCCCATGGACATCCGCCGGGTGGGCGACCGGGAGTGCATCGCCTGCGGCAAGTGCGTCTCCCGCTGCCCGGAACAGGCCATCAGTCTGCGGGCGGGGCGTATACGGCTTCCGGACGCGCAGAACGCGGCGGGCGGCTCCCAAAGCGAAAAGAGCGCCCGCAAAAGAAGCCTGATCGCCTGGGGCCTGGCGCTGGCCGTCCTGGCGGGGGCGCTGATCTGTTATAACGTTCCCTTCGCCGCCGGAGCGGAGCCTGTCCCCGCGACAGCCGCCCCCGAGACGGGCAGCGAGCCCGGCAAAAGCCTGCCGGATTTCAGCATACAAACCCTCGGCGGCCAGGTCTTCCGCCTCTCCGAGCACCGGGGACAGCCGGTGGTGCTGAATCTCTGGGCCACCTGGTGCGCCCCCTGCGTCAAGGAGCTGCCCGCCTTTGAGGCCTTCGCGGCGGCCCACCCGGACGCGGCGGTGCTGGCCATCCATTCCGGTCTGATCACGGAGGACGTCCCCACCTGGGTGGAGGCCTCGGGTCTGGGGCTCGCCTTCGCCGTGGATGAGAACGGCGAGACCACCGCCCTGCTGGGGGCAGGCTCCATGCTGCCCCATACCGTGGTTCTGGACCGGGAAGGCAAGGTCCTCTACAACGCCCCCGGCTCCGTCACTGCGGAGCTGCTGGAGGCGCTGTACCGACAGGCAAGTTGAAGCAAACGGCAGACGCCCGCCGGCGTCTGCCGCTTTTTAATCCTTTCCGGCGCGCAGCCTCTGGCAAAGCGCCGCCGCCCCATAGCCCAGCAGGGCTCCGAGCGTGTTCAGGATCAGATCGTCCAGCTCCGAAACCCCGGAGCCCAGGACGAACTGCGCCGTTTCCACCAGCATGGACAGGCCGAAGCCCGCCAAAGCCGCCTGCCACAGTCTCCCGCCCCGGAGCCGGACCAGGAGGCCCGCAGGGAAAAACCAGATCAGATTTCCCACGAACAGATAGCTGAAATAGCGCCAGTTCTCCGCCCGGACCAGCTTGACGTAATAGGCAAAGGCCTCCGGCTCCACCCGACCCGAGAAAAGCCCGTGGGAGAAGCAATGATCCCGAAACACGGTGATTCGAAACAGGACCGCAAGCCATATCACAGTCAGACTTCGCTTTGCGATTTGTTTCAGCATATCGTCCCCCCTCCGGTCAGAGCAGAACACACAAAAATTGCGTGCAATTTTTGTGTGTTCTGCTGATAATTTCCTGTTTTTATTCTAAATTCTCAAGAATGCGCAGCACCAGATCCGCCGCGGCTTCGGCGGCCTGGGCCCGGACGGCGGCCCGGTCCCCTTCAAAGTGACACTCCCGGATCAGACCGCTGTGGCCGTCGGAGGCGGCGACGTACACCAGGCCAACGGGCTTGCCGCTGTCGTCGGAGTTGGGGCCCGCGATGCCGGTGACGCTGACGCCGAAATCGGCGCCGATGACCCGGCGGACCCCCTCGGCCATCTGCCGGGCCACGGAGCCGGAAACGGGCCCCAGGGTATCCAGCAGCTGCTGCTCCACCCCCAGGATCTCGTGCTTGATCCGGCTGCTGTAGGAGATGACGCCGCCGGGGTACACGGCGGAGCTGCCGGACACGTCGGTGATGGACTTGCCCAGAAGCCCCCCGGTGCAGGACTCGGCGGTGGCGACTGTTTTTTCCAGATCCTTCAATCGCTGGACCAGAACCTCGACTTGGGTGATTTTATGAGGCGTCATGGCGACGGCTCCTTTCTGTAATTGATAATTGACAGTTGAAAATTGAAAATGAAGGTATTTTGCAGATTTCCATCTGCAAAATGAAATTGTAATACATCAAAACGAGAGCAGATCATGTTCCTCGTTCAAATGGCAATTTGAACGACGCCACATTTTCTGTTTTCGATTTTCAATTGTCGGCAGGGCGGACAGGCGTTGCTTGTCCCTGCGTTCAGCCCTGATAGCGGATCTTCACCAGCTCGGTGTTTTCGATGGCGCGGGCGATCAGGCCTTCCACGTCGAGCTTCTGCTCGATTTTTTCCGCCTCGCTCAGCTTGGGCTTGGTCTTGGGGTGCTTGGGGGTGAAGACGGTGCAGCAGTCCTCGTAGGGCAGGATGGAGGTCTCCAGGGTGTCGATGCGGCGGGCGATGGTGACGATCTCCTCCTTGTCCATGCCGATCAGCGGGTGGAACACGGGCATGTCCACCACCGCGTGGGTGACGGCCATGGCCTGCATGGTCTGGGAGGCCACCTGGCCCAGGTTCTCGCCGGTGACCAGGCACTCGCAGCCGTGGTCCCGGGCAATGCGCTCCGCGATCCGCATCATAAATCTACGCATGATGATGGTGAAGTATTCCTCCGGGCAGTTGTCCCGGATGGCCTCCTGGATCTCCGTGAAGCCCACCACGTCCACGGTCATGCGGCCGCAGTAGCGGGCCATGCGCCGGGCCAGCTCCAGCACCTTGTCCTTGGCCAGCTCCGAGGTGTAAGGGTAGGAGAAGAAGTGGATGGCCTCCAGCTCCACACCCCGCTTGGCGATCATATAGCCCGCCACGGGAGAGTCGATGCCGCCGGAGAGCAGCACCGCCGCCCGGCCGCCCACGCCGGTGGGCAGACCGCCCGCCCCGGGCTCCGCCGGGCCGTGGACGTAGGCGGCGAAGTCCCGGACCTCCACGTAGACGGTGTAGTCGGGATGGTGCACGTCCACCGCCACCTCCGGATAGGCCTCCGCCAGCCGCCCGCCGATGGCCTGGGACAGCTGAATGGAGTTCAGGGGGAAGCGCTTGTCGGAGCGCTTGGACTCCACCTTAAAGGACCGGGCGGCGGCCAGGTCGTCGCCTAAGTAGTTGCAGACCGCCTCAAAGATGGCGTCCTCGTTCTTCTCGCAGGGGCGGGAACGGCAGATGGACACGGCCCCGAAGATGGTATGGCAGGCCTCCCAGGCCCCGTCCAGGTCGCAGAGCTCGTTTTCCGGCTCCACGTAGACGGTGGACTGCAAAATAGAGACCTTGAAGTCCCCGAAGGGCCGCATCCGCCGGGCCACGTTGGCCCGGAGCCGGTTTTCAAACATCTTCTTGTTGGCGCCCTT
>CAMNHH010000073.1 GCA_946539175.1 uncultured Clostridia bacterium | reverse complement strand
CTCTTGGCTGCGCTGAAATGCGACTTCGCACCGCAGTCCGGGAAGAAGATCAAGCCGAAAATAAGCGCTTTCTTCCGGTTGCGGTCGGTCTGCGTTTTTTCTTCCGAAGCTCCTGTACCCGCAGCCGGTATTCTCGTCAATGATCGCCTCGTAATCCGGCCACATGCGGCGGGCGGTCTCAATTCCGATCTCATGGCAGGTCTCCGGCGTCAGCTCGTCGGGGCGAAAGCTCTGATCGCCGCGGTAGGCAACGTTTCCCTTCATCTTGCCGATCTGGCTGTGTCCCATGCCGCTGTTGGGGTGCCTGGTTCCCTTGCGGAGAGTCTTTTTCCGCAGAAACACATTGGCGTCAATTTGATGACGCTTGGAAACCGGGCAAAGGAAAAATGACGTCACGTGGACGTCATCCAAACAGCTCCAAATCATCCATCACGCTCTGGTCCCCCTGTTCTTCGGCGGGTATAGCCGGTACGGTGCTTTCTTGCAGGGTCGGCAGCGTCCGCATTTCCTCCCGGAAGATCTGGCGGATGCTGTTCAGCAGAGTCAGATCAACCGGGTCAGCGTTTTCAGCTTGGATATCACTTAACAGGGGCAGAATTTACACTCCCCTTGTTTTGTATTCTCACCCGACCTAACATTTGTGCTAATATTTTCTTGAAAAATAATGTTCTGTTATGTGATAGAACCGGTCTTCATTTTGTGTATATAATAGTAGAGAGGAATTGGAGGTGATCGGATGGAGGACGCAAAAATTGTGGCGCTGTACTGGGCGCGGGAGGAAGCGGCGATTGCCGAATCGGAGAGAAAATACGGCGCTTACTGCTATGGAATTGCCCAGCGGGTGCTTGCGAATCACGAGGATACGCAGGAAACCCTGGACGATACCTGGCTGCACGCCTGGAACGCGATCCCGCCGCGTAAGCCTCCGAAGCTCCGTCCGTTTTTCGCAAGGCTCACGCGAAATCTTGCCATTAACCGGTGGCATCGAAACACAGCGGAAAAACGAGGCGCAGGAATGACGCTGGCGCTGGAAGAGCTTCCTGATCTGGTCAGCAAAGGAGACGAGCCCCAAGGGGAAGTCGAGAGGAAGGAGCTGGAGGAAACGATCCGAAAATTCCTCTCCGATTGTACAAAGACCCAGCGGGACGTTTTCCTGCGGCGCTACTTTTTCTTTGAAAGCACGGAAGAAATCGCGGCACGTTACGCCATGCGGGAGAGCAACGTACTCAATTTGCTGTCCCGTACCAGGAAAAAGCTGAAAGAGCATCTGCGAAAGGAGGGCTACCTGCCATGACGAAGCTGGATCTCATTGCCGCCATCGGCGCGGCCAGCGATGAGGATCTGGAGCACAGCGAGCGGCTGGCCTCCGGGAAGCATCGGGTCAAGATAAGAATCCTGATGGCCGCAGCCATCATCGCACTGCTGTCCTTTACGGCCTTCGCTGCCCCCGCGATCTGGAACGCGTTGTTCGGGGTAACAGCGGAGCAATACCGCATATCCGGAATCTTTGTTGAGAAGGGTCAACCCATCGACGTCCGCGAAAGCTCCCTGAATATTTCCCTGGACGTTCAGATGTCGAAAGATGCGCCTTCCAGGCTTCTGACCTGTTACGTGCCGATGCTTCCCGCGGAGCAAATGGAGCCGATTCCGCTGACGGTGATGAAAGGCGCTGTAATCAACTTCCGCACGGACAGCCTGCTCCAATGGCAGAACGAAGACGGAGAATACGTCTTGTTCCGGCAGGTCGCGTGGCCTGATTATGCAAAGGGGCAGACCTTTGATACCGTCAGCACCGGCTTTGACGCCGGCTATTCCATCACGCAGACGGAGTTGGGCGGCTATACTGTGCAGCGGCTCATGGTCGAGCCCTCTGAGAAGGACGAGAACGGCGTCCACGCCGAACATCCCGGTCTGCAAAAGCTCTACTGGTCGGACGGCTTCTATCTCTTCTCCATGGAGGTCAATTACTCCATGGAAGACGCCAGACTCGCGGAGATTCTAGAGAGCATCCAGCCGGTCAGCGATGTGACAAAATACGTCGTGATCGAAGAACAAGCCGCTTCTTCGCAGGAACCCCAGCCAAGTCTGATATTGAACCGTATCCTGTTTCCGGAAACGATTCCGCAGGGATATGAGCAGTCCTGCGGCAGCAGGGACGGAAACGGCGAGTATCTGTTCCTGTGGCTGAAGGAGGGCCCCCACCAGCCCACCGTGCTGGAGCTGAGCATCTCGATGGAAGGCAGAAACAGTTGGATCAAAAAGGATTGGGAAACTCTGAACCGAAGCTACGAAAAAACGGAACGAGATGTGAACGGAAGTCCAATCCTTTGCTTCGAGAGCGAATGGGCGTCGCAGCTCCTCTGGCAGCTCGACGGCGCGGATTATACGCTCTGCTCCGTTGGCCCGGAACGGTTCCCCGTCGAGGAGCTTGTAACGATCATGACCGGGCTGATTCCCGTTGAAGATACTGACGCGGTATTGATGAATTGAACGAAACAGAAAGAAGGAACTCAATGATGCACGTGAAACGATGGATTCTTATGATACTTCTTGGAGCGGCTTGCCTGCTGCTGTTGGCAAGCTGCGGCAGTGACGAACACTCTGCAAATACTGACACAAGCAACGGTCCCATCGGGACAAACATCCATGATACCAACGTGGAAGCGCAAAAGAACACAGCGTCCGATCACGACGGTTTTGAGGACGGGCAGATTTACACGGAGCCGCCGTATATCTTGGAGGAGGACGATCCTCTTGCTGCTGAAATCCAAGCGGCCTTGGCAGAAAAAAAGCCTACGCTGATCTGGGCTGAGGATTGCTTCGTGGAGGAACGGAAAGAGGCTAAGATTTGGCACTATACCTTGGTGGACTGCAACGGCTTTTTTGAAGAAATGCTGGATGAGTTGTTTCCGAACGCACCGGTAGAAAACCGTGAAGAATTGCCTGGTGCCACCGTGATCGAGTTAAAATCAGGCCAGAACACGCTGCACTGCGTTTCAGAAGTTAGTGGACGTTTCATCAATCTCTATCGGCTGCCAGGTAATCTGGGCGAGACTGTCTTGCCAAAGGCTGTGGGATGGCTTTCCCAAAAAACCGGCGTGGAAATGTGGGAATGGACGGACTTTGATACGGCGCGCACAGACGCCATCGCATACTATACCGGCCAAGTGGATGGTTTGCAGATCGGCGCGGCGTCCATCCTTCCGATCAACGGCAAACTCCAAGGGACTTACGGCGTTTTTCTGGCGCCCTCAGGATCTGTTGAGTTTGTTAGTCCGATCTCTGTCGGTGAGGAAGCCGGAACCGTCCGGCTTGACGGCGATTTCTCACAGGAGGAACTCCGCCTGACCCTTGAAGCGTATTTCAATCCCAGTGAACCCTTGGTGAAAGTCTATCGTTCCAGCCGGCTCTGCTATCTGATCCATGAGGAGAAGGAGCTGCTGATTCCCGTCTGGTGGGTCAAGGGCGTAAACTTTGATCTGGAAACCGGGAAAGGGACGCCCTTTGAATATGTTTTCGATGCCGAAACAGGGCGTAGATATGACATGGGAGGCGCTTGATTTGGCTATAAGAAAAACTATCGTCCTCCTGCTGTTTTCGGCATTTTTGCTCTGCTTTGTAGGCTGTGAGATCGTAGATTCTGACGGGAACCCCATCACACAGCCAACCCGGCCCACGGCAAACGACTGGGATGAACTGGATCTTGACCCAGAGCTGCGCCAGGCCATCGAGAGCAGATCCTCCGGCATCCTCTGGCGAATCCCGGCGGAGTTTCAGCCCGAAGGAACCGTGTCTGTGCGCTCCTATAACAGACTGGACTGCGCCGCACTGTGGTCGGAGCTGCGGGAGGCCGTCTTCCCGGAGGCAATCCAACACGCAGAAACGAAAAAAGACGGAAGCAGCATGCTGGAATACGACAACGGGACGCAGAGCTTCTCCGTTCAGATCAACGCCGCCTCGATCTATCTCAAAGGGCTGTCCAAGAAAGAAGCGCAAACAGCATTGGCTGATATCAGCGGTTTCCTGGAGCGGAAGCTGGGCTTTGCCCTGCGTACATGGACCGGCCCGGTCCCGGAAGATCAATGGCTAAGCTTTGGGATTGTAATCGACGGGGTCCCTCTGGACGTGAAGACGGACTCTACGGCCCCAGTGAGCAGCGTCTTCGCACAGCCCGACAGTACGATCGTTTTGCAGCTTCCGATCCACCCTGGCGTTGCGCAGGAAAGCTATGATCTGCAAAGCTGCATGAGCGTGGACGAGCTCCGAAAAACAGCGGAGACAGGCTGGCTTTCTGATCTGCCTATGGTGATGGAACTGACGGAATGCAGTCTGATTTATTATCTTGATTCCGATGAAATGACGATTCGTCCCGGCTGGAGCCTCACCGGGACCGGATACGATTATGGTACCGGAAAAATGACGCCCGTTGAGATGCTGATAGACGCCATATCCGGGAAAATGCAAAGGATGAGGTGACCATGTTCCGATACTATTTCAGAAAAATCATCGTCTGCCCGGCGACCTATATCAGCGCGGTGCTCCTGTTTCTGTCTATGGTTCTGAGCCTTGATTCGGAAGCTACCGCGCAGCCGGCCTATCTGTTTGATTCCTCCTATGCAATGGGATTGACGACGTACTTTCTCCCAGTGGCGGCAGTGCTGCCGATTTCCTTTCTCCGGCACGCCCTGCGCAAAGGAGGCGCCTGGCAGTTTCCGCTGATGCACAGCTCGCCCCGCCGCTACACGCTCGAAGGACTGGCTGCGGCCTTTGTGTCCGGCGCCTTGGTTCTGCTGCTCAGTGCGGCGCTGTTCCATTTGTACGTCGTTCTCTTTCTGAAGGGGCCCGTTTCCTATGAGGATTCGCTTTTTCAAGGGATTTACTTTTACTCCCGTATGTCCAACCGGGCGGGTTACCTGGTCCGGATTGGGGTCTATGCCGTCAACGCCGGGATGTATGCGGTGATTGCCTATGGGGTTTCCGGCCTGAGCGCGAATCAGTACATCTGCGCTGCGTCCGGCTTTGCGTTCTGGATCTCAGCCTCCGTCCTGGCCCAGACAGCCGCTCGGTTCGCCCCGGAGAACGCCCGGCTTGTGTTTTACGCCCTCGATCCGGGTCAGTGTACGCCTGGCGGCATCATGACGCAAACCCGGGACGGTGGACTGATCCACCTGGCTGTCTATGTGCTTGTGATCGTGCTGCTCGCCGGCAGCGGATTCTACCTGCGTCTGAGAAGGAGGCTGCGTTATGGCTGATATTCTTGCAATGTCCCGCAGCAGCCTGCGCAGACTGCTGCTCCGGCCCCGCTTTTGGGTATCTCTGCTCCTGGCGCTGGGTTGTGTGCTGATTGTCTTCTTCAAGGTACCGCCCTATCTGTCTGAGCGCGGGTATCAGCTCCAGGCGGCGGAGCCCTTTTTGATCCTGTTTCCGAGCTTCTTTCCGCAAATCCTCCTGCTGATCTCCTTCCTGCTGCTAGTGGGGGACGTTCCATTCCTCTATCCCGGTATGGAGATCACGGCGATTCGCAGCTCCCGGCAAAAATGGCTGGCTGCGCAGCTCCTTGCCGCCATGGCCGCGGCTGTGCTGTGGCTCCTGTTTCTGCTGGCCTGTACGGTGCTGGTGTTTTCGGGCCATATCAGCTTTCCAAACGAATGGAGCATTTTCCTGAAGGCCCTTGCCCGTTCGCCCGGCGCTATGGAATCTGTCGGAATGGGGCTGGCAGACGCGCCGACCACGCATCTCTTCGAGGGAACCAGTCCCTACGCACGTTTTGGCTGGATGTTCCTGTTTCAGCTCCTTCTGCTCTGGAGTATGGCGCTGTGGTCGCTGGCCTTCAATCTCTGGACCCGCCGGAGCTACGGCTGCATGATCACGGTGAGTTTTTGGGTGCTGCGCCGGGTGGTCAAGGAGCTTGCGATGACGACCCAAAAGGATTATTCTTTCCTTTCCCCAATGAGCCTGGTGGATTTGAACCAGAAAACGCTGACACAGGAACGGATCATATATATCGCCTTGTTCTTCCTGCTGCAGATTGCTGTTCTCTGGATTCTCTCTGCCATGCGCATCAAGCGGGAAGACCTCTCCAAAGCAGGGTGAGCCCATGGACAGATTTTCTTCTTTGTTTGGCGGCCTGCCCTATGACGTTGCGTCAGTTGGATATTTCCGGCTGCTGCTCTATCTGCTGCTGCTTCTGCTGGGAGACTGCGCAGGAGGAGTCCCCGCGGCCAGATTGCTATTGAAGCCCCAGAGCTTCGTCCTGCTTCGGGCTGGCTGGCGGCGCTGGTTTTGGAGGGTGCTTTCCAGGTGCTTTGCTTCGGTGCTGGCGCTTTGCCTGCTTCTGCTGCCCATCGGTCTGCTGCGCGACCCGATGTGGAGGACGCTCTGGGCCTGGCTGCTCTTTACTCTTCACATGGAGATGCTTGCCGCGGTGCAGGTGTTGTTGATCGCATTGTATCAAAACGCATTGATTGCAACCGTGTCTGTGACCTTCGTGCAGTTGGCCTCGCTGTTTCTGAGCAGCCGGCTCCCCGGCGCGCTGCCGCTGCTCCTGCCCGGCAACTGGGGTGCCCTGGCCCGCACAGCGGAGTACGGAGCAAGGCAAGACAGCATCCCACTTTGGGCTGCGGCAGTCCTGAATGCTGTCGTGCTGCTGCTGATTACACTGTTTGGATGGCGCTTCGTGCGCCATAAGAAAATGAGAGAATAGGAGACTTATCATGATCGTATTGGAAAACGTCTCGAAAAGCTTTAAGGAAAAAACGGTCCTGCAAAAGACGGACCTCACGATAGAGAAAGGAAAAATCACCGGCTTCGTCGGGCGTAACGGCTCCGGCAAAACGGTGTTGTTCAAGCTGATCTGCGGCCTGCTTCGGCCCACCACCGGTACAATCACCGTGCAAGGCAAGCAGTTGGGAAAGGACTGCGATTTCGCTCCGGACGTGGGCGTACTGATCGAAACCCCCAGCTTCATTTCCTATGAATCCGGCTACCGGAATCTACGGGACCTGGCGGCGATCCGGAAGAAGATTACTCCGGAGGAAGTTCGCACCGCGATCCGCTCGGTGGGCCTGGACGACACAGACAAAAAGTGGGTTGGGAAATACTCCCTCGGTATGCGCCAGCGCCTGGGCATTGCTCAGGCCATTATGGAGCATCCCGCGCTGCTGATCCTGGACGAGCCCATGAACGGCCTGGACCGGGCAGGCGTGGAGGAAATGCGGAAGCTTTTCGGCTCCCTGCGGGACAACGGCACGACAATCCTTCTGGCCTCCCACGCGGCAGAGGACATCGACCTGCTCTGTGATACGGTCTATGAGGTCAGCGAAGGAATCGTCACGGAACGTGAATAGAAGGAAACGGCATACTTGGATTTCATATTTCAAGGAACGTGCTTTTTTCTTTTTACCTTTTTACTGTGCCAAGCGTTCATATAGTGAAGGCCATAAAAATTACACGCAGGAGGCAATGATCCCTTGAAAACAGAGAGGGAAATCTCTCGTTTTGTACACACAAGAGAAGAACGAGTGGATGATTCCCCGCTATTTGCGGGAAGCGTTCTATCCGGACGTGGAAAGCGGGGCGGTCCTTTCCGGCGACAGGCTGACGGTCCGGTGGTATCCCTGGCTGGTCCGGGACGTGGTGGCAGCCATTGACAGCGGGGATATAATCTACGTCGATCTGGAGAACTGGCAGACGAGTCAGAAAAAAGAAGCCAGAGCTTGCCTTGTATTTTCAGGGCTGCTGAATTTGGCGGGCGCCGCCTTCTCTGTATGGATGTGGTATGGAGTTTGGGCAGAATACAGCGAAATTTGCAGGCTCCTCCGCAAATATCGGGATAGAATGAGGACGGGAAAGGCATGAATGCTTTGACGATAATCGGTTTCTTGCTTCTGCTGCCCTCCAGGCTTCTTCTGATTCAAGGCGTCATAGCTTTGGCCCTTTCTCTAGACTATCGGGAGGAAAAAAACCGCTCGAGCAAGAACTGCGCCGGTTTTCTGTCAGAAGGGATCCTTTTGGATTTTGTTATTCCGGTATACGCCGGGCGGCGGCCTGTACGAAGGCACGGAAAATTGGAGCACCCGGGCCGGACTTGGGTTCAAAGAATTCCGGGTGCCATTGGACCGCCCACAGGAAGGACTGCTCCGGATGATAAAAGGCTTCGATCAGGCCATCCTCCGCCGTGGCCATGGGACGCAGAAGCGGCGCCAGGGTTTTGATTCCCTGGTGGTGGCAGGAATTTACGCCGAGACTGTCGGCCCCGTAGAGGGCAGCCAAAGGGCCAGTGAGCCATACCGCGTGCTCCGCCCGATCGTAAGGCCGCTCCATCCGGTGATTGCGGCTCTCCGGTCTCCGGCTTGGCAGGTCCTGCCAGAGGCTGCCGCCCAAGGCCACGTTGATCAGCTGCAGGCCGCGGCAAATGCCGAGTATGGGGATGCTCTGATCCACCGCGGCCTGCAGCAGAGCCTGCTCCAAGCGGTCCCGGGCTGGGCAGAGCTCCCCGCAGCAGTCTTCAGCCATCTCCCCATAGAGGGCCGGGTCCACGTCCTGACCGCCCGTGAAGAGCAGACCGTCACAAACGGAAGCAAGCTGTGCGCAGTCCTCCGCCCCGTCCAGCGGCAGCATGATGGGTAAGCCTCCAGCCTGCTCCAGGCCCTTGAAATAGGCCGGGAGCATCCAATAGGAATCTCTTTCCTTGTCATAGAGGGGCAACACACCGATGATGGGCTTTCTCACAGCTCAGCCCTCCCCTTCCTCCGGCTCCAGCACGTAGGCGCTGAGAATCTGGCCGTAATAGATGACGTGGGGATCCCTGGAATTGTCTGATGGCGCATCGTCTCTGCTGTGGGGATAGAAGCGGGAGCGGATCTCCTCGGGCAGCAGACTGAGCTCCTCCTGCTGCCGATAAATGATTCTGCACTCGGCAGTCACCGGGAATTCCCGGAGGGCGGGGACGCTGACCTGCTCCCCGGGGACGGGATGCAGACTGCAGGCCGCCAGCTTATCCAGATCCCGTCCGCTCTTGCTGCCGCAGACGGCGATGGTATCGCGATCCGCCTTTCCCAGAGGAATGTTCACGGTAAATTCAGGATTTCGGTCCAACAGCTCCCGGGTATGGCGGCTGACCCGGACGTAGGCGGCAAAAACCGGAAGATTCCAGTTGACGCCCACAGTACCCCAGCCGATGACCATGGTATTGACCTTCTGATCGACGGCGGAAGTCAGCAAAATTCCCCTTGGCAGCGCCTCGGCGGCATAGGACGCGAATTCAGCGAGCGTGAGCGGACGATGTTTCATGGTACAACCTCCTGTCTGTTTTGAGGACAGTATAGCACGGTTAGAAGCGGAATGCAAGAAGCCCTTGTCAGGTCTGTGATTTCCACAGTCTGTCCTCCCGGTAGATCAAATTGCCGAAGCCTCCGTCCACCCGATCCAAAGAATGGGGCATTCTGGCCTTGGCCGTGAAGCCCCGATAGCCCCGCAGATCATAAGGGATCCGATCCGTATCTCCCGCAAGAACCTGATTGCAGACCTCAATCACCCCGTCAAAGATGGCGAAGGGAAGCTCTCCGCTGCCGTGGCCCTCAAGGATCCGATCCACCCGGCCTGCCAGCAGGGCCCTGAGACGAATCAGACCGTCCCGGAATTCCTCTACGGAAGTGGCCTCCCGACCCAGCAGAAAGCTGGCACGGCTGACGCCGTCCCCAGAAAAGAGGATCCGGTCCTCCCGGTCCAGAAAGACGAGATTGCCGCGGGTGTGCCCCGGGCAGGCGAAGGCCTCCAGTGTGACGCCGCCCAGATCGAAAACGTCTCCTTCCCGGAGCGGGCGGAAGCAGCCGTAATCCGGCGGAGGCAGCATATCCTCCGGCTTCACCAGCTTGGCGTCGCGGGAGATGGCAAGGCCCAAAAGCCGGTAAGCCGCGTCACAATGCCGCAGAAAGGTCTCCTTCTCCTCCGGGTTCAGCCAGACGTTCTTAAACTCCACGGCGCCCATGGCGTGATCTTGATGGCCGTGGGTCAACAGAACGATCAGAGGCAGATCGTTGACCTGATCCACCACGGCCTTCAGGGAGCCGAAGCCGCAGCCTGTGTCGATGAGGGCGGCCCGCTTTTCCCCTTTTATCAGATACATGCGCTCATGGAAGCGGCCCAGGATGCCGCTGATGTGATCGTTGATCTTATATACGTCGAACGTTACCATATTCAATCCTTGAAGCAACGCCCTCCGACATTTCTGCCGGAGGGCGATTCGTTTGTGGCTTACTTGTTGGGATAGGGCTCCAGGAAGGCGTGGAAATGACGCATAGGCAGGGTACGTCCCTTGACGATCCGCATGTTGGGGATGGACTCCCGGTCCTCGTAGAGGGCCTTCACAGCGGCGATGACGTAGTCCATGTGCTCCTGGCTCAGCTGGCTGCGGTTCACGGCAAAGCGCACCACGTTGCACAGCTCCTCCTGCTGCTCGGGGGTCTTGAGGTCGTACTCCATGGAGTAGTCGCCCAGCTCGGAGGTGCGGATGCCGTAGCGGCGGATCAGCTCGATGGAAAAGCCCTGACCGGCAAAGGTCTCATGGCCCCGCTTGCCGTCGAAGAACTCCGTCATGTTGATGTAGACGCCGTGGCCGCCGGCGGGGAGAATGACGCCCTTGACGCCGGCCTTGTAGAAGCCCTGGGCCAGATACTCGCACTGCTGCACCCGGGCTTCCTGGTAGTTGAAGTTGCACTCCTCATACAGACCCGCGGCCAGGGCCATGATATCACGGCCGGACATGCCGCCGTAGGAGTCGTTGCCGTAGCAGGAGATCTGCTT
>CAMNHH010000072.1 GCA_946539175.1 uncultured Clostridia bacterium | reverse complement strand
CCATATCAAGCCCAGGATTTCCCCGCGCCGGCAGCCGGTGACAATCAGCAGATGGACCAGGGCCCTCCATTTCAGCGGCTCCACCTCCAGGGCCTCCAGGATCATAAGCCGAACGGCCAGGGTGAAGCCCAGCTCGAAGGCTTCCAATTCGGATTGGGCCGCCACCTCGTTGAAAGCGTCTATGGTTTTTTCATACTGCTCCAACTGCTGATCCGAGAGCATCGCCTTCATCTTCTCAGTGTTCTTGGCGTACAGAACCATCTTGCGCTCCATGGCGGAGCCCTTCTTCACGGGCCGTCCCTGGTAGTCCAGGCCACTGATCCACAGTTCTTCCAGCATGCTCATTCCTTCACTCCCTCTCCCATAGACAAAGGCGACGCCGTTCCGGACAATTCCGGAACAACGTCGCCTTTCGTTTCAACGGAGCTCTGATTGATATGCCTGCCATATGTTGTGCCTCCTCTTTTTGGATTCTGTCACAACAAATACCGCAACTTTTGCTGAAAGTCCAGAGTAAATATTTGCTTTTCAGGTCATTCGTTTATTCGCTTTCCTCGTCGCCTCTGCGTTCCATTTCATTCTGATAGAACCGGTAGTTTTTGGGGCTCATTCCGTATTTCTTCTTGAAAGCTTTGGAGAAGACCAATTGATCCGCATACCCCACCGCGTCGGAAATCGCTTTGATGGGCTGCTTGGTTTCCGCCAGCAGATTGGCTGCCTTTCGCATTCTGAAGTCCATCAGATAGTTTTGAACAGAGACGTTGAGCTCTTCCTGGAAGGCATGATTCAGATGGGCCCGGGAGATGCCAACGTGCTCCGCGATTTCCGCAACGCCGATTGCCTCCGCATAGGTCTTGCTGATATAATTGACGGCCTCAGTCACATAGCTGTTTTCATACACGGGCCTCGCTTTCTCACTTCCGGACAGAATCCGATTGGAATGGGTCTCCACCAGCAGGGAAAGGAGCTTCAGCAGCAGCGCCTCCCGATAGAGGCTGTTGGAGAAATCCGGAACAATATGGTTGAAAAATGCGTTGAATATCTCCTGATAGCGCTCCTGAGGTGGAGTCGGCAGCACCAGACGATCCTTGGAGAACCCGCATTTTTTTAAAATGGATTCCACACGCAAGCCCCGAAACCCAATCCAGGCATAACTCCAGGGCACATTTTTATCTGCACAGTAGACCACCGGCTCATCGGGATAAATCAAAAACATCTGCCCCGCAGAAACAGACCAAGTGTTGTCGCGGACAGAATAAAACCCATAACCGGATATGACAAAATGAATGATATACTCGGTCCGGCGGGCAGAGACCGCATGATAGGGCTTGCATTCCTCCCGCCCCATGTGAACCAGAAACAGGTCGGAGAATGCCTCCCGACCGGATTCCAGATACTGGAAATTGTCTCCGCTTACATATTTCACGTTCTGCATGGAAATGCCCCCCCTACCCTTAGACAACAAAATGACATATCCAAGCGTGTATCCCGCTCTCGCTTACGATCGACGAACCCGGTTTCTTCATGTTACCACATTTTTCTATATATTTCAATCATAAATAAGCAAAAACAGAACAGGATTTTGTGAAAACCGTAAAAACCGGAAACAGGGCGGCGCTTTTGATTTAGCCATATAATCTGCGATTTTACCATATTTACATTCTCATAAGAAAGTGCGTTTCGCTCATTTTCATCCATAGAAAAATGTTATATACTGAGGCTGTCAGTCGATCCGGCTGGTAAAAAAACTATCTGATTTAGGAGGAAACGAAAGTGAAAACAAGAATGGTTGCCCTGTTGCTGGCTTTGGTTCTCTGCCTGGGCCTGGCTGCCTGCGGCGAAACCACCGACAACGGCGGGAGCAGCAGCGGCAGCAAGGTCATTGAGGTGGCGATCTGGGACAACAACCAGTTGGATGGCCTGCAAAAAATCGCGGACGAGTGGTCCAAGACCAGCGGCTACAAGGTTGAGTTCACCGTTCCCGGCTGGGACGGCTACTGGACCATGCTGGAGGCCGGCGTCTCCGGCGGCGAAATGCCCGACGTGTTCTGGATGCACTCCAACAATGCTGAGAAGTACATGAACGCAGGCTCCCTGCTGAACCTGGATGAGTACATCGCCAAGGACGACAGCCTGGATCTGAAGAATTACTTTGAAGGCATCAACCAGCTCTATACCTTCAACGGCTCCACCTACGCGATCCCCAAGGATCACGACACCATCGCCGTGATCTACAACAAGGCCATTTTCGACAAGTACGGCGTTGCCTACCCCACCAATGACTGGACCTGGGAGGACTTTGCCGCCATCGCCCAGGAAATCACCGAGAAGGGCAAAGCTGACGGTATCTTCGGTACCTATTGCAACGTTGGCAACAACCAGGACGGCTGGTACAACCTCATCTACTCCTTCGGCGGCGAAGTGATCTCTGCCGACAAGAAGAGCTCCGGCTACGACAAGCCCGAGACCATCGAAGCCATGAAGTTCCTGGCTGAGAAGATCCTCCCTGCCTGCCCCTCTCCTGACTCCATGGCCTCCACCGGCGCCGACACCATGTTCCTCTCCGGCCTCATCGGCATGGTCAGCATGGGCTCCTGGAACGTCAACACCTTCTACACCTCCGACAACGCAGAGGATTACGCCTGGGTCATGCTGCCCTATGAGGATCGCAACGGCAACGGCACCTGCGAGAAGGAAGAGCGCTGCACCATCTACAACGGCCTGGGCTGGGCCATCGACGCCCACACCAAGGAAGCAGACGCCGCTTATTCTCTGATCTCCTATTTCTCCAGCAAGGAAGCCCAGATCAAGCAGGCTGAGCTGGGCGTCACCATGGCCGGTTATGTCGGCTGCTCCGAGCCCTTTGCCAAGGCCTTCGGCGATATGGACGTCTCCCCCTTTGTCCAGATTGAAGAGGAAGGCACCCTGATCTTCCGGCCCTACTCCAAGAGCACCGCCATCTGGGAAGATGACGCCTACAACGCTCTGGTTGCCGCCTGGTCCGCTCCCGAGACCATGGAGGAAGTGGTTCGCGGCATTGCCGACAAGATGAACAAGACCCTCGCTGACGAATGATCCCAAACTGCCCGGAAGGAACCACCTTCCGGGCAGAATCCAACATCATGAGAAAGGAGGAGCTCCTCTTGAAAAAGAAGAAAAAAATGACGCCAAAGGCAAAACGGGAAGCAATATGGGGTTTTGTATTTATCGCTCCCACTATCATCGGACTATTAATTCTGAACTACTACCCGATTATTGACACCGTCTGGCAATCCTTCTGCAAAACGGGCGACTTTGGCATCGGCAACACCTTTATCGGCTTGAACAATTATATAAAGCTGATCCATGATTCTGAAGTCTTCAGTACCCTTTGGAATTCCTTCAAGTACGCGATCCTCAGCCTGCCGCTGACGGTTTCCATCTCTCTGGTCCTGGCGGTGCTTCTGAACCGGAAGATGCGGGGCAGAGGGCTCTATCGGACGGTCTACTTCCTGCCGATGGTCTGCGCCCCCGCAGCCATTGCCATGGTCTGGCGTTGGATGTTCAACCAGGATTACGGTCTGCTGAACCACATTTTCAACGCCAAAATCAGTTGGGTCACGGATCCCACCATCGCCCTCATCGCCATCGTGATCGTTGGCGTTTGGAGCGCCATCGGTTATGACATGATCCTTCTTCTGGGCGGTCTGCAGGACATCCCGAAGGACTACTACGAAGCGGCCTCCATCGACGGCTCCAGCGGCGTCCACGCCTTTTTCCGCATTACCATCCCCCTGCTGAGCCCCATGCTGTTCTTTATCATCCAGACAGGAATTATGGGCGCGCTTCAATTATTCGACCTGCCCTTCATGATTATGGATCAGTCCAGCCGGGCCTGGCCTAAGGTGAAGACCATCACCTATCTGTTCTATGAGTATGCCTTCGAGAAATCCAACCGGGGCTACGGCGCGGCCATCATCATGTTCCTGATTCTGATCATCAGCGTGATCACTTTTATTCTCCAGAAGACGGAGAAGAAGTGGGTCCACTACGATTAAGTGGAAAGGAGAAGTTCTATGGGCTGGAAAGCAAAAAAGAATCTGACCGCTGTCGTGATTCAATGCATCATGATCATCGGCGCCGTTATTATGATTACGCCTTTTATCTGGATGCTTCTGACCGCGGTGAAAACCAAGAGCGAATCCATTTCCGTCAACCCCTTTTACATTTTCCCCGGCGGAAGCTGGCATTTTGAGAACTTCGTTCAGGTCTGGAATTCCTATAACTTCCTGATTCTGTACAAGAACACCCTGCTTATGATCGCCCTGCGGGTCCTCTGTGCCTGCCTGACCGCCACCTTGGCCGGCTACGCCTTTGCCCGGCTGAAATTCCCCGGGAAGAATTTCTTCTTTGCCATCGTGCTGGTGCAGATGATGGTGCCCGGTCAGATCTACATCATCCCGCAATACCTGATGGTGTCCAAGCTCCATATCATGAACACCCAGTTTGCACTGCTGCTGCCAGGAGCGGTCACTGCCTTCGGTACCTACCTGTGCAAGCAGGGCTACCAGAGCCTGCCTGCCTCTTTGGAGGAGGCGGCAGAGCTGGATGGCTGCAACATCGGCCAGCGCTTCCTGCACGTGATGATGCCTTTGACCCGGTCTTCTTTGGTTTCTTTGGGCATTTTTACCGCCTTGTTTGCCTATAAGGATCTGATGTGGCCCATGATCGTCTGCCCCAAGAGCGACGCCACCACACTGACCGCCGCCCTTTCCAGACTGCAGGGGCAGTTCGGCAACAACTATCCCCAGTTGATGGCCGGCGCCGTTATGGCAGTCATTCCAATGCTGGTTTTGTATCTGATCTTCCAGAAGCAGTTCGTCGAAGGAATTGCCACCTCCGGCGGCAAGCTGTAAGTCAGAAAAGAATTCCCCCGCTTCCATTCCATCCAGGAGGTGTTTCCACCATGCTGAGCCGTATTCTGGGGAACGACACCCGCTTTGGCCGTCTGATGACCAAATGCGGTACGCTGATTGTGCTGAACCTGCTTTTTGCGCTGAGCTCTGTTCCCTTCGTCACCATCGGCGCGGGTCTCAGTGCCTTGTACCACGGCGTCTTTTCCATGCTCACAGATCCGGACCCCATCCATCCGCTTCGGGTGTTTTGGGAGGGCTTCCGCCGCAATTTCGGAAAAGCAACCCTCGTTTGGGTAGGCTTTGTCCTTCTGATTGCGCTGGGGCTTATGGATCTGGGGATAGCAGCCCAGGCCGGCGGAATCATTCAGATGCTGTCTGCGGGCGTAATCGGGGTGCTGCTGATCGCGGTAAGCACCGTCAGCTATCTGCTGCCGCTGCTTCCGATTTCCCAGGCACCGCTGGGCACCCAGATCAAGCTGGCAATCTATACCGCTGTCCGAAATCCTCTGAAGCTGATTCTGGTACTGGCAATCAACGTGGTTCCTCTGGTTCTGTCCTGGATGGACGAGGTGAATCGGCCCGCCTACGGTTTCATTTTTACCTTCTTCTGGTTTGCCCTGGGCGCCTGGTTCATCGGTAAATTGCTGCTTCCCTTCTATCGGCCCTTGCTGGAGGAAGGGGAGGACAAGATCGAATAAGCTTTTTTCAATCCCTCTCCCTTTTCCCGGTGGCATGGGTCTGCCCCATGCCATTGGGAAAAGGGAATACTCCCTCACGCCTGGAGATTATCCATCATGTTCAATTCCATTCATATCAAACTGTGGTTTACAGAGGAAGGCTCCGCTTCGACGGAGCTCCATGCCGTCCTGAACGGCGGCGCTGTTTCCGCAAACTCCGCGACGCTGTCCCTGACCTCCGATACCCTGTATGGATGTCACAGGATGGATCTCAATTTGCAAATCCTCAACCCAGCCGGGCAGGAAAGCCGCAGTCTGCGGGCAGACTCCCCCATCCGCGTGGAGCTTTCTGCCCAAGCGCCTCAGGCAATCACGTCCTTCTACCTCTATAATCCCTGGTGGACCAGGCCTGCCTTCGGTTCCGATTTTTCGGAGATCCCGGAGAAGACCCAGCTGGCGTTGTTCCAATACTCTGATCGGATCGTCTGTTTCCTTCCAATGGTTGGAACTCGCTTCAAGGCCATGCTCCGGCCGGGCACTTCGAGTTCCCTTTGCCTGGAGTTGAGCGCCGGGGTGGAGGGAATCACGTCCCTGCAGGAGCCGCTGTGCTTCTGGGCAGAGGCGGATACTGCCGCCCAGGCGGTGGAACAGGTGTTCCGCGCGGTATGCCGGATGAAAGGCCTTCGGCCCAGGCAGGAGAAGGCCCTGCCCGAAGTATTCCGATATTTAGGCTGGTGCAGCTGGGACGCGTTCTACGCCCAGGTGGACGAGGAAAAGCTGCTGGCAAAGGCGGAAGAGCTGAAGGAAAAGCAGGTCCCGGTCCGCTGGATGCTGATTGACGACGGCTGGATGCGGGTCAACGGACGGCAGCTGTCTGCCTTTGGGCCGGACCCGGTGAAGTTTCCAAGGGGCTTTGCGCCGCTGGTCCAACAGCTTCACCAAAGCACGTCCATTCGCTGGGTCGGCGTCTGGCATGCCCTGATGGGCTACTGGGACGGTGTGGACCCAGCGGGATCCCTGGCGAAAAGTCAGGTCCTGGCCCAGGCGGAGGATGGCTTGCTGGCCCTGAACCCCAAGGAAGCCGGGTCCTTCTACCGGGACTGGTACACAGAGCTCAAGGCCGCCGGGATCGACTTTGCCAAGGCCGACGGCCAAAGTGCAGCTTCGATCTTTTTCCATCACCGAATGCCCCTGGCGGAGGCTGCCGCCGGATTGGGGCAGGCGCTGGAGTCTGCCTCCGGGATCTTTGACGGTGCGGTCATCAACTGCATGGGTATGGCGATGGAGACCGTACTGGCAAGATCCAGCTCCGCCCTCTCCCGCAACAGCGACGATTTCGTACCCCAAAAGCCGGAGAGCTTTTCCGAGCATCTGCTGCAAAACGCCTATAACGCCCTGTATCACAACAAACTTTATATCTGTGACTGGGACATGTTCTGGACCAACCACCCCGCAGGCGCCAAGCATGCCTTGCTGCGGGCCGTCAGCGGAGGACCGGTGTACGTCAGCGACCGGCTGGGAGAAACTGTGCCGGAGGTTCTGAAGCCTCTCTGTGACCCGGAGGGACGGATCTACAGGATGGACCGTTCCGCCCAGCCCACGGAGGACTGTGTGTTCCGGGACCCTCGGAAGGATGGCGTTTTGAAGCTGCAAAACACGGTCTCCGGCAAGGCCTGCCGGGCCGGCGGTTTGGCAGTATTCAATCTGACCGGGAAGGCGCAACCCTTTACGATAGGGCCGGGGCAGCTTGCCGAACTGCCGCGGGCGGAAGCTTGGCTGGTCTATGACTGGTTTCGAAAGAAAGCCTCCGTTGTGCAGGCCGATGGGCTTCAGACCGGTATTCTGGAGCCGGAAGCTTATGGATGGTATCTTCTGTTCCCGATCAACGGAGACTTTGTCCCCCTGGGCTTGACGGAAAAGTACGTCAGCCCCGGGGCGCTGGAATCGCTGCGGGTCCAAACCGGAGAGGCCCGCTTCCGCCTGCGGCAGACCGGCACAAGCGCCTGGTGGTGTCGGCATACGCCCCGGCAGGTCAGGCTGAACGGACAGGATCTGACCGCTTGTCTGCGCTTCACAGGCGGACTCTGGGAGCTGCCGCTGCCGGAAGCGGCGGAGCCCGCAGACTTGACAGTCTATTGGTAACATCGAAATCCGGCCGGGAGGTGAAACCCCATGCTCCAAAGCTTTCTGCAGTGGAAGCAAGGCGAAGCAAAAAAGCTGGCTGCTCTTTCTCCTGAGAAACGGCTGGCCTACATTTGGGATTATTACAAGCTCTGGATTCTGGGCATCGGCGCCGCTCTGTTGCTGCTGGTTTCCGGTCTGTGGCTGTATTTTACCAATGACAAGGAAACCCGATGCTTTGTGTTGTTTGCCAACACCACCGCCGATCTCGGGGACGGGAGCGAGCTGCACAGGGATTTTGCCGCCTGGGCCGCTTATGACCGGGAGACGCTGCGCTTCGCGGATCAGTGCTTTTGCGATCCCACCCGAAAGCTCTACGGCAACCAGTATTATCAAATGCTGATTGCCTACATGGACAGCGGGACCATGGATCTGTTGGTGATGGACCCCGACGGGCTTTCCGCCATCGGCGCCTCCGGACGGCTGATGGATCTGCGGGACCCTCGCCTGTCGGGAATTCTGGAGGGCTTTTCGGATCGGGTGATCCGGGTGATCCCCTCTGAGTCGGAAAACGGCAGCGACCCGGTTCCGGTGGGCATTGACCTGGCCGGCAGCCGGCTTGTCGGTCCGGGCAAGCCCTACCCCTTCGGAGCTGTCCTGGGCGTCAACGCCCTGGCGGCCCATCCGGATCAGGCATTGATTTTTCTGAATTTTCTCTTTGACAACCAAGCACCATAGGGAGGCATATATATGTCGATTTTCATGGATGAAGCCCGGGGCCTTGTGACCTTGCAGACCAAGCATTCCAGCTATCAGATGAAACGGGACCCGGACGGACTGCTTCTGCATACCTACTACGGCAGCCGGATCCACAGCGGAGACGATATGAGCCACGCCATCGCCAGGGTTGGCCGCGGCTTCTCGGGAAGTCTGACCGTCAACGGCACAGAGCGGCCTGGATGGTCCGAGGATGTACTGCCTCTGGAATACAGCTGCTTCGGCGTCGGGGACTATCGGGCCTCCGCCCTGAAGGTCCGCCACAAGGACGGAAGCAGAGCCGTTTCGCTGCGGGTCCGGGACTGGACCGTACAAAAAGGAAAATACGCCCTCAAGGGCCTGCCTGCCCTCTACGCCGCACCCTCCGAAGCGGACACGCTTCTGGTCCGGATGGAGGACCCCTATTCCGGTCTGGCAGTGGAGCTGCAATACGGCGTGGTAGAGGAGCTGGATCTGGTGACCCGGGCTGCCAGGATTATCAACCGAGGCAAAACCAAGCTGTGGCTGGAAAAGGCAGCCAGCCTCAGTGTGGACTGGCAGTTTGGCGAGTTCGATTGGATCAGCTTCCATGGAAGGCATACCATGGAGCGGATTCCGGAGCGGCAGCCTGTCCGCCACGGCATCCAGAGCATCGGAACCGTCCGGGGAACCAGCAGTCACCATTACAACCCCTTCTCGATCCTCTGCACGCCCCAGACCACGGAGACCCAGGGCCTCTGCTTCGGCGTCAGTCTGGTTTACAGCGGAGAGTTTCTGATGGAGCTGGAGCGGGATCAGGCAAACCAGACCCGCTTGGTCTGTGGCATTCACCCGGACGACTTCTGCTGGGAGCTGAAGCCCGGCGAGAGCTTCCAGACCCCGGAGGTCCTGCTGTTTTGCAGTGATCGCGGTTTTGACCGCCTGAGCCAATGCACCCACCGGGCGATCCGGGATCATATCTGCCGGGGTATCTGGAAAAGGCAGGATCGGCCTGTGCTGATCAACAACTGGGAGGCCACATACTTTGACTTTACCGGTGACAAGCTGATCGGGATTGCCCGGGAGGCAGCCGCCCTCGGCATCGAGCTTTTCGTCATGGACGACGGCTGGTTTGGCAAGCGCGACAACGATCACGCGGGCTTGGGAGACTGGTTCCCCAATGAGAAGAAGCTGGGATGCAGTCTCCGGGAGCTGGGAGAAAAAATCACAGAAACCGGCATGCAGTTTGGTATCTGGTTTGAACCGGAGGCGGTGAACAAGGACAGTGACCTTTACCGGGCGCACCCGGAATGGGCCGTTCAGATTCCGGGGCGGGATCCAAACCTCTCCCGGGATCAGCTGGTGCTGGATTTCTCCAATCGGGCCGTGCAGGACTATCTGATTGCAAGAATCACAGAGATCCTGTCTAAGGCTCCCATCTCCTACGTCAAATGGGATATGAACCGCAGCATCTGTGATAAATACAGTACGGCCCTGGACGCGGCGCACCAGGGTGAGTTTGCCCACCGCTATGTGTTGGGCCTCTACCGGGTGTTGGACACCCTGACGACTGCCTTCCCGGAGGTGCTTTTCGAGGGCTGCAGCGGAGGCGGCGGCCGCTTTGACGCCGGAATGCTGTATTATATGCCCCAAATCTGGTGCAGCGACAACACCGACGCCATCAATCGGCTGTCCATCCAATATGGCAGCTCCTTCGGATACCCCATCTCCGCCATGGGCTCCCACGTTTCCGCCGTCCCCAACCATCAGACAGGCCGGATCACCCCCTTCGCTACCAGGGCGGCAGTGGCCATGGCAGGGACCTTTGGCTATGAGTTGGATATCCGGAAGCTCAGCGAGGATGAGAAGGAGCAGATCCGAAGTCAGATCAGATCCTTCCGCCGGTTTTATCCTCTGATTCAAAGAGGAGATTACCACCGTCTGAGTACCCCGGAAGATCTTTGTATCGCCTGGTCCTTTACGGACCCGGCCCCCCAGTGTTCGGAGGCTGTCATCCAGGCGGTCCAGCTCCGCCTGGAATCCAATGGGGTCCCGATCCATTTGTACCCGGTGGGGTTGCATCCGGAAGGAATCTACGAACTCGCCATCTGTAACGCAGGCTGCGAGGACCGGCCTCTGCGGAGGATTGCCGGAATCTCCGGCGCCGCACTGATGCAGGGCGGTGTAACGCTCCCTGTACCCCAGGAGGAATACCATGCCTGGACTCTGTTACTGAAGAAAAACGGCATTTGTGCCGACTGATCCCGTCAACCCATCACTTGAAATCATATCAGGAGGAAGCGAACATGGCAGAAGTACAGCTCAGAAACATCAAGAAAGTATACCCATTCATCAGCGGCGAACAGAAGAAGTCCAAGAAAAAGAAGGCTGACCAGCCCGAGAAGAAGAAGGTCAATCTGCAGATCACCGACGAGGGCG
>CAMNHH010000071.1 GCA_946539175.1 uncultured Clostridia bacterium | reverse complement strand
CTTGCTGCTTTCAGCCTTGCTGCTCTCGCTCTTGCTGCTTTCAGTTTTGTCGCTCTCGCTGCTCTCAGTTTTGCCGCTCTCGCTCTTGCTGCTCTCAGTCTTGTCAGACTCCGCGGCGCGGTCGTCTTCCTTGTAGGTGTTGCCGGGGCTGCCGGCGTTGTTGTAGGGGACCTCCAGCAGGGTCAGCAGGTCGGAACGGACGTAGCCGATCTGGCCGTTGAAGGAGACCTTGTACCAATCGGAATTGAAGCCGATGATGAAGCAGGTCTCGCCCTTGGGGGCCTGGACCAGAATGTCGTTGTCCGTGCCGGGGCCGGTGCGGACGTTGCTGGCGGAGTCGAACATGGCGTAACCGAGCTTGACGTTTTTCACGTCGTTGAACTCGACGTAGTCCTTGTGCATGTAGCCGATCTCGAGATTGAAGTTGACCAGATACCAGTCTCCCACCTCCCGGATGATGACCACGTTGTCGCCGCCGGCGGCGGTGGCAAGGATCTCGCTGTCGGTGGAGGCGGCGGCCCGGAGCCGCAGGGAGGAGGCGGTGACTACGCCGATGCCGGTTTTCAGCTCGGTTGCGCTGGCCGGGAGCGCAAAGCCTGCCAGCATGCTGACGGCCAGGATCAGGGCGATCAATCTGGTGAAGTTACGTTTCATAGGTACCCTCGCTTTCCGATTACTTGGAGGCTAAGGCTCTTTCGAGCCACACACAGCCAACGTCAAGAGCTGTGTAGAAGCCGTCCTTCTCGCTTTTTTTGATGATTCGATCTTTGGGTCGGACGCTCTGGTCGGTGAGCTGAAGCTGCACCGAAACCTTGCTTGCCAGGCTCACGTCCTGAAAGTCCTTGGACTCCAGGATCTGCATGATGACGATATATTTATCGGCCATGGAGCCGTAGTAGACCATGTTGTCCTTACGCATCAGGGGATGACCCTTATAGGTCAGGCCGTTTTGTTCAGACATAAAGCACCTCCTATTTGGAAATGTAACCAAATTGTAACTCATTGAAATGGGTTTGTCAACCCCCAAGGCGGAAAATTCACAAAATATTGCAGAACGTTCACATTTTTCAGAGGAAATTTGGTCCAAATGACGTTTTTTACGGGAAAAGCGGGGTACGTATGAAACAAAGGAGCGGGTCGCGCCGGAGCGGAGCCGCGCTCAACAAAACGGGGAGCCTGCGCCGCAGACTCCCCGCGTTGTCTGAATGGGTGACCGGATCAGTTGAACAGATAGTGTCTCACCAGCTCGGAGAGCAGCTCGTCCCGGTCCAGACGGCAGATCATCGCTCTGGCGTTGTTGTGGTTGGTGATGTAGGTGGGGTCCTCGGACAGGAGGTAGCCTACGATCTGGTTGATGGGATTGTAGCCCTTCTCGGTGAGAGAGGCGTAGACAGAAGCGAGGATCCGCTTCATCTCCTCATGATCCTCCGAGGGAACCCGGTATTTGATGGTATGGTCTTCCATAGGGCCAGCCTCCTTTGCGCCTTTTTCTTATCATACCCCATTTTGTGGGATTTGTAAAGAGAATAATTGTAAATTATTTTTCCTTTCGCACGAAGAACATGCCGAAGGTATTGGGGCCGCAGTGGGTGGAGATGGCGGAGGAGGCGGGGTGCTCGATCAGCTCCCGGCAGCCGGTCTTCTCCCGGACGTAAGCCTTCAGCTCCTCCAGGAAGGCCTGGTCCTGGAGAGTGTGGTTCATGTAAACCAGGTCCGTTTCGTAGCGGTCCAGCTTGGCCAGCTGATCGTTCAGATATTCGTAGACGCACTTGCGGTAGACGCCACGGTACTTCTTGCCCACCCGCATGATGCCGCCGTCGAAGACGATCTCCGGCCGCAGCTTTAGGATATTGGCGCCCAGGGCCGCCACCGTGGAGCAGCGTCCGCCCTTGTGGAGGAATTCCAGGGTCTCGATGATGAAGCTGCCCTCGATCCGCTCCCGGTAGGCCTCCATGAAGGCCGCCGCCTGGGCAGGGTCCTCCGGCCCGGAGCGCAGAGCGGCCAGGATGGTCATGGAGCTGCCGCCCGCCAGATTCTTGGAGTCCACCACCCAGACGTTGGGCACCTCCTTGGCCGCCATGCAGGCGTTCTGATAGCAGGAGGAGATGCCTGCGCTCTTGGCCACGTGGATTACGGGGCGGCCCTCGGCGGTGAGCTTGCGGAACCACTTTTCGTAGTCGTCGGGGTTGGCGGCGCTGGTCTTGGCCAGCTGGCCGCTGGTTCTGACGTAGTCCAGAAGCTGCTTTTGGGTCAGATCCGGCCAGTCGGCCACGGTTTTGTCGCCCATGGTCACATAGCTGGCAATCACCCGGATGTCATATTGGGCGATGAGCTCCGGCGGCATATCCAGGGTGCTGTCGGCGCTGATGATATAGGGTTTCATGTTCTTGACTCCTTCTATATGATTGGAATTCAGCGTCTGAAGGCGTGCAGCTCAGCCTCCAGCGCCTTCAGCACCTTCTCCATGGCGGGCTCGATGTCCGCGTCGGTGAGGGTCCGGTCCTCGGCCCGGAAGCTCAGGGAGAAGGCCACGCTCTTCATGCCGGGCAGAATGCCCACGCCCCGGTAGATATCAAAGAGCTTGATCTCCTTCAGAAGCCTCCCGGCGGCCTTGGTGATGCAGGCCTCCAGAGCGCCCACGGTGACGTTCTCGGCGCAGGTGACGGACAGATCCCGGCTGCTGGCGGGGAAGCGGGGCAGGGCGGTGAAGGTCTTCTCCGGGGCCAGCACCGTCAACAGATCCGTGAAGTTCAGCTCCGCCACATAGACCTCGCAGTCCATGCCGTAGTTCCTGGCGGCCAGAGGATGGATCTGGCCCAGCTTGCCGATCAGCTTGCCGCCCACGTACAGGGCCGCGCAGCGGCCGGGGTGGAAGCTGGGGTCGTCGCAGACGGCCTCAAAGTCGGCGGCCTGGGCGTTGAGCTGGGACAGAATGCCCTCCACCATGCCCTTCAGGCTGTAGAAGCTCTCGTCGGGGCCGTAGGCGCCCAGCATCAGCAGCTTGGGCTCGCGGGGCAGGGGCTGGCCCTCCACGGGCAGATAGATCTTGGCCAGCTCGTAGAGCCGGGCGGCCTTGTTGTGATAGGCGTTGTTCCGGGCCAGGATCTCCAGCATGGAGGGGATTCCGGTGGTCCGCATCACGGAGCTGTCCTCCCCCAGGGGGTTCAGCAGCTTGATCTGATTGCGCCTGGGGTCGTCCTTGGGGGCCCGGATCAGATCCAGCCCGGCAGGGGAGACGAAGGAATAGGTGATGATCTCGCTGCAGCCCAGAGCCCGGGCGGCTGAGCCGGCCTTGTTCTCCAGCTTCTGGCTGTCGGAATAGCCGCCCCGGGTGGTGGCGCCCCGCATCAGGGTGGTGGGGATCTCGTTGTAGCCGTAGAAGCGGGCCACCTCCTCGGCAATATCCGCCATCCGCCGCAGGTCGGGCCGCCAGGAGGGGACCCGGATCAGGCCGTCCTCCACGGGGACCTGCTCCCGGCGCAGATACTCGATCATATCTGCCTCGGAGATTTCGGTGCCCAGCAGGGCGTTGATCTTCTCCGGCTCCAGGGGCAGGGTGACGGGCTCGGGGATGTAGTTCAGAATGTCGATGACGCCGTCCAGCACCTCGCCGGCCCCCAGCAGCTCCACCAGCTCGCAGGCGCGGTTCACCGCGGGCAGGGTCAGCATGGGGTCGATGTTCTTCTCGAATTTGGCGGAGGCCTCGGTTCGCATGCCCAGAGCCAGGGCGGTCTTGCGGATGGAGGTGCCGTCGAAGTTGGCGGACTCAAAGACCACGTCCACGGTGTCGGGGGCGATCTCGGAGTTTTCGCCGCCCATGATGCCGGCCAGGCCCACGGGCTTGGTCTCGTCAGCGATCACCAGCATATCCGGGCTCAGTCTCCGGAGATTGCCGTCCAGGGTGGTGAGGGTCTTGTCCTCGCCCGCCCGGCGGACGATGATCCTGCCGCCGCCCACGTAGCGGTAGTCAAAGGCGTGCATGGGCTGGCCGTACTCCACCATCACGTAGTTGGTGATGTCCACGATGTTGTTGATGGGCCGAATCCCGGCGGCGCGGAGCCGCTGGCGCATCCACTTGGGGGAGGGGCCGATCTTCACGTTCCGCACCATCCGGGCGGTGTAGCGCAGGCAGAGGTCCGGGTCCGGGGTCTCCACGTCCAGCAGCTCCGGCAGGCAGCCGGGGCCGCCGCCCTTGACCACGGGCTCGTGGAGCTTCAGGGGGACGTTGAAGGCCGCGGCGGTCTCCCGGGCCAGACCGATCAGACTGTAGCAGTCGGGGCGGTTGTTGGTGATCTCGAACTCCACGATGCTGTCGTCGTTGCCGATCAGCTCGTTGATGTCCTGCCCCACATAGGCGTCCTCGCCGTTCAGGATCCAGATGCCATCCTCGCAGGCGTCGGGATAATCGTTCTTCGTGAGGCCCAGCTCCTGGATGGAGCAGAGCATGCCGTTGGAGGCCACGCCCCGCAGCTTGCCCTTGGTGATGTGGGTGCCCCCGGCCAGCCAGGCGTTGTGCAGGGCGGCGGGCACCAGATCCCCCTCGCGGACGTTCTGGGCGCCGGTGACGATCTGGACGGGCTCGGCCTCGCCCACGTCGATCTGGCAGACCCACATGTGGTCGGAATTCTCGTGGCGGACGATGGACAGCACCCTGCCCACCTTCACGTTTTTCAGCTCCTGGTCCAGGCGGGTGGTGGTCTCCACCTTCTGCCCGGCGATGGTCATGGTTTCAGCGTATTCCCGGTCGGAGGCCTGCACGTCTACGAACTCGGAAAGCCATTTTCTGGAAAGGTTCATAAGTCAATAGCCTCCTTCCTTAAAACTGCCGCAGGAAGCGGACGTCGTTCTCAAAAATCAGCCGCAGGTCGGAGATCTGGAAGCGGCGCATGGCCATGCGCTCCAGACCGATGCCGAAGGCGAAGCCGGAGTAGACCTCGGGGTCGATGCCGCAGCCCTCCAGCACCTTGGGATGAACCATGCCCGCGCCCAGCAGCTCGATCCAGCCCTCCCCCTTGCAGGTGGGGCAGCCGGCGCCATGGCACTTGAAGCACTGGACGTCCAGCTCACAGCTGGGCTCGGTGAAGGGGAAGTGATGGGGGCGGAAGCGGACCACGGAATCCTCGCCGTAGAGCCCCTTGACGAAGGTTTCCAGGGTGCCCTTCAGGTCGGACATGGTGATGCCCTTGTCGATGACCAGGCCCTCGATCTGGTGGAACATGGGGGAGTGGGTGGCGTCCACCTCGTCCTTCCGGTAGACCCGGCCCGGGGCCAGGATGCGGATGGGGGGATGCCCGATGGCCTCCATGGCCCGGATCTGCATGGGGGAGGTCTGGGTCCGGAGCAGGACGGAGCTGTCTTCTTTAATATAGAAGGTGTCGGACCAGTCCCGGGCGGGGTGCCCCTCCTCGGTGTTCAGCTTGGTGAAGTTGTAGTCGGCCAGCTCAACCTCGGGCCCATCCAGGATCTGGAAGCCCATGCCGATGGCGATCTCCTTGACCTCGTCCAGGGCGATGTACATGGGGTGCTTGTGGCCCAGGGCGGGAGCCGTGCCGGGGACGGTGACGTCCAGGGCCTCGGCGGCCAGCTTCGCCTCCAGGGCTGCGGCGGCCAGCTCGGTCTTCCGCTGCTCCAGCCGCTCCTCGATGGCGGCGCGGACGGAGTTGGCCAGCTGACCCATCACAGGCCGCTCCTCGGCGGAGAGCTTGCCCATGGTCTTCAGGACCGCGGTGAGCTCGCCCTTCTTGCCCAGCAGCTTCACCCGCAGGGCCTCCAGCTCGGAGGACTCTCTGGCCTCCTGAAGGGCCTGCATGGCCTGGGCACGGATCTGTTCCAGTTGTTCCTTCATTCTCATCTCTCCTTAATATGAAGAATCATGTTCTGATCTGTCATAGGGCCCGCGCAAAAGAAAAACGTCCTTCCCCCCAACAGGGACGAAAGACGCAGCTTCCGCGGTACCACCCGCATTCGCCGGTTGCCCGGCGCACTTTTCGGACCTTAACGCGATCCCCGCGGCGGACCCTACCCAGGGCGCTTGGCGCTCCTTCAGGCCCGCGGCTCCCGGTGGAAGGCCCGTATCCCGGCGGGAGGTGCTTCCAGCAGCCGCACCCTCTCTGGACCCGCGATTGAGACACAGACAAACCGTTCTCCGCCTGTATGCCCTATTCATTCAAATGAACGGAACCAGTATAGCACATCCGCCCGGAATATGCAAGCATTTTTTCGGCTTTTCCCGCGGAAAAGGCCCCGTCGGCGGGCGGGGGGAAATGGATGAAAGTTTCTCTTGACAAAGTCAGGCGCGTATAGTATGATGGCATGGCGATTTACGATAAACGTAAAATTTTTTATGAAATGAATGGGTGGTGTCACATGGGACAGATCATTTTACGCCTGGATCGGGTGATGGCGGACCGGAAGATCAGCCTCAAGGAGCTGGCGGACCGGGTGGGCATCTCCAACGTCAATCTCTCCAAGATGAAGACCGGCAAGATCTGCGCGATCCGCTTCTCCACGCTTTCGGCCATCTGCGAGGCGCTGGACTGCCAGCCGGGGGACATTCTGGAGTATGACCCCAGCCTGCCCACGCTGGGCCCGGAGGGGGACTGCGGCGGGCAGACGGAGCTGACGGCTCCCCCGAAGACACAGGAGGAACAGCCATGATATTCGGCAGACACATCAATCGCTACTATCTCCGCTACGGCCACTGGCTCCTGCTGGGCCTGGCCTCCCTGATCGCGGTGGACTATCTGCAGCTGATCATCCCCAATCTCTATCAGATGGTGATCAACGGGCTCAACCAGGGTTGGGTGCTGGTGGACGGGGTGCGGCAGCCCTTCGACATGAACTTCCTGCTGGACCGGATCTGCATGCCCATGGTGCTGGTTATCCTCTCCATGGTGGCGGGCCGCTTTCTGTGGCGGATCATGTTCCTGGGCACCGCCTTCAAGGTGGAGGAGAACATCCGCAACCGGATGTTTGACAACGCCCGGCATCTGAGCCAGAACTACTACCAGGTCCACAAGGTGGGCAGCCTTATGAGCCTTTTCACCAACGACCTGGACACGGTGGCCGAGTGCTTCGCCTGGGGCATCATGATGTTCTTCGACGCCCTGCTGCTCTGCGGCATGGCTGTGGTGAAGATGCTTCGCATGAGCGTGATCCTCACGATCCTTTCGCTGATCCCCACGGCCCTGCTGCTGGCCTCCGCCACGGTGGTGGGCCGCTATATGATGAAAAAGTGGGATATCCGCCAGGAGGCATTTTCCCGCCTGTCCGACTTCAGCCAGGAGAGCTTCTCCGGCATTGCGGTCATTAAGGCCTTCGTCAAGGAGGCCAAGGAGCTGATGGCCTTCCGCAAGCTGAACGAGGAGAACGAGGTGGCCAACATCGAGCATACCAAGGCCTCCGTGCTGCTGCGGGTGCTGGTGATGATGTTCGTGGAGAGCGTCATCTGCATCATCCTGGGCTACGGCGGCTATCTGGTCTGGAAGGGCACCTTCAACGCGGGCCAGCTTGTGGAGTTCATCGGCTACTTCACCTCCGTGGTCTGGCCGGTGATGGCGGTGTCTGAGCTGATCGACATGACCTCCCGGGGCAAGGCCTCCCTCAAGCGCATCGGGGAGCTGCTGGACGCGAAGCCCGACGTGGTGGACGCCCCCGGCGCGAAGCCCCTGGAGCGGATCCGGGGCGAGATCGAATTCAGAAATCTGAGCTTCCGCTATCCCGACGGGGCCTATGACGTGCTGAAGAACGTCAGCTTCCGCATCGAGGCGGGGGAGAACGTGGGCCTGGTGGGCAAGACCGGCTGCGGCAAGACCACTCTGGTGGATCTGATCCTGCGGACCTACAACGTGCCCGACGGCACCCTTTTCGTGGACGGGCATGATGTGAACCGGGTGACCATCCGCTCCCTCCGGGAGGGCTGCGCCTACGTGCCCCAGGACAATTATCTGTTCTCCGATACCATCACCAACAACATCGCCTTCGCGGTGGACGAGTTCACCAGGGAGGAGATCGAGGAAGCGGCCCGGCTGGCCAACGTGGACGCCAGCATCCGGGACTTCACCAACCAGTATGAGACCCTGCTGGGCGAGCGGGGCGTCATGGTCTCCGGCGGCCAGAAGCAGCGGATCTCCATCGCCCGGGCGCTGATGAAGGACGCGCCCATCCTGATCCTGGACGACTCCGTTTCCGCCGTGGATACCGACACCGAGCGGACCATCCTGGCCAATCTGCGCCAGACCCGCCGGGGCAAGACCACCATTCTGATCGCCCACCGGATCTCCACCATTCAGCAGATGGACAAGCTGCTGTATCTGGAGGACGGGGAGATCCGGGCTGTGGGCAGCCACGAGCTCCTCTACGAGAGCTGCCCCGGCTACCGCAAAATGGTGGACCTCCAGAAGCTGGAGGAGGAAGGAGGGAAGGCGCATGCGTGAGTATCTTCCCGTCCTGATCGTGGGAGCCATCATCGGCGTGTTTTCCGTCGTCTTCCTGGTGGCCTTCCTGCTGGAAAAGGACAAGAAAAAATCCATGGGCTGGGAGCGGAATATGTCCGACCGGGAGATCATCCGGCGGCTGCTGGCCTACGCCAAGCCCTACAAGGGCCAGTTTCTCCTGGTGTTCCTGGTGATGCTGTTCTCCATCGTCTACGACGTGGCCTCGCCCCTGCTGATCGGCCGGATCGAGGAGCTGATCAAGGACAGCTTCCCCCTGTCGGAGCTCTTTTCCTACGTGGCGGTTTACGCGGGCATTCTGGTGGTGAGCCTGATCTCCACCTACGCCCAGGCCATGCTGCTGCAGAAGGTGGGCCAGAAGATCCTCTCCCAGATCCGTATGGATACCTTCACCCACATCGAGCAGCTCTCCCATGAGCAGCTCAACCGCATCCCCGTGGGCAAGCTGGTGACCCGCGTCAGCAACGACCCCAACTCCATCTCCTTCCTCTTCACCAACGTGCTGGTGACCATGGCCAAGAACAGCCTGGTGATCCTGGGAGTCCTGGGGGCCATGCTGGTGCTGAACTACGCGCTGACCCTGATGGTCCTGTGCTTCGTGCCCTTCGTGGTGCTCTTCACGGTGATCTTCCGGAAGTTCTCCAGGAAGGTCCACCGCCGGGTCAACGACGCCACCACCGCCATCAACACCTACCTGTCCGAGAACCTCTCCGGCATGAAGATCACCCAGAGCTTCAACCGGGAGGACCGGAAAATGACGGACTTCGAGACCCGCAGCACCGAGCTGAAGAAGGCCAAGAACGCCCGGATGCTGGTCTTCGGCATCTTCCGGCCCATGGTCTACATGCTCTATATCTCCTCGGTGCTCTGCCTGTTCTACTTCGGCGCCAAGGGACATATCCGGAACCTGCACTGGTTCGGCCAGTCCATCTCCTCCGGCGTCATCGTCAGCTTCTACATGTATCTGAACAAGTTCTTCAACCCCATCCAGACCCTGGCGGAGCAGTTTGACATGCTGCAAAGATCCTTCGCCGCGGCGGAGAAGATCTTTTCCATCCTGGACATCGTCCCGGAGGTGGTGGACGAACCCGACGCGGTGGAGCTGGACGAGATCCGGGGCGAGATCGAGTTCAGAGACGTGTGGTTCCGCTACAAGGTGGACGAATGGGTGCTGAAGGGGGTCAGCTTCCATGTGATGCCCGGCCAGACCGTGGCCTTCGTGGGACCCACCGGCTCCGGCAAGACCACCATTCTCAGCCTGATCTGCCGGAACTACGACATCCAGAAGGGCCAGATCCTCATCGACGGCCGGGACATCAGGACCATCAAGATCGCCTCCCTGCGCCGCCACTTCGGCCAGATGCTCCAGGACGTGTTCCTCTTCTCCGGCGACATCCGCTCCAATCTGCTGCTGCGGATGGAGGGGGTGGACGACCGGGAGGTCATGGCGGCCTGCAAGTACGTGAACGCCGACAGCTTCATCAATCGTCTGGAAAAGGGCCTGGACGAGCCGGTGCGGGAGCGGGGCAACAACTTCTCAGCGGGCCAGCGCCAGCTTCTGAGCTTCGCCCGGACCATCCTCCACAAGCCGTCCGTCATCATCCTGGACGAGGCCACCGCCAATATTGACACCGAGACGGAGCTGCTGATCCAGGACTCCCTGGAGCGGATCAAGACCATCGGCACCATGCTGATCGTGGCCCACCGGCTCTCCACCGTCCAGCATGCGGACAGCATCCTGGTGCTCTCCCACGGGGAGATCGTGGAGCGGGGCACCCACCAGGAACTGCTGGCCGCCAAGGGCCGCTATTACAAGCTCTACACCCTGCAGTTTACCAAGCAGGAGCTGATGAAGCGCTGAGACGGCTTCCCCCATTTCCAAAGCAATACGAAGCGCCCGGCAGGAGCCTTGCTCCTGCCGGGCGCGATTGATTGTTCGGAAGATTACAGACCCATCTCGGCCTTGACCTCACCGAAGCACTTGACCACGAAGTCGATGTCCTCCTTGCTGTGGCCGGCGGAGAGCTGGGTGCGGATGCGGTCCTTGCCCTTGGGTACCACGGGGTAGCAGAAGGCCACCACGTAGACGCCCTTCTCCAGCATCCGGCGGGAGAACTCGTGGGCAACCTTGGGATCGTAGAGCATGACGGGGACGATGGGATGCTCGCCGGGCAGCAGATCGAAGCCCAGCTTCTCCATCTCGGCCCGGAAGTACCGGGCGTTGGCATGGACCCTGTCCCGGAGCTCGGTGGATTTCTCCAGCAGATCCAGGGTGGCGATGGTGGCGGCGCAGATGGCGGGAGCCACGGTGTTGGAGAACAGGTAGGGACGGCTCTTCTGCCGCAGCAGATCCACGATGGGCTGGCGGGCCGCGGTGTAGCCGCCGGAGGCGCCGCCCAGGGCCTTGCCGAAGGTGCCGG
>CAMNHH010000070.1 GCA_946539175.1 uncultured Clostridia bacterium | reverse complement strand
CGGGTGATGTCGCCGCCGTAGCACTTGGCCAGCACGTCCTTCCGCAGGGCCTTGATGGTCTCCCGGGCGATGATCTTGCCGCCGATGGCGGCCTGGACCGGGATCTCGAACATCTGGCGGGGGATGTTCTCCTTCAGCTTCTCGCAGATGCGGCGGGCTCTGGCGTAGGCCTCGTCGGCAAAGAGAATGAAGCTCAAAGCGTCCACCAGCTCGCCGTTCAGCAGAATGTCCAGCTTCACCAGCTTGGAGGGCCGGTAGCCGATCAGCTCATAGTCCAGGGAGCCGTAGCCCCGGGTCCGGGACTTCAGAGCGTCGAAGAAGTCGTAGATGATCTCGTTGAGGGGGATCTCGTAGTGGAGCTCCACCCGGCTCTGGTCCAGGTAGCTCATGTCCTTGAACTCGCCCCGGCGGAACTGGCACAGGTCCATGATGTTGCCCACGTATTCCGGCGGCGCAATGATGCTGGCCTTCACGTAGGGCTCGTAGGCCTGGGCGATCTCCATGGGGTCGGGGTAGTTCAGGGGGGTGTAGACCTCGATGTGGCTGCCGTCGGTCTTGTCGATCTCGTAGACCACGTTGGGAGCCGTGGTGATCAGGTCCAGGTTGAACTCCCGCTCCAGCCGCTCCATGATGATCTCCATGTGCAAAAGGCCCAAAAAGCCGCAGCGGAAGCCGAAGCCCAGGGCGATGGAGTTCTCCTGGGTGTAGTACATGGAGGCGTCGTTCAGCTTCAGCTTCTCCAAAGCGTCCCGCAGGTCCCCGTACTTGGAGCCGTCGGCGGGGTAGACGCCGGAGAAGACCATGGGCTGGCAGCTCTTGTAGCCCGGCAGGGGCTCGGCGGCGGGGTTCTCCGCTCCGGTGACGGTGTCGCCCACCCGGGTGTCGGCGATGGTCTTGATGGAGGCGGTGAGATAGCCCACCTCCCCGGCCCCCAGGGCCTCGGCGGGCACCATGCCCTTGGGGTGCAGATAGCCGCACTCCACCACCTTGTAGACGGCGCCGGAGGCCATCATCTTCACGTCCATGCCGGGCCGGACCACGCCGTTCATCACCCGCATGTAGACCACCACGCCCCGATAGCTGTCGTACTGGCTGTCAAAGATCAGGGCCTGCAGCGGCGCCTCCCGGTCCCCCTTGGGGGGCGGGACCTCCTTGACGATCATCTCGAGAACCGAGTGGATATTGATGCCATTTTTGGCGGAGATCTCCGGGGCGTCCATGGCGGGCAGGCCGATGATGTCCTCAATCTCCTGCTTGACCTCCCGGGGCCGGGCCGCGGGCAGGTCGATCTTGTTCACCACCGGCAGCACCTCCAGCCCCGCGTCAATGGCCAGATAGGTATTGGCCAGGGTCTGGGCCTCGATGCCCTGGGAGGCGTCCACCACCAGCACCGCGCCCTCGCAGGCGGTGAGGGAGCGGGAGACCTCGTAGTTGAAGTCCACGTGGCCCGGGGTGTCGATCAGGTTCAGCACGTAGTCCTCCCCGTCGTCGGCCCGATAGTTGAGCTTCACGGCCCGGGCCTTGATGGTGATGCCCCGCTCCCGCTCCAGCTCCATGTTGTCCAGGATCTGCTCCTCCATCTCCCGCTTGTCCACGGTTTTGGTCTCCTCCAGCAGACGGTCCGCCAGAGTGGACTTGCCGTGGTCGATGTGGGCCACGATGGAAAAATTCCGGATTTTGGAAAGTTCAGTCATAAATGTAACCTCAAAGCAGGGAATTTCGCCCCCACGGGCAGAATTACCCTTTTATTCAGCATATATTATAGCAGAGAAGGGCCTTTTTGTAAAGCACGAAAAAGGCCGCCCGCCGGGCCCCTGCCGGAGCCTCAGAGCTCGATGAGCTTCCGATACAGATCCACCGCGATGGGGATGATCCGGTCGTTGAAGTCCATCTCCACGCTGTGCAGGTCCCCGCCTGGGCCGCCGCCGATCTCGAAGAAGGCACCGGGGATCCGCTTGGTGTACCAGCCGAAGTCCTCCGAGGAGCGGAAGGGAGCGGGCATCTCCCGGCAGCTCAGGCCCAGAGCCCGGCAGCAGCGGCGGATCTTCTCGTTGCTCCGGGGCCAGCTCACCGTGTCCGGGAATACGTCCCGGGCGCTGATGCGCAGCTTCAGACCGAAGCGGGCGGCCTTCTCCTCCGCCAGGGCCCGGAGCCTTGCCCGCAGGGCGTCGAGCTCGTCCGCATACTGCCCCCGGATGGTCAGCAGCAGCTTGCCCCGGCTGGCCTGGGTGCCGAAGGCGGGCTCGCCCAGGTCGATCTGGATGATGGTGGCAAAGCAGATGCCCCGGTGCTTTGCCGGGTCCGACAGCCCCGGCAGGGCCTGGACCAGCTCCGCAATGGCATAGGCCGGGTTCCGGCCCAGCTCCGGCATGCTGGCGTGGGAGGGGATCCCCTGAAAGTCCAGGATCATCCCCTCCGAGGCGCAGTAGACGCAGCCGTCCAGCACCTGCACCAGCCCCAGGGGCAGGCCGGGCCGGTTGTGGAAGCCGAAGATCTCGTCGATCCGCTCCTGCTCCAAAAGGGCCGCGCAGACCCGGGCCCCGTCGCCGGTCTCCTCCGCGTGCTGAAAGAGAAAATACAGATTTTTGTCCGCCCCGTCCCGGTCGATCTCCAGGGCCAGGGCCGCCAGGACCGCGCTGTGGCCGTCGTGGCCGCACTTGTGGCCCACCCCGGGCGTTTGGGAGGCATAGGGCTTGCCGCAGCGGTCCTCCACCGGCAGGGCGTCAAAGTCCGCCCGGAAGGCCAGGGAGGGCCGGTCCGCCCCGGCCCGATAGACGGCGTAGAACCATTGGCCCCGGTCCACGATCTCCAGGCGGCAAGTGTGGGCCCGCAGAAAGTCCATGAGCCGCCGCTTTGTCTCGACTTCATGATTGGAGAGCTCCGGGTGGGCGTGCAGCCGGTGCCGCAGCTCCACCGCCAGCTCCAAAATATCCTGACGCAAGCTGGTATCCTCCATTCGTCTGTTCTTTGGATATTATACAACCGGCGGCGGGAAAAAGCTATCCCAAAGGCCACCGGATTCACAGATTTTTTTCCTTTACAAAACACCCGGCGGCGTGGTATATTATTCAGAAAGAACAGGAAAAGAGGTGCGCCATGAACACGGAGATCAGGCGGCTTTTGGAGCAGCTGCGGGACGGGTCCCGCAGCGTGGAGGAGGTCCTGCTGGAGCTGAAGAAGGCTCCCTTTGCCGACATCGGCTATGCCAAGGTGGATCTGCACCGGCGGCTGCGGCAGGGGGCCGCGGAGGTGATCTACGGGGCAGGGAAGACCCCGGAGCAGATCGCCGGGATCCTGCGGGCCATGCTGGACAACGGACAGGAGCGGGTGCTGATCACCCGCCTGGAGGCGGAGAAGGCGGCGGCCCTGGCCCGGGACTTCCCCCTGCGCTACGAGGCCCTGCCCCGGATCGGGCTGCTGGGCCGGGCGCCGGAGCCCGACGGCCTGGGCAGCGTGGTGGTGGCCACCGGCGGCACCTCCGACCTGCCCGTGGCGGAGGAGGCGGCCCTGACGGCGGAGTTTCTGGGCAGCCGGGTCACCCGGCTCTACGACGTGGGGGTGGCGGGCCTGCACAGGACCCTCGCCCACCTGGACGAGCTGATGGAGGCCTCGGTGGTCGTCGCCATCGCCGGGATGGAGGGCGCCCTGGCCTCGGTGCTGGGGGGCCTGGTGGACTGCCCGGTGATCGCCGTGCCCACCAGCGTGGGCTACGGGGCCTCCTTCGGCGGCCTCTCCGCCCTGCTTTCCATGCTGAACTCCTGCGCCAGCGGCGTCAGCGTGGTGAACATCGACAACGGCTTCGGCGCGGGCTTTCTGGCCAACCGGATCAACCATATGGGAGGTACAACATGAAAACCTTATATCTGGACTGCTCCATGGGGGCGGCGGGGGACATGCTGACGGCGGCCCTGCTGGAGCTGCTGCCGGACCCGGCGGCCTTCGTGGAGCAGCTCAACGCCCTGGGCATCCCCGGCGTGGTCTATCGGGCGGAGCCCTCCGTCAAGTGCGGCATCACCGGCACCCACATGACGGTGACGGTGCAGGGGGAAGAGGAGGAACAGGGCCCAGGGGAAACGATCCGTCAGCCCACGCATCCCCACGATCATGACCACGCACACGACCACGACCACGAACACGGTCACCATCACCATACGCACAGCGACCTGCACGGGATCGAGCATCTGGTAACAGAGCACATGGAGCTGCCGGAGCAGGTCCGGCGGGACGTGCTGGCGGTGTACCGGCTGATTGCCGACGCGGAGAGCAGGGTCCACGGGGTCCCGGTGGAGCAGATCCACTTCCACGAGCTGGGGTCCATGGACGCGGTGGCCGACGTGACGGCGGTCTGCCTGCTGCTGCGTCGGCTGGCCCCGGAGCAGATCCTGGCCTCCCCGGTCCACGTGGGCAGCGGCCAGGTCCGCTGCGCCCACGGCCTCATGCCGGTTCCGGCGCCTGCCACGGCGGAGCTGCTGAAGGACGTTCCCATCTACGGCGGCGCCATCCGGGGAGAGCTCTGCACCCCCACGGGAGCCGCACTGCTGAAATATTATGTCAACTCGTTTGGCCCCATGCCGCCCATGAGGACCCGGGCCATCGGCTACGGCATGGGGAAGAAGGATTTCCCCGCCGCCAACTGCGTCCGGGCCCTGCTGGGGGACACGGAGGAAGGAAGCGAGGCGATGCTGGAGCTGCGCTGCAATCTGGACGATATGACCGGCGAGGAGCTGGGCTTCGCCATGGAGCGGCTGCTGGAGGCGGGGGCGCCGGACGTGTGGACCCAGGCCATCGGCATGAAGAAGGGCCGTCCCGGCACCATGCTGTGTGTATTATGTAAACCCGATCAGCGGCAGACCATGGAGGCGCTGCTGTTCCGCCACACCAGCACCCTGGGGGTCCGGGTCTGCCCCATGGAGCGCAGCGTCCTGGATCGGCGTCTTGAGACCCTTGAGACCCCCTTCGGCCCCGTGACCCGCAAGACCGCCTCGGGCTGGGGCGTGGAGCGGAGCAAATACGAATATGAGGACCTGGCCCGGATCGCCAGACAGCAGGAGCTCTCCCTGGCGGAGCTGCGCCGCAGGCTGGAGCCCGGCAAGTAATCCTCGGAACGTGCGAAAAACCCGACCTTTCCCCTCCGGGACAGGTCGGGTTTCGTCGTGCTGATACGAATCCTTGATTCAAACGATTTCCGGATGAATCGCTGCACAGCATTTTCAGCGGGCCCGTGCCCGCCGCGCCGGGGGAGAAGCGGTAGACAATCTCATCCGGGACCTCGTTGAGATAATCCCCGTCCAGGAAATAGCCCGCGGAGCGATCGGAGGCCACGGCGCCGGGGCTCATGATGCCCTGGCCGGTGTAGGCGGTGCTGGCCTTCAGGGCCTTGGTGGACTGGTAGGTGATGACGTAGTCGCCGGCCCAATCCGCCGGCGCCTCCGTGACCCGGCGGAACTGGCCCCGGCTGAGGCCGTCCTCCGGGAGAAAGTATCCGTAGACCGCAGGGAGTGGGAGTAGCCGTTGGCTCTGCCGTCCCGGCTCTCCCAGAAGAAGAAATCTCCGTGCCGTTCCAGGCTGCCGGGCAGATAGTCCGGCGCCGCCTGCACCGCCAGGATCATCTGATCCACCTCCCGGGCGTAGGCGCCGCGCCGCTCCGTTTCTCCCTGGGGGCTGCAAAGGGCCTCGGCCCGGTCCTCAATGGCCCGGATGGCGGTCCAGGCCTCCGGGGCGCTCCGGGCGGCGGCAGCGGGCAGCGTCGCCCACAGCAGAAGGGAGCTCAGCATCAGGGAAATCCATCGTTTCATCGGTTTCTCCTCGCGTTCCGGAAATTCGGGCCCGGCGGGAAGGAAACATGCCGGACCTGTTTCATCTGTCTGACAGTAAAAAAAGATGCTCCGATCCGTAAAAAATGGTTTACAAGCGGGTCCTGATCCAATATAATACAGTTTGCGAATTTTTGCAAGAGAAGGCGAGAGAATGAATCGGGATTTGACGGTTGGCAGGCCGGAAAAGGTGCTCTGGCAGTTCTGCCTGCCGCTGTTCGGCAGCATCGTGTTTCAACAGCTCTACAATCTGGCGGACTCCCTGGTGGCCGGGAAGTACGTCGGGCAGGACGCCCTGGCCGCCGTGGGCAACAGCTATGAGATCACCCTGATCTTCATCGCCATTGCCTTCGGCTGCAACATCGGCTGCTCCGTGGTGGTGTCCGGCTTCTTCGGGGCGAAGGAGTACGGCAGGGTGAAGACGGCGGTGTCCACCGCCATGCTGGCCAGCGGCGCCGTATGTCTGCTGCTGATGCTGGCGGGTCTGCTGGGCGGAGAGGCGCTGCTGCGGCTGATCCGCACGCCGGAGCAGATCATGGCGGACTCCCTGCTCTATCTGACCATCTACGTCTGGGGCGTTCCCTTTGTGTTTTTCTACAACCTCTCCACCGGCATCTTCTCCGCCCTGGGGGACTCCAGAACCCCCTTCTGGTTCCTGGCGGGCTCGTCTCTGGCCAACATCGGCATGGACCTGCTGTTTGTGACGGCGTTCCGCATGGGGGTGGCGGGCGTGGCCTGGGCCACCTTCCTGTGCCAGGGCGTCAGCTGCCTGCTGGCCCTGCTGACGGTGCTGCGGCGGCTGCGGGCCATGGAGACCCGGGAGAAGCCCCGGCGCTTCAGCCTCCCGATTTTGAAGGGCTTCGCCCGGATCGCGGTGCCCAGCGCCCTGCAGCAGAGCTTCATCTCCGTGGGAAATATCATCATCCAGGGGGCCATCAACGGCTTCGGCCCCGGGGTCATCGCGGGCTACGCGGCGGGGGTCAAGCTGAACAACCTGGTGATCACCTCCTTCACCACCCTCTGCAACGGCATCTCCAACTACACCGCCCAGAATCTGGGCGCCGGACGGCGGGAGCGGATCCTCCCCGGCTTCCGGGCGGGGCTGAAGCTGGTCTGGGCCCTGAGCCTGCCCCTGTTCGGCCTCTATTGCTTCCTGGGGGAGCCGCTGATCCGCTTTTTCATCGACAAGCCCAGCCAGGAGGCGGTCCGCACCGGCGTGATCTTCCTGCGGATCCTGTCTCCCTTCTACGTGGTGGTTTCCACCAAGCTGGTGAGCGACGGGATCCTGCGGGGGGCCGCCATGATGCGGCAGTTCATGACCGCCACCTTCACGGATCTGATCCTGCGGGTGGTGCTGGCGGTGCTGCTGTCCCGCACGGCCCTGGGCGCCACGGGAATCTGGTGCGCCTGGCCCATCGGCTGGACCGTCGCCACAGCCCTGAGCCTGCGCTTCCTCCGCAAGGAGCCGACGCTCCGCCCCGGGCCGGCGCAAAGGGAGAGTTGACAGCCTGCGGGGCGTTCAGTATCAAAGCCGCTTGATCACATCGGAACAGGGGATGGGGGACCGCGTCCCCCCCGCCCGATCCGCAGGCGCGCCGGGGCCTGTCATACGATTTGAAAGCTTCCTGACGTGATCATGCAAAGCTTCGTAAAAAACGAGCTGCCGTCCCCGCCGCCTGTTTCAGGCGGCGGGGACGGCAGCTTTTTCACAGCTCGAACGCGATCGCCGGAACGGCGCGGGGGATCAGAGGGCCCCCAGCCTCCGGGGCGCTCCGCCGCCGTACCGCCGGTTGGCCCGGACGTAGCAGATCAGGCACAGGAGCACCTGCAGCACCGTGGAGCAGGGGGTGGCCAGACCCACGTGGAACATGGAGACCGGCGTCTCCCGGCTCATGAGAAAGGCCACGGGGATTCGCACCAGAAAGGCCCCGACGATGCCCTGGACCATTACGAAGCGGGTCATGCCCACGCCGTTGAAGAAGCCGATGAAGCAGAACAGGAAGCAGGTCAGCAGGCAGTCGATGGCGTAGGCCTTCAGATAGTCCGCGGAGGCCTCGATCACCGCCGGATCCCGGGAGAAGACCCCGGAGAGCAGCTCGCCCCGCCAGAAGCTCAGGGCAAACATCCCCACCGCCAGCAGGGCGGAGACGGCGATGGCATAGCCCAGGGCTTTTTTGGCCCGGTCGCAGCGCCCGGCCCCGAAGTTCTGGGCCACGAAGGCCGCCATGGCCTGCATAAAGGCCGAGGGGATCAGCATCATGAAGCCGCAGACCCGCTCCGCCACGCCGATGCCCGCGGAGGGGGTCAGGCCCAGGTTGTTGACGATGGCCAGCAGCACCAGGAAGGAGATCCCCACCAGCAGATCCTGCAGAGCGATGGGCAGCCCCAGCCGGGTGACGCTGCGGATCAGATCCCCCCGGAAGCGGAGCTCCGAGCGGTCAAAGGAGAAGGGGAGGGGCTTCTTCCGCAAGATCAGCAGGGAGATCACCACGCTGACGGCCTGGGCCGCCACCGTGGCGACGGCGGCGCCCGCGGTGCCCATGTGGAACACCGCCACCAGCAGCAGATCCCCCGCCACGTTGCAGACGCAGGCGATGAACACCGTCAGAAGGGGCGTTTTGGAGTCCCCGATGCCCCGGAAGATGCTGCCGATCAGATTGTAGGCGATGATGAAGACGGAGCCCAGGCCGCAGATGCGGACGTAGGATACCGTGGCGTCAAAGGCCTCCGGCGGAGCGTTCATCACGGCGCTCAGGGACCCGGCCGCCAGGGGCAGCAGGGCCGTGAAGGCCAGGGCGATGACCCCGAACAGGCAGATGCTGCTGCCCACCACCTGGCCGCCCTCCCGGCCCAGGCCCGCGCCCAGCCGCTGCCCCAGCAGGATGGTGGTGCCCATGGCGAAGCTGGTGACCAGATGGGTCACGGTCATCATCATCTGGGAGCCGGTGGACACCGCCGACACGTCCTGGGACTGGGCGAACTGGCCCACGATCAGCAGGTCCACCGCGCCGTACATGGCCTGCAGCAGCATGGCCAGAAACACCGGCAGCATAAATTGCAGAAGGGGCGTCAGGATCCTGCCCCGTGTAAAATCGTTTTCTTTTCCCATGGTTTCCTCCGTTGCTTGGCTTCCCTGCCGGGCAGGGTTCAGCCTTCGTGATTTGCGGCTTCGCCGGTCTGCTCCGCCGGCTCCGGGGCCGTGCCGCTGATCCGCTCCAGGCAGAGGGCAGTGTAGAGGGCGCAGGCGTCCCGGAAGCGGCGGGGATCCAGGCCGCTGCGGGTCCTGATCCGGTTGAGCCGGTACTGCAGGGTGTTCTTGTGGAGATAGAGCGCCCGGGCCGTGTCCTGCAGGGACAGCTCGTTGGCGAAGTACAGGGCCAAGAGGCTTCGGTCCGCCTGCTCCAGCCGGCCCAGGCAGCTCCGGAGCCAGACCTCTGCCGCCGCAGGCCCCACGCTGCCCAGCAGCAGCTCCAGGCCCATCCGCTCGTAGACCGCGTAATTCTGCCCCGGCCCCAGGCTCCGCAGCAGCAGCGCCGCGGACTCGGCGGAGCGGTCCTGCCGCAGCAGCCGCTTGGGAGCGCCCACGGCGATCCGCAGCTCCTCCGGGTAATCTTCCGCCAGAGCGGCCAGCAGGCTCTGCCGCTGGGTGAAGCCGGCCTCCGGCAGCAGCAGCCGGAATTCCCCCGGATAGAGGAAGGCGTACAGGGAGGAGCCCAGCCGGTCCATGCAGCCCTGGATGGCGGACTCCAGCTCCATCAGAGGCCTGCCGCTGACGGTCTTCACCCGCAGCAGCACCGTGCGCCACAGGCCCCCGTCGTCCGTCATGCCGTTTTTCCGCAGAATGTCCAGCAGAAACTCCGGCTCCACCCGCTCGTGCTCCGTCAGCGCCCGTACCAGGTGGCCGGTCTGAGCCCGCAGATCGTAGGCCCGGCTGTCCACCTCATGCTCCCGCAGCAGCAGGAGGGTGAGCCGCTGGGCCAGGTCCGCGTAGCGGCGGACCTCCTCCGGCGGGCCGGTGATGCCGATGACCGCCTCGGTCCTGCCGTGGAAGCGGATGGGCATGTTGATGCCCCAGCGCAGATTGCGGAAGGGATCGTCCTGCCGGATGGTGACGATGCGCCCGGTCTTTGCCGCCTCGTGGCCGCCCACGTGGTAGCCCCCCACCCGGTCCGGGTCCGTGCTGGCCCGGACCACCCCCTCCGGGTCGATGAAGTTGATGTCATGCTCGCAGACGGTCTTGAGGGTGTCCACGATCTGCTGGGCCAGAAGCATGTGAATGGCCTGGGACATTTGGGACCTCCTTTTGTATGGATAACAAAATGAAGCGCAATATTCTAAAAATAATTGTTATAGATAATATATCATACTGCGACAAAAAATGCTACAATGAATTTACCAAATACGGGGAGGTAATCTCATGAAATTCTTGTTCGCGTCTGATTCCTTCAAGGGGACCCTGCCCAGCCAACAGACCGTCCAGCTGCTGGCCAAGGCGGCCAAGGCCGTCTTCGGAGAGGAGCTCCAGTACAGCGGCGTGCCGGTGGCGGACGGCGGCGAGGGCACCACGGAGGCCGTGGTGGCCGCGGAAAACGGAAGCTGGGTGGAGTGCCTGGTACATGGGCCGCTGATGGAGCCCGCCCAGGCCCGCTACGGCAGGCTGGATGATCGCCGGGCGGTGCTGGAGATGGCGGCGGCCTCCGGCCTGCCCATGGTCCCCATGGAGCAGCGGAACCCCCTGCGGACCACCAGCTGCGGCACCGGCGAGCTGATCCGCCACGCCCTGGATCAGGGCTTTACGGATCTGTCCATCGCCATCGGCGGCAGCGCCACCAACGACGGCGGCATGGGCTGCGTCCGGGCGCTGGGGGTCCGCTTCCTGGACGCCGAGGGCAGAGAGCTGGAGGGCCGGGGCGAGGATCTGGAGAAGCTCCGCTCCATCGACGTCTCCGGCCTGGATCCCCGGATCAAGAACACGAAGATCACCGTCATGTGCGACGTGACCAATCCCCTCTGCGGCCCGGACGGGGCCACCTGGACCTTCGGCGCCCAGAAGGGCGCCACCCCGGAGATCCAGGCCCGGCTGGAGGCCGGTATGGTGAATTACCGGGATCTGCTCCGCCGCCAGTTCGGGGTGGACCCGGACGCCATCCCCGGCGCGGGGGCCGCGGGCGGCCTGGGCGCCGCGCTGACCGTGTTCCTGGGGGGCGAGATGAAGTCCGGCATCGAGACGGTCCTGGATCTCATCGACTTTGACCGCCGCCTGGAGGGGGCGGATCTGGTGGTCACCGGCGAGGGCCGCACCGACTGGCAGAGCTGCTTCGGCAAGGTGATGCAGGGCGT
>CAMNHH010000069.1 GCA_946539175.1 uncultured Clostridia bacterium | reverse complement strand
GAGCGCGTTGGCGAGGCCGAAAAAATGACATTGAAACTCCACGCCGGATGTGTTATAATACATAGAAAGCTTTGAAAAACCTTGATCCTGGATCCCTGACACGTAACCGAGGTGACATATATGACCATGCAAACCCTGGCAGTTCGGAGCCTGCGGGGCCTGGAACGGACCGGCGGGCTGCTGACCCGCCCCCGCAGGGCCCGATATCTCTATCTGACGGCCTTTTTCCTGCCGGTGCTCGTGATGGGCGTCGTCTGGGCGGTCAACGGAGTCATCCCCTTTGGGGGCAAGATGATCCTGGCCCATGACCAGTGGCACCAGTATTACCCCTTCTACCTGGATCTGCGGGACAGACTTCAGAACGGGCAGTCCCTGTTCCACTCCTGGACCACAGGCATGGGCACCAACTATCTCTCCCTCTTTGCCTATTATCTGGCCAGCCCCCTGAATCTTCCGGCGGCCCTGCTGCCGGACAGCCTTGTGATGGTCTGGTATTCCTCCATGGTGCTGGTGCGGCTGGGCCTGGCGGGACTCTTCTGCGCCTTTTTCCTGAAAAAGACCTTCGGGCGGGAGGAGCTGGCGGTGGTGGCCTTCTCCACGGCCTACGCCTTCTGCGCCTTCTTCATGGGCTACTATTGGAACGCCATCTGGCTGGACACCGTGGCCCTGCTGCCCCTGGTGACCCTGGGCACCTTCAGTCTGCTGCGGGAGCGGCGCTACGTGCTCTACGTGGTGAGTCTGAGCCTCTCGGTCTACTGCAGCTACTACATCGGCCTGTTCATCTGCATCTGGGTGCTGCTGCTGTTCATCGGCTGGCACCTGGTGAACTGGGATGATATGGCCGGCTTCTGGACCCGCTTCTGGCGCATCGCCCTGTTCACCGCCATCGCCCTGGGCATGACGGCCGTGCTGACGATCCCCGCCTATCTGGGGCTCCAGTCCACCTCCTCGGCGGTCAACAAATTCCCGCCCTCCTACGCGATGAACATCGTCCGGCTGCCCAAGCTCACCCGGGCCCAGGGCGTGGAGATGGTCACCCGGGGCAGGCTCACGGAGCTCTACAGCTTCTTTGGCCGATCCCTGCCCTCCCCGGAGGGAGAGGCGGAGATCAACACCAGCTGGTGCGGCGTCAACTCCATGCTGCTGAATCTGCGGCTGGGATATCTGAAGGGCTTCTTCGCCGCCTTCCGCCTGCCCCTGCAGGGGCTGCGGGACGTGCTGTCCAACACCGGCAGCCTGGTCAGACCCACCACCATGGAGGGCGGCCCCAACATCGCCTGCGGCTTCATCACGCTGATTCTGGCGACCCTCTATCTGTTCTGCAGGCGGATCCCCCTGCGGGAGCGGATCTTCACGGTGCTTTTGCTGCTGTTCTTTGCCAACAGCTTCCTGTTCCGGATGCTGGACTATCTGTGGCACGGCATGCACTTCCCCAATATGCTGCCCTACCGCTTCAGCTTCCTCTGGTCCTTCACGGTGATCTTCATGGCCTTCCGGGCCTATATGGAGCTGGAGCATCTGACCAGGCTGCGGGCGGTGCTGCTGGTGATCCCCGTGACCCTGCTGCTGTACTGCGTGCTCAGCGCCGGGGTCAAGCGGGTCAGCGTGGCCACGGCTCTGGTGGCCGCGTTCGGCCTGGGGCTGCTGCTGCTCTACAGCTTCCGCGTCATCAAAAAAGAGCATCTGGTGCTGGCCCTCTGCGTCTGCATGCTGGCGGAGTCCATGGGCATCCTGGGCCTGGGGGTCAGCAAGGTGGGCTTCACCAGCTCCGCCTATTACCCCACCAAGAAGGAGGACAGCGCCGCCGTGGTGGAGACCATGCTCCACCTGGAGGAGGACACGGTGGATCTGTGGCGGGCCGAGGTGGCCATGAAGCAGACCCTGAACGACAGCACCCTGCTGGGCTTCAACGGGGTGTCGGTCTTCTCCTCCGCGGCCAACAGCCGGGTCTCGGGCTTTATGCAGAGCATCGGCATCGCGGCCTCCGTGGCGGGCAACCGCTACGTCTACCAGGAGGCGGACCCCTTTACCAATCTGCTGCTGGGGATCAAATACTTGGTGGACCGGAACGGACGGAATCTGAACGCCCGCTACTTCCGGGAGACGGCCCGGCAGGGCGAGGTGGTCCTGCTGGAGAACCAGGCCTATCTGACCCTGGGCTGGATGGTGGGGGACAACGCCCTGGACTACGACGCCACCCAGCTGGGCGGTCTGCCCTATGACCGGCTCAACCGGCTCTTCCGTGAGATGACCGGCCAGGAGGAGGAGCTGTACAGCAGCATCCCCATCGACAGCGTCACGGCCCAGGGCAGCGCGGAGCTCAGCGGCAAGACCTCCACCGGCTTCAGCGTCAGCGGCGAATGCGACGAGGACAACTATGTGGAGGCCAGCATCGTCATGCCCGCCGACGGCATCCTCTGCCTCTATTCCCGGAGCACCAACAGCCGGGACGTGAGCTATTATCTCAACGGCGAGCAGCAGTACAGCTGGTCCGACAGCTACGGCTACAACCGCTGCATGGGCAGCTTCACCGCCGGAGACCGGATCAGCCTGCGCTATCAGTCCAAGCCGGAGGGCAAGGCCAGCGTGACCCTGGGGGCGGCTCTGTTCCGCAGCAGCCTGTTCGACAAGGCCTACGCCCTGCTCTCCGAGAGCTCCATGATCCCCACCCAGGTCTCCGATACCCACGTGGAGGGGGCGGTGCGGGTCTATGAGCCGGGGCTGCTGTATCTGGCCATCCCCGCCGACGAGGGCTGGACCCTGACGGTGGACGGCCAGCCCACCCGGATCACCCCCGTGGGCGGCGCCATGATCGCGGCCCACCTGGAGCCGGGCCTGCACGCCATCGTCCTGGACTATGAGACCCCGGGCTTCGCCCTGGGCCTCAGAATCAGCGTCATCTGCCTGGCGGCCTTCCTGGTCTTCCTGATCGTGGCGCTGATCTCCCGCTTCTCCCGTCCCCCCATCGTGAAGGTGCCGGTCAGCCTGGCGGATCCCCGCCGGGGCGACGACGAGCCGGACGCCGACGCGCCCCCCGCCGCCGAGCCGCTGCCCCCGCCCCCGGCGGGCGGCCGGTCCGCCCTGGATCTGACCCAGGCCTGGGATCAGGGCGCGGGGGTCCCGGATCTGCGGGCGGAGCTGTCGGCGGGGGATGAATCCGCCGCCCCGCCGTCTGACGCCGCGGGGGAGGAGACCCGGGTCGCACCGCTGTCTGACGCCCCGCGGGACGGGACCCCCGTTCCGCCGTCTGACGCCGGGGGAGACGGCGCCCGCCCCGAAGGACGCCGGGAACTGCTGTCCACCACCGGAGTCTTCGATCCCAGCCTGCTGCCCCCGGAGCGGAAGGAGCCCGGCAGCTTCGACGCTTTGGCCTACCTGGACCGCCTCAACGAGCTGCTGGACGAGGAAAATTCCCGGGGCTCCGGCCCGAAGGCCTGAGGCGGAATGCCAAACGCCGGGAACTCGACAAAATAATTCTTGACATTTCCCCCCTTGACAGGCTATAATATACGCCGAATGAGCCATAGGCTCCTGTTTTACTCGCTGCGGCTGTTCCACAGCTGTTGAGCATATTCTACCATAGGAGGTGTAACCACATGCTGCGTACCTATCAGCCCAGAAAGCGTCACAGATCCAAAGTCCACGGCTTCAGAAAGAGAATGGCTACCGCCAACGGTCGGAAGGTTCTTGCCCGCCGCCGTGCCAAGGGCAGAGCCGTCATTTCCGCCTAAGCAGAATGGAAAACGGTCAGGCAGTCCGTTGAATTGCCTTTGAACGGTTCGGGGTGAACGGATGTAGGTCTGTTCGCCCCGAAGCTGTATCATCCGGCGGTCAGGGCCGTCGCCCGCGTCGGCCCGCCCGCGAGAGCCCGCCAGAGCCCGCAGGGGCCGACGCCCACGTCGGCCCACCCGCATGAGCCCGCAGGGGCCGACGCCCACGTCGGCCCGCCCGCGAGAGCCCGCCAGAGCCCGCAGGGGCCGACGCCCACGTCGGCCCGCCTGCAAGGAGGCGCAAGTTGGAGCATACTGTCGCCCTGAAGCAAAACCACATATTCCGCAGGCTCTACGCCAGGGGCGAAAGCGCCGTTGGCCGCTTTGTCGTTGTCTACGCCAGGCGCAACGGGACCCGGACCAGCCGTCTGGGCATCACCACCGGTCTGAAGCTGGGGCACGCGGTGGACCGCAACCGGGCCCGCCGCCGGATCCGGGAGTGCTACCGGCTCCAGGAGGAGCGACTCAAGCCCGGCTACGACATCGTTGTGGTGGCCCGGAGCGCCGCCGTGGACGGGGACTTCCGGGAGATGCAGAGGAGCTTTCTGCACCAGTGCAAGAAGCTCCGGCTTTTGAAGGAGGAGCAGACGTGAAAAAGCTCATGCTGGCCCTGATCCGCTTTTACCAGCGGAACATCTCTCCCGCCTATCCCCGGCGCTGCCGCTTCGAGCCCACCTGCTCGGAGTACGCCGTCCAGGCCATCGGCAAATACGGGGCCATGAAGGGCGGCGCCCTGGCCGCCCGCCGTCTGTGCCGCTGCCATCCGTTTTCCAGAAGGGACTACTACGATCCTGTGCCGTAAGGGCACCAAAATGCGAGCGAGAACCCCATTCGCGGCCGGCTTGCCGGTCATCAACATTTGTGTATTGGAGAACACACAATGAAAAAACGTAATTTTTCCCGCAGCCTCTGCCTGGCGCTGGTGCTGGTCCTGTTTCTGCTGGTCTTCACCGGCTGCGTGGCCAACACGACCCAGGCGGCCAATGAGGACGGCACCCTGAAGCTGGTGGAGACCGCCGCCCTGTCCCAGGAGGTCAAGATGGGCGTGTTTGACTACATCAAGCTGCCCTTCTCCTACCTGCTGAGCTGGCTCTACAGCCTCACCCAGAGCTACGGCCTGGCGCTGATCCTCTTTGCCCTGGTGGTGAAGCTGATTCTCTTCCCCACCTCCGCGCTGAGCAAGAAGAGCATGATGAAGATGTCCCGCCTCACCCCCCGGGTCAAGGCCCTGGAGGAGAAGTACGGCGACGACAAGCAGGCCTACCAGCAGGCGGTGAGCCAGCTGTATAAGGAGGAAGGCGCCGGCGGCTGCGGCGGCTGCCTCTGGTCCCTGCTGCCCATGCTTCTGCTGCTGCCCCTGTACTATATCATCCGGGAGCCCATCTCCTGGCTGATGTTCCACGGCAACGTGGACGCCAAGACCGTGGCGGAGATCCAGAACGTCTTCATCACCGCCCGGAACAACGCCTACCTGGCGGACCCCACTTCCGCCCTGGCAAATCTGAACGCCACCGGCTTCTACTGGCAGATGGAGGCCCTGCCCTTCATCGACGCCGTCAAGTCTGAGCTGGCGGCCATTTCCCCCGCCATCACGGCCATGAACACCCGCTTTTTGGGGGTGGAGCTGGCCACGGTGCCCCATCTGATGTTCTGGAACTACTTCGACGTCAACGGCGTCTGGAACTCCGTCGGCCAGTTCCTTCTGCCCATGATCTCCGGCGGCATCAATATGCTGTCCATGTGGATCAACCAGAAGATGAACAGCACCGTCATCGTCAACGACAAGGGCCAGCAGGACGCCGAAATGGCCAAGAAGTCCAGCCAGAACAACACTACCATGATGCTGATGATGCCCCTGTTCTCTGTCTACATCGGCTTCATCGCCCCCGCGGGCCTGTCTCTGTACTGGTTCATCCAGGGCCTGGTGTCCACGGTCCAGGACGTATTTTTGACCAAGCACTACAAGAAGGTCTATGACAAGGAGGACGCCGTCAAGCAGGCCAGGGCCGCCGAGGAGGCCGCCATCGAGGCCGAGCGGGAGCGGGTCCGCGCCCAGCGCCGGGCCGAGAACCCCGACGGCATGGTGGGCGCCGCCAGCAAGAAGAAGCTGCAGCAGCGGGAGAAGAACGAGCAGGCCGCCAAGGAGGCCGCCTACCTGGCCACCAAGGCCGCCCAGGAGGAGCAGGAGGCCCGACCGGAGGGCCAGGCCGTGAAGCAGGAGGGCGAGCGTCCCTTCCACCGCGGCAGGAACTATGATCCCAACCGTTACAAGAACAACAAGGAGTAAGCGGATTATTATGGAGAAATATATTGTTACCACCGGCAAGAGCATTGACCTGGCCATCCAGGCCGCCCTCAATGAGCTGGCCCTGGACCGGGACTCCGTTTCCGTGGAGGTCCTGGAGAACGCGAAGTCCGGCTTTCTGGGCATCGGCGCCAGTCCGGCCAAGGTGAAGGTGACCTACGAGGTCCCGGATCCCAAGCCCGCGGAGCCCGCTCCCGCCCTGTCCGCCGCGTCCCGCAAGCCCAAGAAGCAGGCGCCCAAGCTGGAGAAGCCGCTGGAGATGCCCAAGCCCCCCGTGCTGCCCGCGGTCCCCAAGGCGGAGCCCCGCAAGGAGGCACCCAAGCTGGAGAAGGCTGAAAAGACCGAAAAGCCCGAAAAGCCCGAGCAGCCCAAAAAGGCCCCCCGTCAGGCCCCCAGGGCGGAGAAGCCCGTCCGCAGCTACGAGCCCGCGGCCCCCGGCTCCCAGGAGGAGCGGGTGGAGCGCTTCCTCAAGGGCCTTCTGGAGCGGATGGATTCCGACGCCGTGCCCCACGCCTGGCGCAAGGACCCGGAGACCATCGCCGTGGAGCTCACCGGCGGGGATCTGGGCGTGCTGATCGGCCGCCGGGGCGAGACCCTGGACGCCATCCAGCACCTGACCAACTACGCCCTCAATCACGACGCCTCCAAGCGCACCCGGGTCACCGTGGACGCCGAGAACTACCGGGGCAAGCGGGAGGAATCCCTGCGCCACCTGGCCCGGAAGATGGCGGCCAAGGTGGTCAAGTTCCGCAAGAACATGGCCCTGGAGCCCATGAACGCCTACGAGCGCCACGTGATCCACGCCACACTGCAGGACGTTCCCAACGTCACCACCTATTCCACCGGCACCGAGCCCAACCGCCGTGTCATCGTGGCCTACGAGAAGGACGAAAAGAACTGATTCCTCCCTTCCAAATCTAAATTCACTCGGAGGTCTTTTCCATGAAAAAGACAGAAGCAATCGAACTGCTGAACAAGGCCTGTATGCGCCTGTTCGGCTGCAGCATGACCGAAGCCACCGACAAGCAGGCCTACAAGGCCCTTTGCACCGTGGTCCGCAACGGCATGTACGACCGTCGCCGGGCCTTCAAGCGCGGCTATCAGGAGGAGGGCCGCAAGCAGGTCTTCTATATGTCCATGGAGTTCCTGGTGGGCACCAGCCTGCGGAACAACCTGTTCAACCTGGGTCTGGAGCAGACCTTTACCGACGCACTGAAGGACCTGAACATCGACATCAAGGAGCTCTACGCCCTGGATCCCGACGCGGGTCTGGGCAACGGCGGCCTGGGCCGTCTGGCCTCCTGCTATCTGGACTCCCTCACCGGCCTGGGCTACCCCGCCACCGGCTATTCCATCCGCTATGAGTTCGGCATCTTCAAGCAGCAGATCGTGGACGGCTGGCAGATGGAGCTGCCCGACAACTGGCTCCAGATGGGCGACGTGTGGCTGGTGCCCAAGGAGGACGACGCCGTGGAGGTCCGCTTCGGCGGCGAGGTCCACGAATGGTATGACAACGGCAAGTTCAAGGTGGCTCAGCATGGGTATTCCACCGTCATGGCCGTGCCCTACAATTTCTATATCTCCGGCTACAATACCGACGCGGTGAACAAGCTGGTGCTCTGGTCCGCCAAGCTGCCCCAGAGCTTTGATATGGCGGCCTTCTCCCGGGGCGACTACATGCGGGCCCTGGAGCAGAACACCATGGCCGAGACCATCTCCAAGGTGCTCTACCCCGCCGACGACCACATCCAGGGCAAGCGCCTGCGTCTGAAGCAGCAGTATCTGCTGGTCTCCGCCTCCCTGCAGACCATCCTCCGCAGCCACATGAAGCGCTATCACAGCATGCGGACCCTGCCGGACAAGGTGGCCATCCACATCAACGATACCCATCCCGCCCTCTGCGTGCCGGAGCTGATGCGTCTTCTGATGGACGAGTACGACCTCGACTGGGACGACGCCTGGGACATCGCCACCCGCACCCTCAGCTACACCAACCACACCGTCATGAGCGAGGCCCTGGAGCGCTGGAGCGTGGAGCTCTACAAGGAGCAGCTGCCCCGGATCTACTCCATCACCGCCGAGATCAACCGCCGTCTGCTGGAGAAGCTGCGGGCCTTCTACGGCAACGACGAGGGCAAGCTGAACTGGATGGCGGTCATCGCCAACAACGAGGTCCGGATGCACAATCTCTGCCTGGCCTGCTGCCACAAAATCAACGGCGTCAGCGCCCTGCACACCGAGATCCTGAAGGAAACCATCTTCCACGACTACTACCAGTACGAGCCCGAGCGCTTCCTGAACGTCACCAACGGCATCGCCTACCGGCGCTGGCTCTGCCAGTCCAACCCCAAGCTCTGCGGCCTGCTGCATGAGCTGATCGGGGACGGCTTCATGAAGGACGCCAACGAGCTGGAGCAGTTCATGCGCTACGCCGACGACAAGACCGTCCTGGACCGTCTGGCCGCCATCAAGCGGGAGAACAAGGTTCGCCTGGCCAAGTATATCGCCCACGCCAACGGCGTCAACGTGAACCCGGACTCCCTGTTCGACGTCCAGGTCAAGCGGCTGCACGAGTACAAGCGGCAGATGCTGAACGTGCTGCACATCCTCTATCGCTACAACCAGATCAAGGACGACCCCAGCGCCCCCTGGCAGCCCAAGACCTATATCTTCGGCGCCAAGGCCAGCGCCGGCTATATCCGGGCCAAGCAGATCATCAGCCTGATCGTGGCGGTGTCCAACCTGGTCAACAGCGACCCCGACGTGCGGGATAAGCTGAAGGTGGTCTTCATCGAGGACTACCGGGTCTCCCTGGCGGAGATCATCATCCCCGCCGCCGAGATCTCCGAGCAGATCTCCATCGCCGGCAAGGAGGCCTCCGGCACCGGCAACATGAAGTTCATGATCAACGGCGCCGTCACCATCGGCACCCTGGACGGCGCCAACGTGGAGATCCACGAGCGGGTGGGCGACGAGAACATGTTCCTCTTCGGCATGAAGACCCCCGAGGTGGAGGAGCTGTGGAAGCGGGGCTACAACCCCAACAACTACGTCAGCGCCGAGCTGCGGCGGGTGCTGGATATGCTCACCTCCGGCGTGCTGGGCCAGCGCTTCGACGACATCGTGGCCAGCCTGACCACCAACCGCTTCGGCGTGGCCGACGCCTATATGACCCTGGCCGACTTCAATGACTATGCCCGCGCCCAGCGGGCGGTGGACGCCGCCTACGGCGAGAAGGACCGCTTCAACCGCATGAGTCTGGTGAACATTGCCAAGTCCGGCATCTTCTCCGCGGACCGCTCTGTCACGGAGTACGCCAAGAATATTTGGAATTTGTAATCCCAAATATGCAATGAAAAATGGAGAATGAAAAATGAAAAACGGAGGTATTTTTCATATTGCCGTATGAAAAAAGCATTCCAATTCATTCTTCATTCTTCGTTTTTCATTTATACCCTGACCAATCATTCTGCATTTTGCATTTTGCATTTTGCATTCTCCAAGGAGTGCTTATGCGTATTCTATACGACAGCCGCGATCCCGAATACAAGAGCCCCTTCGGCGTGCTCACCGAGGGCCGGAGCTGCAGCGTCCGGGTGAAGATCCCCAAGGAGCTGGAGACCCGCTTCGTCCAGCTGGTGGTGGAGCGGGAGGACAACAATCCCGCCCTGGAGTTCCCCTTCTCCTGGGCCGGGGGAGACGCGGACTACGACGTGTTCAAGTGCGAGTTCGCCATCTCCGCCAAGGGCTTGTATTTCTACTGGTTCCGGGTCACCGCCAGGACCGGCAGCTTCCGGCTCTTCAAGCAGGGCGGCGGCACCAATATGGAGGCGGGGGACCGCTGGCAGCTCACCGTGATTCCCAAGGATTTTACCGTGCCGGAAAGCTGGCGGGGCCGGGTCATGTACCAGATCTTCCCGGACCGCTTCGCCCGGGAGGGAAGCGTGGACCTGACGGGGAAGCTGGAGCCCTACGTCCTCCGGGAGGACTGGGGCGGCCAGCCGGAGTACCGGCCGGACCCCGCCACCGGGGAGATCCTCTGCAACGACTTCTTCGGGGGCAACTTCCGGGGCATCCGGTCCCGGCTGCCCTATTTGCACAGCCTGGGGGTTGGGATCCTCTATCTGAATCCCATCTCCATGGCCTTCTCCAACCACCGCTACGACACCGCGGACTACAAGCGGCCGGACCCCATGCTGGGCAGCGAGGCGGACTTCCGTTCCCTCTGCGACGCCGCCCACAGCCTGGATATGAAGGTGATCCTGGACGGGGTCTACTCCCACACCGGCGCCAACTCCGTCTACTTTGACCGGAACCGGATCTTCGGAAACGGGGCCGTCTCCCGGGGCCCGGAGTCCCCCTATTACAGCTGGTACAGCTTCCGGCACTTCCCGGACAAGTACGACAGCTGGTGGGGCTTCGCCACCCTGCCCAACGTGAACGAGCTGGACGAGCGCTATCTGGACTATATCATCCGGGATGAGGACTCCGTCATCGCCCACTGGCTGAGGCTGGGGGCCGACGGCTTCCGGCTGGACGTGGCCGACGAGCTGCCGGACGAGTTCATCCGCCGCTTCAAGGGCCGTCTTCGCTATTTGAAGCCCGACGCCCTGCTGCTGGGGGAGGTCTGGGAGGACGCCTCCAACAAGTCCGCCTATTCCGTCCGCCGCCGCTATTTCATCGACGGCGAGCTGGACAGCGTCATGAACTACCCCTGGCGCTCCGCCATTCTGGCCTTTTTGCGGAGCCAGGACGACGGCACGGCCCTGGGGGAGAGCATCATGACCATTGCCGAGAACTATCCGCCCCAGGTGCTCCAGACCCTGATGAATTCCCTCAGCACCCACGACACGCCCCGCATCCTCACCACGCTGATCGGGGACTTCCAGGGGGACCGGGAGTACCAGGCCCGGGTGCGGCTCAGCTATGAGCAGCGGGAGTTCGCCTTCGAGCGGCTGCGGATGGCGGCCTTCCTCCAGTACGCCCTGCCGGGCTGCCCCTGCCTGTATTACGGCGATGAGGCGGGCATGGAGGGCTGCAAGGATCCCTTCAACCGGGGCTGCTTCCCCTGGGGTCGGGAGGACCGGCGCTTCGTGGACTTCTTCCGGGCCCTGGGCCAGCTGAAGAACAACACCCCCGCCCTGCGGGAGGGCAGCGTCCGGGTCACAAGAGCCGGGGAGGGGAAGATCGTCTTCCTCCGCCGGGGCGAGAACCAGACCGTCCTGTGCTGCGTCAACCGTACCGGCGACCCCCTGTGGGTGGAGGGACGCCACAGCCTGCTGTCCCAGAACGCCTACCGGGACGGCGCCGGCTTCACCGTCCATCCCGGCGGCTTCGGCTGCTTTGAGCTGTAGGGAGCAGGGCGCAGACCCGCCGTTCCCCGATCTGCACCGGCCCATCGAATTTGCCGTAGGGACGAGCCCTGCTCGTCCGGTTTGCG
>CAMNHH010000068.1 GCA_946539175.1 uncultured Clostridia bacterium | reverse complement strand
ATCGTCCCAGAAGGCGATCATACAGCAGAAAGGTCAGGTTTCCCAGACTCAGCAGCAGCAACAGCATCGGCAGGCCGCTGTCCCCGGCCTCGTTGACCAGGGCCTCCAGGCGGAGGACCAGGATCAGCAGGGCGTAGAGGGCCGCCACGGCCAGATTGAAGAGCAGCAGCTTGCAGAGGATCCGGGGCAGCTTCGGCAGCCGGTCCAGGACGGGTCTTGCCAGGGGATACCAGCCCAGGAAGACGAAGACGAAGGCCGTCTCCGGATCCGGGCACAGCAGGACCCCCAGCAGGGCCACAACCCCGTACCAGCCAAAGCACAGGGATTTGGGCAGCTCCTCCATCAAAACCAGCAGCGGCAGGGAGGCGATCATGGGCGCCAGGTAGGTGCCCACGGGGATGATGCCGCCCAGCAGCAGGATCACCACCGCCAGGGCCGCCAGAACGCCGCCCAGGGCGATCTGCCGAGTCGATTGTGTTTTGTTCTTCATGGCCTTTCCGTCATTGAAACGCCGCCTTCCACCCAAGGGGAAGGCTTCTCAGCGCGCATCCAGCCGGATGCCGGTCTCGTCGGCGGACAGGTGGATGATCCGGATCGGATCCTTGTAGCTGTCGATGATCCGCTCCGCCAGGGGATTTTCGATTTCCTTCTCGATGGTGCGGCGGAGGTTCCGGGCGCCGTACTGGACGGAGTAGGACCTCTTCGTCAGGTAATCCAGCACCGAGTCGTCCCAGCCCAGGGCGATGCCCCGCTCGTCCAGGTTGGTTTTCAGCTCGTTCAGCATGATGACGGCGATCTCCCGGAAGTTGGCCTCGGAGAGCTTGTTAAAGCAAATGATCTCGTCCACCCGGTTGATGAACTCGGGCCGCAGGAACTCGCCCAGGGCCTTCAGCGCCTTTTCCTTGGTCTGCTCGGTAACGGACTTGCCGAAGCCCACGGAGCCGTCCTTCCGGTCGGAGCCCGCGTTGGAGGTCATGACGATGATGGTGTTCTCGAAGTTCACCAGCCGCCCCTGGGCGTCGGTGATGCGGCCGTCGTCCAGGATCTGCAGCAGGATGTTCAGCACGTCGGGGTGGGCCTTCTCGATCTCGTCGAAGAGGATGACGGAGTAGGGCTTGCGGCGGATCTTCTCCGTCAGCTGGCCTGCCTCGTCATAGCCCACGTAGCCCGGAGGAGAGCCGATAATCTTGGAAACGGAGTGCTTCTCCATATACTCGGACATATCCAGCCGCACCAGGGACTCCACGGATTCAAAGAGCTCGTCCGCCAGGCGCTTGACTAGCTCCGTCTTGCCCACGCCGGTGGCCCCCACGAAGATGAAGGACACCGGGCGGCGCTTGGGGCTGATGCCCGCCCGGCTGCGGCGGATGGCGGTGCAGATGGCGGAGATGGCCTCGTCCTGGCCCACCACGTGCTTCTTCAGGTTGGACTCCAGGCTGCGGAGCTGCTCGTACTCCTGGGCCTGGATCTTGGAGGCGGGGATCCTGGTCCACAGCTCGATGACCCGGGCCAGGTTTTCCATGTTCAGCCGGGGCTTGGGCCGGGACTCCAGATCCGCAATCTTCTCCCCCAGCTGCAGGGACTTGGATTTCAGCGTGGCAATGCGCTCATAGTCCTCCGGGGTCTTCTCCTCGGTCTTCTCCGTCAGCATTTTCAGCTCGAACTCCACGTCCGCCAGGTCCTTGGAGGCGGTGGCCAGCTCGTTGATGACGGGGTTGCGGAGGTTCTCGTCGGAGCAGGCCTCGTCCAGCAGATCAATGGCCTTATCCGGCAAATAACGGTCGGTGATATAGCGCTCGGACAGCAGGACGGTCTGCCGGGCGATCTCCGGGGTGATCTCCACCCCGTGATACTGCTCGTAGTAGCCCGCGATGCCCTTGAGGATGGCGATGGATTGCTCGATGGTGGGCTCGTTCACCGTCACGGGCTGGAAGCGGCGCTCCAGGGCGGAGTCCTTCTCGATATACTTCCGGTACTCCTTGAAGGTGGTGGCGCCTACCACCTGGACCTCGCCCCGGGAAAGGGCGGGCTTCAGAATGTTGGCGGCGTTCATGGAGCCCTCGGCGTCCCCGGCGCCCACCAGGTTGTGGACCTCGTCGATCACCAGGATGATGTTGCCGCAGGCCTTGATCTCCCCGATCAGATTCTTCATGCGGCTCTCAAACTGGCCCCGGAACTGGGTGCCCGCCACCATGGCGGTCATGTCCAGCAGGAACACCTCCTTGTCCCGGAGCTTGAAAGGCACCTCGCCCTTGGCGATTTTCTGGGCCAGGCCCTCAGCGATGGCGGTCTTGCCCACGCCGGGCTCTCCGATCAGGCAGGGGTTGTTCTTCTGGCGGCGGTTCAGGATCTGAATGACCCGCTCCGTCTCCTCCTCCCGGCCCACGATCCGGTCCAGCTTGCCCTCCCGGGCCCGCCGGGTCAGATCCAGGCAGTAGGTGTCCAGGAATTTGTGCTTCTTCCTGGGCGGCTGGGTCGGGGGCGTGGTGCCCTTGGGGGGCTCCTGCCGCTGGGCGGGGGGCTCGGCGGAGGACGACTGGCCCAGACCGCCGAAGAGCTTGCTCAAGAAGGGGAAGGTGGCGGTCTTGCCGTCCAGATCCTCGTCCTCCTCGGGCAACTCCGGGTCCTCCTGGTTGGGGTTGCCCCCCAGCATGGACATCATCTCCCCGGAGAGATTCTCCAGGTCCTCGTCGGAGATGCCCATTTGCTTGACCATATCGTCCACCTGCTTGATGCCCAGGTCCTTGGCGCATTTCAGGCAGAGGCCCTCGTTGGTGGTCCTGCCGTTTTCGATTTTGGTGATAAAGATCACAGCCACATTCTTGTTGCAGCGGCTGCAGAGGGTGGGTTTCATCAATGTTGTATGCTCCTTTCGATCAAGGATTCGCGGGTATTCACGGCGTTCAAGGAATATAGAGTCTGGTCCCGCCGCTGCCGATCAGCAGGGCGGTGCCGTCGCTCCGGGCCACGACGTGGGTGGCGGCCAGGGTATCCCAACTGCGGTTGAGGGGCTCCAGGCGTCGGTCATAGATCTGCAGATAGAGCTCCGTCAGAACGGCGCCGCAGCCCTCCTCCGCTGATACGGAGAGGACCCGGTCCTGCAGCTCTTCCTCCCCCAGGATCTCCCCGGAGACGTCCAGGGTCAGGATACGGCTGCCGCCGTTTCCGCTGAGGGCCGCCAGGACCCAGCCCTCCCGGCTGACGCTGTAATCCGTCAGAGGGCTGTCCCGGAGGGAAATGCTCCGCAGGATCTCCCCCTGGGCGTTGAAGAAGATCAGCTCCTCCTGGCTCAGCGCCAGAAGATGGCTGCGGTCCAGGAAGCGGAGCTCATAGATCACCTGGTTGCCCAGCTCCAGCCGGACGGCGCCGCTGTTCTCCTGGTCCAGGTCGGTAATGGGCTCGTCAGTGCGGAGGATGGTGATGCCGGAACGGTAGATGCTGTTCTGCTCCTCCAGGCCGGCCACCGCCAGAAGGCTGCCCTTCTCGTTCACCGCGCAGGCGTTGAGATAGCGGGTCCGGGAGGAGAAGCGGAAAACAGGCTCCAGCTCCGGGTTGTAAACGGTGGCCACGGCCTTGCTGCCGCTCTCGGAGCTGAGCACCGCCAGATAGCCGTCGCTGCTGAGATCCGCGTTGAGATAGGCCCCCGAGGCGGCGCTGTCCATGCGGATCTCGCCGCCCTCCCCCACGGCAGCGGCATAGGAGCTGCCGGGGCTGAAGAGCAGCCCCAGGCCCCCGCCGGTCCGCAGCACCGGGGTGGGCAGGGAGCCCTGGATAAAGGCCTTCTGCTCCCCATCCAGGCTGTAGAGGGTAAGCCCGCTTTCGGTGCCAACCAGAAGGCCGTCGTCGAAGCCGGCGTAGACGTTGCCCGCCCCGGCCTCGAAGGAGATCTTGCCGTAGCTCTCCTTGTCCCGCAGGCCCATGTAGCGGAAGAAGCGCAGCGCCCCATCCAGATTCACGACCCGGGGCAGGATCAGCACGGCAGCCAGCAGCAGGACCAGCACCGGAATCAGAATCAGCAGGATTCGACTCCGCTTCCCACTCCGGGACGCCGGGGCGCCGCCTTGTACGGAATTACTCAATATGAAATACCGCCTTTCCGTCGTCATACCACAGCCGGGTCATATACAGGCCCCCCGGAGGAGCCGTGGGACCGGCCGCGGTGCGGTTTTTCCCGGCCAGGATGTCGGCCACGGCCTCCGGGGGGAACTTGCCCTCCGCGGCGTAGACTGCCGTGCCCACCATGGCCCTGGCCATATTATACAAAAAGCCGTTGGCGCAGATCCGGCAGGAGATCAGCTCCCCCTGCCGCTCCACGTCGAAGTGATAGACCGTCCGGACCGTGGATTTCACGTCCGTGCCCACGGAGCGCACCGCCGCAAAGTCGTGGGTGCCCACGAAGCAGTCCGCCGCCCGCTGCATAACGGTCTCATCCAGGCGCTTGGGATAGAACCAGGCGCGGTTGACATAAAACGGGTCCCGGATCCGGGAATTGTAGATCAGATAGGTATATTCCTTCCGCACGCAGGAGCCGATGGCGTTGAAGCCCTCGTGGACCTCAAAGGCGTCGGAGACCACGATATCCTCCGGCAGATGGGTGTTCAGAGCGTAGGGCAGCCGCTCCACGGGAATGCCGGAGTCGGTGCGGAAGTTGGCCACGTAGCGTCTGGCGTGGACCCCGGCGTCGGTGCGGCCGCAGCCGGTGATATGGACCGGATGACCCACCACCATGGCGGCGGCCTTCTCCAGGGTGGCCGCCACGGAGACGGCGTTCTTCTGCACCTGCCAGCCGTGATAGGCGGAGCCCTCGTACTTCAGGATCAAAGCAATGTTTTTCATATGATTCAAAGTCCAAAGTGTCGCAGGACGATCACGCCCGCCAGCAAGACGCCGCCCACGAAGAAGGCGATCAGATCGATGGAGGCGAAGCGCAGCACCTTGAGTCTGGTGCGGCCCTCGCCGCCGTGGTAGCAGCGGCACTCCATGGCGGTGGCCAGCTCGTCGGCCCGTCGGAAGGCGCTGACGAAGAGGGGCACCAGAATGGGGATCAGCGCCTTGGCCCGGCGGATCAGACTGCCGGTCTCAAAGTCCGCGCCTCTGGCCTTCTGGGCGGAGATGATCTTGTCGGTCTCCTCGATCAGCGTGGGGATGAAGCGCAGGGCGATGGACATCATCATGGCCAGCTCATGGACCGGCACGCGGAGCTTTTTCAAGGGGCTCAGCAGCCGCTCCAGGCCGTCGGTCAGGGCAATGGGCGAGGTGGTATAGGTCAGCAGGAAGGTGCCGCAGACCAGCATCATGATTCGCAGGACCATGAAGAAGGCGGTCTCCAGACCGTCGGACCAGATTTCAAAGATCCACCAGTCCAGCAGCAGCTTGCCGCCCTTGGTGTAGAAAAGATTCAGGACCGCGGTGAAGATTATGAAGATCAGCATGGGCTTCAGGCCCTTGGTCATGGATTTGAAGGGGATGCGGCCCAGCAGGGTGACCCCCACCAGGAAGATCAGCACCAGGCCGTAGGAGAAAAAGGATTTTGCCAGAAACAGGGCGACGATATAGACGACCAGCAGCAGCAGCTTCGTCCGGGGATCCAGCCGGTGGACCACCGTCCGGCCGGGGAAAAACTGGCCCAGGGTGATATCCTTCAGCATGGCCGGCCCTCCTTTCGCTCCAGGAGACGATCCACGGCGTAGCCCACGGTGTAGACGTCGGCGGGCAGGGCCAGCCCCTTCTCCCGCAGCAGGCGGAAGACGGTGGTGACCTGGGGCACGGACAGGCCCATTTGGGTCAGCTCCACGGAATGGGTGAAGACCTCGGCGGGGACTCCGTCCATGGCCACGCTGCCGTGGTTCATGACGATCAGACGGCTGCAGAGCCGGGCCACCTCCTCCATGGAGTGGCTGACCATAATAACGGCGGCGTTCTGGGCCTGCTGATAGGCCTTGATGTTCTCCAGGATGGATTCCCGCCCCGCGGCGTCCAGACCGGCGGTGGGCTCGTCCAGAATCAGCACGTCCGGCTCCATGGCGATGACGCCGGCAATGGCCACCCGGCGCTTCTGGCCGCCGGAGAGATCGAAGGGAGACTTCTGCAGCCATTCCTCCTTCAGGCCCACGAAGCCCGCCGCCCGGCGGACTCTGGCCTCCAACTCGTCGCCGGAAACCCCCTGGTTCCTGGGGCCGAAGGCGATGTCCTTGAAGCAGGTCTCCTCAAAAAGCTGATACTCCGGGTACTGAAACACCAATCCCACCTTGCTGCGGATGAAATGGGTGAATTTCTTGTCCTTCCAGATGTCCTCGCCCTTGAAGAGCACCTTGCCGGAGCTGGGCTTCAGCAGGCCGTTCAGATGCTGGATCAGGGTGGACTTGCCGGAGCCGGTGTGGCCGATGACGCCCACCAGCTCGCCGGGATAAAAGGACAGGTCGATATGTTCGACGGCAACGTGCTCAAAGGGCGTGCCGGAGCTGTAGACGTGGGTCAAATCTTTGACTTCCAAAATAGGCTTGGTAGGGTCCAATGTGGTATCCTCCGTCGTAAACTGGTTCAGGAAAGAAGCTTTGCGATGACTTCCGCGCATTCCTCGGGGGTGAGGGCGTCGATGGGGACGGGCCAGCCCCGTTTGCGGAGCTCATAGAGCAGCTCCGTGGTCTGGGGCACGTCCAGCCCCGCCTGCCGCAGCAGCTCCACCTGGGAGAACACCTCCCTGGGACTGCCGTCGGCCAGGATGCCGCCCTGATGCATGACGATGACCCGGTCCGCGCCCACGGCCTCGTTCATGTGGTGCGTGATCAGCACCACGGTGATGCCCTGCTCCCGGTTGAGCCGGGTGATGGTGGCCACCACCTCTTCCCGGCCACGGGGGTCCAGCATGGCGGTGGGCTCGTCCAGGACGATGCAGCGGGGCTTCATGGCCAGCACGCCGGCAATGGCGATGCGCTGCTTCTGGCCGCCGGAGAGCAGATGGGGGGCGTGCTCCCGATACTCGTACATGCCCACGGTCTTCAGGGCCTCGTCCACCCGCTGCCGGATCTCGGCGGAGGGCACCCCCAGATTCTCGGGGGCAAAGGCCACGTCCTCCTCCACCACGTTGGCCACGATCTGGTTGTCCGGGTTCTGGAAGACCATGCCGATCTGGCGGCGGATATCCAGCAGCAGTTCCTCGTCGGCGGTATCCAGGCCGTCCACCAGCACTCTGCCCCCGGAGGGCAGCAGCACCGCGTTGAAATGCTTGGCCAGGGTGGACTTGCCGCAGCCGTTGGGGCCGATGACGGCGGTGAAGCTGCCCTCGGTGATCTCCAGGTTCAGGTTTTCAAACACCGGCAGCGCCAGCCGCTCCCCGGAGGCGGGGTAGGTGAAGGAAAGATTTTCTGTTTGGATGATAGGTGTCATAAATAATCCTCTGAATTGAAAATTGAAAATGTATAATTGACAGTTGTCGGTGTTTTTCAGATTGCAATCTGAAAAACACATTCATTCTCAATTTTCAACTTTCAATTTTCAATTTCCCAAAGCGATCCAGCGGCCGGTGGCCCCGCAGGGCAGGCACAGGCCGGAGCTTGTCACCGGCAGGCCCAGCTCATGGGACTCGGTATGGCCGCCGAATCGCCTGGTCAGGATGCTGTCCAGGATATAGCCCACCACGGAGGGGGCCAGGCCGGTGGTGTAGGAGTTCACCAGCACGAAGAGGGGCTGATCCGAAAGCACCCGGCTCACCTGCTCAAGAAAGGGGTAGAGGCTGGTTTCCAGCTTCCAGACCTCTCCGGAGGGGCCCCGGCCGTAGGAGGGCGGGTCCATAATGATGGCGTCGTAGCGCTTGCCACGGCGCAGCTCCCGCTCCACAAATTTGCCGCAGTCGTCCACGATCCAGCGGATGGGGGCGTTCTCCAGACCGGAGGCCCGGGCGTTGTCCCGGGCCATCTGGACCATGCCCTTGGCCGCGTCCACGTGGCAGACGGAGGCGCCGCCCGCGGCGGCGGCCAGGGTGGCCCCGCCGGTGTAGGCAAAGAGGTTCAGTACGTTGACGGCTCTGCCGGCGCCCCGGACCGCTTCGGTGATGAAGTCCCAGTTCACCGCCTGCTCCGGGAAAACGCCGGTGTGCTTGAAATTCATGGGCTTGATCAGAAAGCACAGATCCCGGTAGCGGAGCTTCCAGTGCTCCGGCAGCTTGTGCGCGCTCCAGTGGCCGCCGCCGGTGCTGGACCTGGCGTAGCGGGCGTCGTAGCGCCGCCAGCGGGGGTCCATCCTGGGGGTGCTCCAGATCACCTGGGGATCCGGCCGCACCAGGATATAGTCCCCCCAGCGCTCCAGCTTCTCCCCGTCGGAGGCGTCGATCAGCTCATATTCCTTCCATTGATCCGAAATCCACATGTTATTTCTCCATCGTTCGCGGCCGACGGGGCCCCGTCAGCCGCCCGTTTTCAGTTTTCGATTCTCAATTCCCGGGGCTCAGTCCTCGGGATCCGGCAGCGGGTCGGGCAGGGGATCCGGCTGCGGGTCCGGGTCCGGTTCCGGATCCGGTTCCGGTTCCGGATCCGGTTCCGGCTCCGGCTCGGGCTCCGGCTCCAGCCGGGCCATGGCATCCAGCACTGCCTTCTGCAGGGCCACCAGCCGCTCGTGGGTGTGCACCGGGCACAGCTCGATCTTGTTGGCCTCCAGAGCGTCCGTCAGGGTGGGTGCGTCGTTCTCCCCGTCCTTGAGCACATGGATGGTCTTCTGCTCCAGCGGGTTCTCCTGGAAGGCCTTCAGCTCCGGCGCCTTCTCGGCCAGGGCCTTGAACTCGGCACTGTTGATGATCTTGTTGTAGGATACGCAGTCGTTATTGGCGCAGTAGCTCTTTCCGCTCCTGCCGTTGGGATAGCAGAGCTGGATGTCGAAGCTCAGGTGGGCGTTGCAGGTGTCCTCCGGGATGTCGGAGGCAAAGAGGCTGACGTATCTGGGGGTACACTTGGGTCCGGCCAGCAGACCGGTCTGGCTGCAAACCGCCACGGAAACAAAGCGCTCGTCGTCGGGCTGGACGAAGTCCCCGATCTCTTCCTTGCTCATGCCCTCCATGAGCCGGGACATGACGGCCTTCCACAGGATGACCGAGGGATTGAGGTTCACCACCAGGCGGACCTCCTCCGGGTAGTCGAAGCCGCACCAGACGGAGGCGGTGTACTTGGGGGTGAAGCCGGAGAACCAGCGGTCCCGGTCGCCGGAGGAGGTGCCGGTCTTGCCCGCCACCGGCACGCCGTCGAACTGGGCGTTGGTGCCGGTGCCGTAGAGGCAGACGTAGCGGAGCATATAGATCATATACCAGTTGGCGTGCAGGTCCATGACCTCATGGGATTCCTGGGTGTTGTCCAGGATCAGATTGCCCTCCGCGTCCTCCACCTTGGTGTAGGTCCGGGCCTGGCGGTACACGCCCTGGTTGGGGAAGCTGGCGTAGGCGGCGGCCATCTCCCGGATGGTGACGCCGTGGGTCAGCTGGCCCATGCTCAGGGGGCCCAGGTTGATGTCGGAGAAGTTCTGCCCGTTGATCTCCTCGGATTCCACCAGGCCGGTGAGGCCGAATTTCTCCTTGGCGAACTGGAAGCTGACCTCCGGGGTCACGTCTGCCAGCACCTTCACGGCGATGGTGTTCAGAGACTGGGCGATGCCGTTGACCACCAGCATCCAGCCGCTGAAGCGGCGGCTGTCGTTCTGGGGCCAATCCTTGCCGTTGAGCTTCATATAGGGGGAGTCCTCGTAGGCGGAGCCGGGCGTGATGATGCCCAGGGCCACGCCGGGTCCGTAGACCGTCAGAGGCTTGATGGACGAGCCGGGAGACAGGCGGCTCTGGGTGGCCCGGTTCCAGGTCAGGTTGCCCTCCTTCTCCCCCACGCCGCCGGCCATGGCCACGATGTCGCCGGTCTCGTTGTCGATGACCACGATGGCCGACTGCATCTGCTGGGAGGAATAGGTCTTGGGCACGTTCTCCACGTCGGTATAGACCTCGTCCACCTTGGCCTGGGCCTCCACGTCCAGGGTGGAGTAGATCCGGAAGCCGCCGGTGGTGACCATCTGGTTGGCGGCGTCGTAGGTGATGCCCTTCAACTCCGCCAGATCCCGGCTCACGTCCCGGATGACGGTGTCCTCAAAGTAGGAGTAATAGTCCTGCTTCTCCACGTCGAACTGGTTTGCGCTGCCGCAGGAGGGACAGTTGAAGTAGTCCCCGTCGGCCTCGAACTCGTCGATCTCCGCCTCGAAGCCGCAGTTGGCGCAGGCGAACTTCTGATTGCCGGAGCTGAGACTCTTGAACTCCAGCTCCTGCTCCCGGATCTGCTCGTAGCTGTCCCGGTCGGAGATATAGCCCTCCTCGAACATGGCCTGCAGCACCAGCCGGGTCCGGTACTCGTTGTTCTCCGGGTAGATATAGGGATCGAAGCGGGTGGGGTTGTTGGTGATGCCCACGATGGAGGCGCACTCCTTGGTGGTGAGCTCGTCCAGCTCCTTGCCGAAGTAGGTATGGGCAGCGCTCTTGACGCCGTAGGCGCCCTCCCCCAGATAGATGGTGTTGAGATACCAGGTGATGATCTCTTTCTTGGTGTAGTGCTCCTCAAAGTCCAGGGCCTTGAAGATCTCCATCAGCTTGCGGCGGACGGTCACGTCCCGCTCGCCGGTCAGATTCTTGATGAGCTGCTGGGTCAGAGTGGAGCCGCCGAACTGGGAGCCGCCGATGAACATGTTGGCGGAGGCGCCCAGGGTACGCATCCAGTCCACGCCGTCGTGCTCCCAGAAGCGCTTGTCCTCAATGGCCACGGCGGCGTTGATCATGTCCTTGGGCAGCTCCTCGTAGTTGGCCCAGATCCGGTTCTCCACCGCCAGCAGCTGGCGGATCTCCTGGTATTCGCCGGTCTGGGGATTCTTCGCCAGAATAAAGGAGGACTGATTCAGCTTCACGCCGTCCAGATCGTAATGGGCGATGGGGATGATGTCCTCCTCAATATATTGCTTGCCCTGCTCGTAGACCCGCATGGCGGCCACGCCGCCCGCGATGCCCAGAAAGACCGTCACAGCCAGCACCGCAGCGATGATCCGCCAGAGCACGTGGATCACAGCCCCGGTGAAGGTGCGCTGCCGGGGGTCCGGCGCTTTTTTGCGTTTGATGTTCTGTTCCCGTTCCATAATGATCGTCCCTCCATTGCGGCGCAGCCGCGGCGGCGGAAAAAAGCTTCTTGGATCAAATGGGCGCAAGCGTCCAAAATGTCATCTTATACTATACACCATCGGACCGCCGTTTGTCAAATAGATTGCCCGGCCCTGCGGAAAGTATTTACCGAAAATTAACAAAACAAGAGGGACGGTCCTGTGTGCGGTACACACAAAACCGTCCCCCTTGCTGGTTTGGGGATTACACGCGCTCCTTGACCTTGGCCGCCTTGCCCAGACGGTCGCGCAGGTAGTACAGCTTCGCTCTGCGGATCTTGCCGCGGCGAACGGTCTCCACCTTGACGATGTTGGGAGCGTGGATGGGGAACACCTTCTCGCAGCCCACGCCGTAGCTCAGGCGGCGGACGGTGAAGCTCTCCTCGATGCCGCCATGCTTCTTGGCAATGACGGTGCCCTC
>CAMNHH010000067.1 GCA_946539175.1 uncultured Clostridia bacterium | reverse complement strand
AGGCCGTCACACCGCTGCCACCCTCGGTGTAGGTGTACAGGGCCTTCAGGGTGATATCGGCTTCGGCCTCATAGCTGCCGGTCAGGATCCCGGCGGGCATGGTCTCTACGTTGTCATAGGGATCGGTGACCCAGCCCAGGAAGGTATAGCCCTCGGGGGCTTCGGCAGTGGGAAGGGTGATGCCGGTGCCGGGGACGGAGATCATGTCCGCAGGGGCGGTCACCCCTGCGGGTACGGAGAAGTGGACCGTATAGCCGGCAGGGCCGGTGTAGACGGTATTTACGGTGACGTTGACGGTGCCGCTGACCTTGGTCAGACGGTAGCTGCCGTCGCCGTTGTCCTTGAAGTTCTTGTAGGTGCCGGCGGGCTCGGCGGTGATGCCTTCCAGCTCATAGCCGTTGGCCAGATTAACGACAAAGTTCACCTGGCCGGCGCCGTTGATATCGATCTCGCCGGTGTCGCTGTTCCGGGCAATGGCCACGGTGGCGTTCTCCACGCCGCCGGTGGTCAGGTCCTGGGTGGGATAGGCGGTGACGGAGGCGCCGGCGCCGCAGGTGAAGAGGGCTCTGGGGGCCACAACGCCGCAGTGGATGCAGACGCCGGCCTCATCAAACTCGTGATTGCACAGACCCTCCTCCGCCACGATGGTGACGGTGACGTCCTGGTTGATCTTGGTGATGCGGTAGGCGTTTTCGGTGCCCACCTCGGTGGGGTACTTGATGGCGTTGTAGGAGCCGGCAGGAGTGACCGTAATGCTGGCGATGCCGTAGCCCTCCGTCACAGAAAGGATGAAGTTCAGCTGGCCGGAGCCGGACACGTCGATGACGCCGGTGGAGGCCCGTACAAATACCGTTTCGGCGTTGGGTACGCCGCCGGTGGTCAGATCCTGGGACGGGTAGGCGGTGACCGTCACGCCCTCGGAGCAGACGAAGCTGGCCTTGAAGGCCTCAGTGCCGCAGCGATTGCAGATGCCGGTGGTATCGTCGAAGTCGTGACCCAGGGCGGAAGGAGAGTCCACGGTGTTGGTCTCGCCGCAGACGGTGCAGGTGTAGGTGGTGACGCCGGGCTCCACACAGGTGGGCTGGGTGGTAACCACACCGGCGTCCCAGGTATGGCCGTTCATGCAGGGATTGGGCCCGTTGAGCGGATCCACGAAGTTGGTGCGGTACTGGCCGCCGCAGACGGCGCAGGTGTAGAGATCATAGCCCTCCAGGGTCTCCGTGGGGGCCACGGTCACGTAACTCCAGCTGTGGCCCGTGGCGGGGATCTCCTGCGTAACGGTGTCGCCGCAGACCGAGCAGGTGGCGGTGCTGACGCCGGGAACCGTGCAGGTGGGGGCCTGGGTCTGGACGTAGGCGCCATAGCTGTGCTCAGCCCAGAAGCCCGTGCAGGTGGGGGTCGAGTTGTCGGAGGTGATGGACCAGCCGGTGCTGGTGGTCATGCTGGGGTCGGAATAGATAGCGTAGTTGATGTTCTTGGGGGCGACGATGCTGAAGACGGTCTGGCTGGAGGCGTTCTTCACCACCACGGTCTTGCCGGAGCTGATGGTGGAGCTGCTGCCGCCGCCCCAGCCGCCGCCGGAGGAGGAACCGTACTTCACGTAGGGCTGGCTGGTGGAGCTGCTGGGATTCTCGTTCATGGGGTTGGTGCCGCCGCCGAAGACGGTGCCGCCCTTGACGGTCATGGTGCCGTCGGAGTCCAGGGGGGAGTTGTCGCCGTTGGGGGACTGAGCCCAGACGATGGAATAGCCGCCTGTGATGTTCAGCGCGCCATTGGAGTCCAGACCGTCGCCGTTGCAGTTGACGTTGACCATGCCGCCCTTGATGTTCAGAGCGTAGTCGCCGGTGCTGCCTCCGCCGCCGGGGTTGGGGTTCCAGGGGCTGGGATCCGAGCCGCTGGAGCTGCCGCCTGCGGCGTTGATGCCGTCGTCGGAGGCCTTGACGCTGTAGCAGCCGGAGTTGATGTACACGTTCTTGGATTCCAGACCCTCATAGCTGTTGTTGACGGTCAGATGGATCTTGCAGTCCGCAGCGTTCTCGGCGCCAAAGACAGCCTCCAGATCCGCATGGACGCCGTCGTCGCCGGTCTGGATGTCGAACTCGCCGCCGTTGATGACGATGGTGCCGTCGGAGTGGATGGCGTCGTCGGCGGTGTTGAGATGGAAGCTGCCGCCGTTGATGGTCACCACGTTGGTGCCCTCCGCGGTCTCATCCTCGGAGGGATTGGTGCCCTTGATGCCCTTGCAGCTCATGGTGTCCTTGTTGAAGGAGCTGTCGTTGTAGCCGCTGCCGGTCTGGATGGTGAAGTCGCCGCCGTTGATGGTGAGATTCTGGGCGGACTGGATGCCGTCGCTGGCAGCCTGCAGGTTGAAGCTGCCGCCGTTGATGACGATGTCCGCGGCGCAGCCGGCGTTGGCGTCCACGGCGTCGGGATCGGTGCGGATGCAGTCGCCGGAGGAGGTGGTGACGTTGATCTTGCCGCCGTTGATGGTCAGCGTGTTGTCGCTGGAGATGCCGTTTTTGGCGGAGCTGACGTTCAGCGTCAGCTCATCGATGGTGAGGCTGCCGTACTCGCCCACCTTCAGGGCGTTCTTGGTGGCGCAGATCAGATTCAGGGTGCCCGCGCCGTTCAGGGTCAGGTTGGAATAGGACTTGCCCTTGAGGACGGCGGACTCGGCGTACTCGATGTTTGTGCCGTCACCGCCGTCGGTGGTGGGGTCTCCGTAGTTGTCCGCATTGTTGAAGGCGGCGTCCCGCAGGGTGTTGGTGAAGCCGCCCAGGGCGGTGACGGTGGCGGTGGTGGTGGACTCCTTCTTGACCACCAGAGGCGCCGTGAAGGAGGAGCTCAGATCCAGGCCCGCCAGCAGCAGGACTGCGGGATCTGTGGCGGCCTTTTTGACGGCAATGGCGCCGTCGGTGCCGGTGCCGGTGAAGACGTAGGTGCCGCCGGTCTTTGCGACGTTCACCAGCAGCTTATAGCTGTCGGTGTTCTCATAGACCTTGTTGCCGTTGGCGTCGATCACCTCGGGCAGGGGGTAGTTGGCGTCCCCCACGACGTATTCCTCGGCCGCGGCGTTGACGCCTGTGACCTGATAGTTCAGGTCGCTGCCCTCAATGACCGTGAGCCTGTCGCCGTCAAAGACGAAGGTGGTGTAGCCCACGGGGACGTCGAAGATCTCATAGCCGGAGGCGAGCTGGACCGTCAGGCGGGCCACGCCCACAGCGCCGGACTTGGCGATCACGCGGACTTCATTGCCGCGGATCTCCACGATGGCGAGATCGTTGTTGTCCACCTCGGCGGACAGGGGGGTGCTGGTGCAGCTGACCGTAGCGCCGGTATTGCCGGTGAGGGTCACGGTGCAGGCGCCCGTATCCGCGGAGGCGATCACCGGGAGCATGCCCGCAATCATGCACAGGCAGAGGACACAGGCCAGAAGTTTGCGAATGTGCTGCATAAAGGTTCTCCTTCCTTTCCTATTATAGCATCGTATATCATAGCATCCGGAACCTTAATTGAAATTTAGAAACGCGTGAGGATCCGGTGAATTTTTCGCGGCGGACGGGGCTTGACAAACGCGGACGCTCATGTTATAAAATAACAGATGTTATTTTATATGCGGAAGGAGGTGGAGCCCATGCCCGCACCTGTGAAGGTCTCGGAGAAGGCCATTCTCGACGCTGCCCTTGGGCTGATCCGCACCGAGGGGCCGGAGGCTCTGAACGCCCGGGCTTTGGCAAAGGCTCTGGGCTGCTCCACCCAGCCGATTTTCAAAAACTACCCCAGCATGGAGGCCCTGCGCCGGGCGGTGCTGGAGCGGGTCCTGGCAGAATATCACCGCTTTATGGACGACTCGGCCGCCGCCTCGCCCTACCCGGTCTACAAGGCCAGGGGCATGGCCTATATCGCCTTTGCCCGGGCGGAGCCCACCCTGTTCCGGCTTCTGTTTATGCGGGACCGGAAGGCCGAGCCAGACAGCCCCGAGGACCCGGACTGGCCGAAGGATACCGCCCTGGCCGGCGCCAGCGCCGGACTTGGCGCAGCGGAATCGGAGCTGTTCCACCTGGAGATGTGGGCTGTGGTGCACGGGATCGCCGTCATGCTGGCTACGGGCTATCTGAAGCTGGACGAAGCTACGGTCAGCCGGATGCTGACCGACGCCTTTCAGGGGATTAAAACAAGATGGGAGGAACGCCAATGAACGCCATCGAAACCAAGGAACTCACCAAACGTTACAAGGATCTGACCGCCGTCGACAATCTGGAGCTGGAGGTGCGGCAGGGAGAGCTCTTCGCCCTGCTTGGCGTCAACGGCGCCGGCAAGACCACCACGATCAAAATGCTCTCGGGACTGACGAAGCCCACGGCAGGCGACGCCCTGCTGCTGGGCAGGAGCGTGGTCCGGGAGCCGGAGGCCGTCAAGCGGCTCATCGCCGTCTCGCCCCAGGAGACCGCCGTGGCCCCGAAGCTGAGCGTGGCCGAGAATCTGGAGCTCATGGCCCGGATCTCCGGCGCGGACCGGTCTGAGGCCGCGCGGCGCATCGACGCCCTCTGCGAGCAGCTCTCCCTGGACCAGGTCCGGCGCAAGGCTGCCGGGAAGCTCTCGGGAGGCTGGCAGCGGCGGCTGAGCATCGCCATGGCCCTGGTGCTGGAGCCGAAGATCCTCTTTCTGGACGAGCCCACCCTGGGGCTGGACGTGCTGGCCCGAGCGGAGCTCTGGGAGCTGATCCGAAGCCTGAAGGGAGAAATGACCGTCATTCTCACCACGCACTATATGGAGGAGGCCGAGGCCCTGTCGGACCGGATCGGCGTCATGGGAAAGGGTCGCCTGACGGCGGTCGGCACCGCGGAGGCGCTCAAACAGCGCGTCGGCGCGGCCACCCTGGAGGAGGCCTTCATCCGGCTTGCAAAGGAGGCGGCGAAATGAAACAGACTCTGCTTCTCTCCCGGCGCACCGCCAAGGAGCTGCTGCGGGATCCGCTGACCGTGATCTTCGGTCTGGGCTTTCCGCTGGTGGTTCTTGGCCTGCTCTCTGCCATCCAGGCCAACGTGCCGGTCCCGCTCTTCCTGCCGGAGAAGCTGACGCCCGGCATCACCGTCTTCGGCTTGTCGTTTATGACCCTCTTTTCGGCGCTGCTGGTATCCCGGGACCGCTGCTCCGCGCTGCTGCTGCGGCTCTACACCACGCCCCTGCGCCCGGCCCACTACATCTTCGGCTATCTCCTGCCCATGCTGCCCATCGCCCTGGCGCAGACGGCGCTCTGCTACGCCTTCGGGCTGGTTCTGGGTCTGCCATGGAGCGTATCGCTTCTGCCTGCCGTGCTGCTGAACCTCCCGGCGGCCCTGGTCTTCATCTCTCTGGGACTGCTCTGCGGCAGCCTGCTCAACGACAAGCAGGTGGGCGGCGTCTGCGGCGCCCTGCTGACCAATCTCTCGGCCTGGCTCTCGGGGATCTGGTTTGACGTGGGTCTGGTGGGCGGCGCGTTCAAGACCCTGGCCGAGATCCTGCCCTTCTACCACGCCGTGGAGCTTCAGCGGGCCGCCTACGCCGGCACGCTGTCCGGCGCCCTCCCCCATCTCTGGATCGTCCTGGCCTGGGCCGCCGTCCTGACGGCTGCAGCCGTGTGGGCCTTCCTGCGGCAGATGCGAAAAAACTGAACCATCACAAAACGAGGACGCGTCGCCGCGTCCTCGTTTCGTTTGCGTATCTCCCGGGGGAGGCTATTCCAGCTCGTATCGCTCATAGCAGTTGAGCAAGACCTCACAGTCACAGTATCCGCCCATTTCCCGGATTTCTTCCAGGATGCCCTCCTTCTTTTCCGGCGGGCAATGGGCGTCGATCCACTGCTCCGTATGCTTCAGCGTGTGGTCGCAGGGAAGCTTCGACAGCTCCTTCCGCAGATGGGAAAACAGCCTTCTCGCGTTGGTTTTGTTGAGGAGATACTTCTTTTTCTGCTCCGCTCTCCAATTTCTGAGCAGTTCCTTTTTCTGTTCTTTTGTCAATTCTGCCATGGGCAGTTTCTTTCCTCATTTCCGTTTTATGCGGAGTACGGCGGGACGGGAAGCCCGTCCCCTGCGGCGGGTCTGGCACAGATCGGCGGACAAGCAGGGCTTGTCCCTACGTTAGCTGAGCGCTGAACGCCGGACGCTATAACCTACAAGCTATAACCTATAAGCTACCCAACAAACGCCTTCAGCCGCCCCAGGGCGTCCTCCACGGTGCTCCGGGGGCAGGCCACGTTCCAGCGGAAGAAGCCCTCGCCGCTTTGGCCGTAGGTGGTGCCCGGGGTGACCCAGAGCCCCGTTTCGGCCCGGAGCCGGTCTGTGAAGTCCTGCACGTCCTCCGTCAGCGCGGATACGTCCGCCCAGATCAGATAGGTGGCCGGACTGACGGGAATCTTCACCTCCGGCAGCTCCCGGGCGCAGAAGTCCCGCACCAGCCGCTTGTTGGCCCAGATATAGTCCCGCAGGGCGTCCAGCCAGGGGCCGCCCTCCGTGAAGGCCGCGATGGCGGCGGGGGCCGCGAAGCTGTTGGGCTCCGCCGCCTCGTCGGTGTTCAGAGCCCGCCAGGCCTTGTGGCGCAGCACCGGGTCCGCCGCGTAGACGGCGGAGGAGTGCATCCCCGCGATGTTGAAGGCCTTGGTGGGGGCGATGCAGGTGATGGAGACGGACCGGCAGCTCTCGTCCACAGAGGCAAAGGGGACGTAGCCGATCCCCGGCGCCGTCAGGTCGCAGTGGATCTCGTCGGAGATCACCGTGACGTGGTGCTTTTGGCACAGGGTGCCGATCCGGGCCAGCTCCTCCCGGCTCCAGATCCGGCCCACGGGATTGTGGGGGTTGCAGAGGATCATCAGCGTGGTCTGGGGGTCTGCCAGCTTGGCTTCCAGGTCGGCAAAGTCTATGCGCCATTCCTCCCCCTCCCGGCGCAGGGGGCTTTCCAGCACCCGGCAGCCGTTGTTGAGGATGGAGTTGAAGAAGATGTTATACACCGGGGTCTGGATCAGCACGTTCTCGTTGGGGGTGGTGAGCTTCCGCACCAGAGAGGAGATGGAGGCCACCACGCCGGTGGAGAAGATCAGATTTTCCGGCTCCATTTCCAGCCCGTGGCGCTCCCGCCACCAGCCCACATAGGCGTCCGCCCAGGCGGGGCCCATGTCGTCGTAGCCGAAGATCCCGTGGTCCAGCCGCCTTTGCAGGGCCTCCCGCACGCAGGGGGCGGTCTCAAAGTCCATGTCCGCGATCCACATGGGCAGCTCCCCGGGCCTGCAGTCCCACTTATAGCACAGGGACCCCCGTCTGCTGGGCGGCGTATCGAAATTGTAGCGTTGCATCATGGTCTCCTTATCAGTTGAAAGTGAAAAGTTGAAAATGAATGTGTTTTTCAAATTGCAATTTGAAAAACTCCGATAATTTTCAATTTTCAACTTTCAATTTTCAATTCGTATCAGCGTCTCCACTCCGGATGCTCCTGGGTCTCGCCAATCTCGGGGCAGTCGATTTCGGTTTTCGCCGGGTCGATGAAGTCCTTCTCCAGGATCAGCTCCCCGATGGCGGGGGCCTTGATGCTGCCGGAGATGGGGTTCAGCACGCTGTCGATTTTGGAGCTGACCTCGGCCTCCACGGTGGCGTATTCAAAGGCCAGGGTGGTGTTCACCAGCTTGCAGTTCACCAGCTTCAGACCCTCGATGTAGTTCATGCCCTGGAGACTCTGGATGGTGCAGTTCACCAGGGTCAGATTTTTGGCGTTCCAGCCCAGGTACTCGCCGGAGATGAAGGAGTCGTAGACCGTCACGTTCTCCGTGTTCCAGAAGGCGTCCTTGGTCAGCATCCGGGAGTTGCGGATCACCACGTTCCTGGCCCCGTCGAAGGAGTAGTTGCCGTCCAGGGTCAGACCGTCGATCTCCAGATTCTCGCTGTTCATGCAGAAGTAGGGGGCTCCGGCGGCGCTGACGTTCTTCAGCCGCACGTTCTTGCAGGACCAGATGGTCTCGGTGGGGTTGGTGAAAACCACGTCCTCCAGAATCAGGCCGCTGCAGCGGCGGAAGTTCTTGGGGGCCTGGATGACGGCGTTTTTGACCCGGATGTTGTCGGTGTACCAGACGCCGGCCCGGGCCATCTCAAACCAGGTGCAGCCCTCCACGTCCACGTTCTTGCAGTACCACAGGGGGTACTTCCAGCGGAACAGGTCGCCCCGCAGCACCAGATCATGGCACTCCTTCAGGGGGGATTCCCCCGCGTCGAAGACGGAGTCCACGATTTTCAGATCATGCTCCCCAAACAGGGCGCGCTCACCGGTAAAATAGCCTTGCTTCAGTTCTCTCATGTTGGTTCCTCCTAGGTGTTCTGGAATGCTTGGTTTCAGGTTTCTTCCTGCTTCGGTTCAAATTTCTCCGCGATCTGCACCAGGTAGTCCCGGATGGGCAGATTCTGGGGACAGGACATTTCGCAGGCCCCGCACTGGATGCAGTCGGAGGCCTTGCCGTGGTCCTTGGTCAGGACGGTGCGGTAATAGCGGTCCTGGTTCCAGTCGTGGCGCTCCGAGCGGAAGTCCAGGCTGTGGAACAGATCGGGGATCAGAATGCCCATGGGGCAGCCGTCCACGCAGTAGCGGCAGCCGGTGCAGCCGATGAGCTTCATGCTCCGCAGATGATCCCGCACGGCCTCCACCGCAGCCTGCTCCGCCTCGTTCAGGGGCAGGGCCGGGGCCATGAAGCTGACGTTCTCCCGGACCTGGTCCAGGTCGCTCATGCCGGAGAGCACCATCATCATCTGGGGGAAGCCGGCGGCGTAGCGCAGGGCCATCTCGGCGGGGGACTTGCCCAGCGCCGCGTAGCGGGCCTTGTCCTCCTCGGGCAGCTTCACCAGGGTGCCGCCCTTGATGGGCTCCATGACGACGACGGGCTTGTTGTGCTTCACGCAGGTCTCGTAGACCCGGCGGGAGTCCACGGCGGGGTCTCCGTCGTCCAGGTAGTTGAACTGGATCTGCACGAACTCCATCTGGGGGTACTCGGTGAGAATCCGGTCCAGCACCTCGGCGGTGTCGTGGAAGGAGAGACCCACGTGGCGGATCTTCCCCTCGGCCTTCAGGGCCAGGGCGGTCTCGTAGGCCCGGCAGGCCTTGTATTTCTCAAAGTTCCGGGCGTTCTGGGCGTGCATCAGATAGAAGTCCAGATACTCCACCCCCAGCAGCTCCAGCTGCTTCGCGAAGAGGGGGCGAATGTCCGCCTCCTTCTCAAAGGTGGAGCCGGAGAGCTTGTCCGCCAGCAGATAGGCTTCCCGGGGGTGACGGCCGGTCAGGGCCGCCTTCAGGGCAGGCTCGCTCTTGCCCCCGTGGTAGACGTGGGCGGTGTCGAAGTAGTTCAGACCGGCCTCCAGGAAGCAGTCCACCATCTTGGAGAAATGCTCCAGGTCGATCTCGCCGTTGACTTCCGGCAGCCGCATGCAGCCGAAGCCGAATTTGCCGTGGATCTCGGGGAAAAACGGGTTGGTCATAACGCGGGCCTCCTTATATTGTTCATTTTTGTGTACCAAAATACGTGCGTGCCTGTTCCTGATTGCGGAAGATCTCCTCCCGTAGATCCTCCAGGCTGTCGAACTTCCGCTCGTCCCGCAGGCGGCGGTAGAAGTCCACCGTCAGCCGCTTGCCGTAGAGGTCTCCCTGGAAGCCCTCCAGCCAGGTCTCCACCGTCCGCCGGTGCCCCCCCACGGTGGGCCGGGTCCCCACGTTGCAGACACCGATATAACACAGGGGACGTGAACACAGGGGACGGTTCTCTGTGTTCTGCAACACAGAGAACCGTCCCCTGTGTTCCCCATTTTTGCAGGGGGCGGCGTCCTCGACGCCCCGCAGGTCTCAGAAATCGATTGCGTCGGGGCGTCGAGGACGCCGCCCCCTACGGTGGTCAATGCAGTTCGATGCTTTCGATGCGGTAGAGGCCGTCGGCGCTTTGGGAGACGGTGAAGACGGCGGTGGCGGCGCCCAGGTCGGCGCTCCAGGTGCCGTCGCCGTTGGCGGCAACGCTGTGAAGCTTCAGGGAGCGCCAGAAGCTCCGGGTGTCGGTCTCCGACTTTTGCAGGAACAGGCCGCCGTCCTCCGCTTCGGAGAAGCGGAAGGGGAAGTCTGCCCGCGCCGTTTCGCTCATAAAGCGGTCGGCCCAGGCGGTGAAGTCCGCATAGGGGATATTTGTGGAGGCGCTGACGCCGTCCTCGGAGGGCGTGCTCTTCGTCTCCCGGGTCAACAGTCCGGCTTGCAGCAGCAGGATCGTGGGCTCCAGGGCGTCGTAGGCGGCAAACCAGAGCCAGCTTCGCAGGGCCCCTTCCGGGCTTGCGTTCCAGGCAGTCACAGGATCGAAGTTTGTCTCGCAGGCGGGGATCAGGGAGGCGTCGGTGTACTCCCCGGTGGGCTTGTTGCGCCCCTGCAGGTACATGGTCTCAGCGGACAGGCCGAAGGCAATGGCCGGTCTGCCCAGCTTGGAGACCGCGTTCATTGTGGGGTCGCAGACATACCAGGTTCCGTAGATCCGCACTTGATTCCAGAGGTGGTCGGCCAGACCGCCGGCGGTTTCCGGATCGCTGGCAAGACCGTACACCGAGAGGCATTCCACCCCGCAGAGATTGCAGAGGTAGTACATGGAGTCGGCGTAGCCGGAGCAGAGGCAGTCGCGCTCCACCAGAGCGTCGTAGAGCAGATGGCCCCGCTGGAAGTAGTAGGGCGTCCGCTCTCCGTAGGCCACGTGCTCGCCCAGCCAGGAGAACAGCCAGTATGCGGTCTCCCAGTCGTCGCCCCGGGGGGCTTGAGCGGCCAGCTCACGGGCGGCGGCCAGACCCAGGGAGAATTTCTCCATGGTATCCGGCTTCTGGCATTCATACCAGACCGTGGTGCAGCCATCCCGGTCCATGGTCAGAACCTTGCCGCCGTCAATGCGGTAGGCGAAAGCCAGGGCCCGGCGTTGGGTCACGTCAATGGGGGAAAGCGTTCCCTCCGGAACCGAGAAGCCCTGATAGCCGTTGGCCAGGGCGTAGTCCAGCAGGCGCAGCCAGAGGGCGGCGTCGCCGGAGAATAAATCGTCATAGTGATGGGTCCGGGGCAGGAGGGTCTCCGCCGGGGCTGCCAGCAGCTCGTCCAACGGGAACAGAACGCCTTGCCGGGCCTCAAAATCCGCCTGCCGATAGAGCAGAACAGTTTCAGCGTCCAGGGCCTCGGGTCCCGCAAGCGCGTCCCCGGTGCTTACAGGCGCGGCAGTTTCCGACGTGGGAAGCGAAGAACTTGCGGGCGTCTCCGGCGTCTGCGTGCAGCCGCAGAGCAGAAGCAGGGCCAGAAGGAAACAAAGGGTTCGTTTCATGCGAATTACCTCCGGGTTTGATCGAAATATGCCAGGGCGGCGGTCTTGTCCCGCTCCACCTGGGCGCGCAGGGCCTCCAGATCGGGGAAGCTCTGCTCGGGCCGGAGAAAGCGATAGAAGTCCAGCGTCAGCTTCTGCCCGTAGAGATCGCCGTTGAAGTCCTCCAGCCAGGTCTCCACCGTCCGCCGGTGGCCGCCCACAGTGGGCCGGGTGCCCACGTTGCAGACGCCGATATAACACAGGGGACGGGAACACAGGGGACGGTTCTCTGTGTTCTGCAACACAGAGAACCGTCCCCTGTGTTC
>CAMNHH010000066.1 GCA_946539175.1 uncultured Clostridia bacterium | reverse complement strand
GCCGAAAGAGAACGGGCAACAGGAGCGCGTCGTTTCGCCCTCCGATTGCCTAATTTCCGATTGCCTAATTACCTGTCTTCTTCCGGGGAAACCGCAGCGTCCTCCGCCGTCTCGGCAGTTTCCTCGGGCTCCGCGGTCTCCTCCGCAGCCTCCTCTGCGGGCTCCCCGGTCTCGTCCGCAGGCTCCGCCTCCGCCGCCTCCGACGCGGGCTCCGCCGGGCGGTTCACCAGCATCCGGGAGCCGTCGGGGTTCTTGTAGAGCCGGATATAGAGCATGACGCCCACGGCCAGCACGAAGCTGACGCCGGCCAGCAGCTGGCTCACCCGCAGCTCGGTGCCGGTGATGTAGAGGGAGTCTGTCCGCAGCCCCTCGATCCAGACCCGGCCCAGGCCGTACCAGGCCACGTACTGCAAAAAGGTCTGGCCGTCGTACTTCCGCTTTTTGGAGAGGAAGTGCAGCAGGATGAAGCCCGCCAGATTCCAGAGAGACTCATAGAGGAAGGTGGGGTGCCAGTAGCGCACGACCCCGTCCGCCTCCTCGATGCCCATGCGGAGGAAAAAGTCGTTGAAGATCTCCGCGCCGAAGGCCTCCCGGTTGAAGAAGTTCCCCCAGCGGCCAATCAGCTGACCGATCAGCAGACCCAGGGCCATGATGTCCAGATAGGGCGTCAGCTTCTGCTTCTTGAGCTTGGCGAAGAGCAGCAGCCCCAGAATGGCGCCGATGACGCCGCCGTAGATGGCGATGCCCCCCTGCCAGATGTAGAGGGCGGAGATGGGATTGTCCTTGTAGAGATCCCAGCGGAAGATCACGTAGTAGATCCGGGCGCAGATAATGGCCGCGGGCACGGCGAAGAGAATGGCGTCCGTCACCAGGTCAAAGTTGGTGCCGAATTCCTTGACCCGCTTTTTGGCGTAGAGGATGGCCAGCAGAAAACCCAGGGCGATGATCAGCCCGTAGTAGTAGATCTCCTTGCCGAAGATGGTGAAGGGCAGGGTCCGGGACGGGTTGATCCCCTCAATCCCCAGCCCGGGGAAGGATATGGTACCGGCGTCAAAATACATAGTGCCGCCTCCTTTCGGATTTCGGCCTATTATACCACAGCCGCGGGAGAAATGCTATCTTTTTTCCGAAATTTCGCGGACTTGACATCATTTTCATAAAATAGTATAATAACAAGAACAAATGCAAACATGGCAGAACGGAGCGAAGCTATGAAAAAAACCTTGAAGATCGTGCTGCCCATCCTGTTGGTCCTGGCGCTGCTGGCTACAGGCTACTGGTTCTTCTTCCGGGCCAGGGTGGATCTGACCACCGGGATGCTGCGGCGCTTTGCGGACTCCCAGCTGGAGTCCGGCCATTACAGCATGGCCATCCGCTGCTACCGATGGGCCAACAGCTTGGACCCCCAGGACTCCGATGTGGCGGTCAGGCTGGCGGAGGCCTATCGCAAGAGCGGCAACTATACCAAGACGGAGAGCACCCTGGTCCACGCCATCTACGACGCCCCGGAGGACGCGGAGCTCTATCGGCAGCTTTGCCGGGTCTACGTGGAGCAGGACAAGCTGCTGGACGCCCAGCAGCTGCTGGATGGGATCTCCAACGAGCTTGTGCGGCAGGAGCTGGACGCGCAGCGCCCCGCCGCCCCGGTCTTCAGCCCGGAGAGCGGCTTCTACAGCGAGTATATCAGCGTGGAGCTCACAGCGGAGGCCCCCTGCTACGTCAGCCGGGACGGCAGCTACCCCAGCCTGGAGACGGACGCCTATGGGGGCGCCATCCAGCTGCCCGGCGGCGACAGTCGGCTCTGCGCCGTGGCGGTGGGGGAGAACGGACTGGTGAGCCCCGCCGTCTACGCCAACTACACCGTGGCCGGCGTGGTGGAGGACGTGGAATTCCATGACCAGGTTCTGCTGAACGCCACCCAGGAGCTGCTGCACCGGGAGGGTCGGACCCTCCGAACCGATGACCTTTGGGCCATCCGGGAGTTCACCCTGCCGGAGGGGCTTACCGACAGCACGGACCTGCGCTGGTACACCGGCATGACCAAGCTCACCGGCAGCAGCCTGGGCGAGCTGGACTACAGCTTCCTGGCGGCCATGCCGGAGCTGCAGAGTCTGGATTTGGAGGGCTGCGTCCTGAGCACCGAGGATCTGCGGCAGATCGCTTCCTGCAAGAAGCTGGAGGTGCTGGTCCTGGCCAACTGCGGCCTGTCGGATCTGGAGCCCCTGCGGGAGATGGAAAGCCTTCGTGTCCTGGACCTCTCCGAAAACTCCGTCAGCGCCATGGGCCCGGTTGCCGCCCTGCCCCGGCTGGAGGAGCTGTACCTGGGCCACAACGCCGTGACCACCGTGCCTTCTCTGCTGGGCCTTTCCGCGCTGCGGATCCTGGACCTGTCCTTCAACGCCATCGAGTACGCCGGCGGCGTTTCCGCCTGTACCGGTCTGGAGCGGCTGAATCTGGAGCACAACCGGCTCAGCTCCGCCGTGTCCATCAGCGCGCTGAAGGAGCTGGTCTGGCTGAATCTCTCCTATAACGCCATCGTGGACGCCGGCGCCCTGGCGCCCTGCACCAAGCTGGAGAGCTTCCTGATGACGGACAACAAGCTGACCGACGTGGACTTCCTCTCCCAGTGCCCCAACATCCGGGAGGTCAACATCGACTATAACGACGTGAAGGCGGTGCCCGCCTTCCAGACCGACTGCTCCCTGGAGCGCTTCAGCGCCGCCCACAACTTCCTGGAGGATCTCAGCGGCCTGGGCGGCCTGCAGAAGCTGGGCTACGTCAACGCGGACTACAACAACATCCGGGACATCTCCGTGCTCTCCACCTGCCCGGCCCTGGCCACGGTGAACGTCTACGGCACCATGGTCCACTCCGGCGGCGAGTTGGCGGAGAACGGCGTCATCGTCAACTTCACACCTGGCTTCTGAAGGGCTTGAGCAGACAGAACGAACGCGCCGATTCCTGCGGGAATCGGCGCGTTCGCGCTTTTTTATACGAATGCCTGAATATAAAGAAACACCTGAATCCGGCATCCACGTTTTGTGGATGCCGCCCTGGGCAAAGCCCCGGGTAATATGCCGTACAATCTCTGCTTTTGCAAATCCGAATGGATTTACAAACCCCGGTGCAAGCCCGGCGGATGAAACGGCGTCAAAGGGTTTTATCCAGAAATCGTATTATGGGGCCGCGACGTCCTGATCCGCCTCGATCCAGGCCTGCACGCTTTCCCAAATGGGGTCGATGGGCAGGACGAAGCCCAGACCCTCCAGCGCGGTTTCCTCTGTATAATCCGCATACTTGGCGGTGACCATGCCGATCACCCTGCCCGCCCCGTCAAAGAGGGGGCCGCCGGAGTTGCCCTTGTTGATGGCCGCGTTGGTCTGCAGCATGATCAAGGTGGCGAAGCCCGTCTTGATCTGCCGGGGCCCGGCGCTGATCACGCCGGTGGCCAGGGTGTTGGTCAACTCTCCCAGGGGATTGCCGATGGTGGCCACCCAGTCGCCCACCTGGACTTCCTGGGCGCTGCCCAGGGTCACGGTGGGAAAATCGCTGCCATCAATCTTCAGCAGGGCCAGGTCGCTGCCCTCCATGTCGAACGCCACCAGCCTGGCCGTGTGCTGTTTGCCGTCCCCGGTGGTGACCCGGACCTCCTTGGCGTCCTTGATCACGTGGCAGTTGGTGAGCAGATAGCCGTCGGCGCGGATGAGGAAGCCCGTGGCGGCGCTGGCGGGGAGGTAGGCGCTGCTCTCCGGGCTGCTGCGGACGGCCAGAACCTGCACCACCGCGTCCACGTTCTCCCGGTAGATCTTCCGGGCGTCGGGCTCCGTGCTGATGGGGGCGGTGCCGGAGTCCTGCACGGGACTGGGGCTGCCCCGGAGAGCGGGGTAGAGCACCATGCCCAGCGCCAGCCCCAGCAGCAGGGCCGCCGCCACCACCAGAGGCACCCACCAGAGGGAGGCCTTCTTTTGGGGTGCGGGCTTGGGGGCCTGGGGCAGCTGGATCGTGTAGACCGGGCCGTTTCCATCGGGGCGCCCGGACGGCAGATGCTCCCCGTCGTGGCTGATCACCGGGGCCGCCTGGGCCGCCGGAGGGGCCTGCACCTTTTCATACCAGGGCTGCGTCCCCTGGGGCGCGAAGGGGGAGGGGCCGCCGGAGGCCGTACGGGCCGCGGGCCGGGGCGCTTCCGCCTGCCGGGCAGGGTGCTCCGCCCGGTCAAAGCGGTACTGTCTGGCGCTTCCCTCCGCCGGACGGCGGAAGGGCCCGCCGGGCGTGGTAAAGGAATCCTTCCCTTGGGCGTTCCAATCCTTGTATTCCATATGGCTTCCTCCGATCTCATTGCGTTCGGCTGCTCTGCCAGCCCAGGGCGGCGGAGAGCCGTGCGGCGCTGTCCAGGGTCAGGGCAATGGCCTGCTGAAAGACCTCCGATTGGACCCGGGGAAAGAGCCCCACCGCGCCCAGGGCGTAGACCTGGCTGCCGTCCGCGTCCCGCACCGGGGCTGCCACCGCCCGAAGCCCCACCTTATACTCGCCGTCCTCCAGGGCGTAGCCCTGCTGGCGGATCTCCGCCAGGGCGGCAGCCAGGGCCTCCGGGGAGGCCAGACTGTGGCGGGTGAAGGGCTGCAGGCCCACCAGGCGGCAGTAGCGGCGCAGCTCCTGCTCCGAGGCCTCCGCCAGCAGCAGCTTGCCCTGGGCGGTGGCGTGGAGGGGCAGGGGGGTACCGGTCTCCACGCTGACCTGCAGACCGGAGCCGGAGCTGGCGGCGCAGCTGTCGATGGAGATCACGTGGTCGCCGCTGCGGGTGGCCAGATAGGTACCGGTGCCCAGGGCCTGGGCCAGCTGCTCCAGATAGGGATGGGCCACCCGCCGCACGTCCCACATGGCGGAGACGGCGCAGCCGCATTCGTAGAGCCGGATCCCCAGCCGGTAGCGGCCGTCCGGGTCCTGGCCGATCATCTGATACTCCCGCAGAGTGGTCAGCAGGGCGTGGGCGGTGCTCTTGGGATAGCCGCTGCGGAGGCAGAGCTCCTGCAGGCTCATGGGCCGTCGGGCGTGGAGCAGCAGCTCCAGCAGCTCCATGGCCTTCCCCAGGGCCTTCACCGGCCCCTTGGGCTCCTGCATAACGTCGCCTCCTCTCCCGCAGGCCCGTCATGCAGAGGGAAACGAAAAAGCAGCTCCCCCGCCCCGGAGCCCCGATGCTATTTTTTTCATCATAGCAGGTTTTCCCGGGAATTGCAATAGGTATTCCGTATCACGGGAAAATTATTCGGCAATACAGAATTGCGGAGCTTGCGGATCGGGCAGCGGGGGAGTATAATAATCGTGATCCTCAAAATAATATCACGACCGACGAAAGGAACTGATCTTCATGAAAAAACGGACGGTTATTCTCCTGGCCCTGTGCCTCTGCCTCTCCTTGCTGGCAGGCTGCAAGGCTGCGCCGAGCGGCGAAATCACCGTGTTTGCCGCCGCTTCCCTTACGGAGTGTTTGACGGAGCTGGGCAGCCGCTTCGAGTCGGCCAAGCCCGGCACCAAGGTCCTGTTCAACTTTGAATCCTCCGGCACCCTGAAGACCCAGATCGAAAAGGGCGCCGACTGCGACCTGTTTATTTCCGCCGCTCCCAAGCAGATGAACCAGCTGGATCTCAGCCGGGACGCGGAGCAGAACCCGGACCGGCTGGACTTCATCGACCCCGAGACCCGGCTGGATCTGTTGGAGAACAAGGTGGCTCTGGCGGTCCCGGCGGGCAACCCCCGGGAAATCAGCAGCTTCGACCAGCTGGCGGAGGCCCTGCGGGCGGGGAAGGTGCTGCTGGCCATGGGCGGCCCCGACGTGCCGGTGGGCCAATACACCCAGAAGATCTTAGCCTACTACGGCCTGGACGAGAGCCAGCTGGCGGAGGCAGGCATTCTGACCTACGGAGATAACGTAAAGGCCGTCACCGCCCAGGTATCCGCCTCCCTGGTGGACTGCGGCGTCATCTATCAGACCGACGCCCATTCCGCCGGCCTCACGGTGGTGGACACCGCCGACCGGGAGATGTGCGGTCAGGTGATCTATCCTGCCGCCCTGCTGAAGAACACGGCGAACCGGGAGACCGCCCTGGCCTTCCTGGAATACCTGCAAAGCGCCGAGGCGGGGGAGCTCTTCGCCTCCGTGGGCTTCACGCCTCTGACCGGTCAGTAAGCCATGGATCTGTTTCCCCTTTGGAACTCCCTGCGGATCGCCGCCATCTCCGCGGTGCTGGTGTTCTTTCTGGGCATCGCGGCGGCCTACTGGAGTTCCCGGGCGCCCCGGCTGGTGAAGGGCCTTCTGGACGTGGTCCTGACCCTGCCCCTGGTGCTGCCCCCCACGGTGGTGGGCTATCTGCTGATTTTGCTGCTGGGGCCCAATCAGGCCCTGGGGGCCCTGCTGTTCCGGCTTTTCGGTGCCCGGCTGCTGATGCGCTGGTGGTCCGCGGTCTTCGCGGTGTCGGTGGTGATCTTCCCGCTGATGTACCGCACGGCCCGGGGCGCCTTTGAGAGCTTCGACGAGGACCTGGCCGCCGCGGGCCGGACCCTGGGACTGTCCGAGCGTTATATCTTCTGGCGCATCCGGCTGCCCGCCTGCCGCCAGGGCATCCTGGCGGGCGTGGTGCTGTCCTTTGCCCGGGCGCTGGGGGAGTACGGCGCCACCTCCATGGTGGTGGGCTTTATCCCGGGCCGGACCGCCACCGTGGCCACCCAGGTGGCCTTCCTGTGGCAGAACGACAGCGCCCCCGGCGCCCGGCAGAGCCTGCTGATCTGGGTGCTGATCAATCTGACGATTTCCGCGGCGGTACTGATCACAGTCAATCTGCTGGAAAAGAGGGGAGGCAGCCGTGGCACTGCGCGTTGAGATCGAAAAACGGCTGGGGGATTTTCAGCTCCGGGTCCGCTTCGACACGGAGCGGGCGCTGCTTGCCCTCTTGGGGGCCTCCGGCAGCGGCAAGAGCGTGACCCTGCGCTGCGTCGCGGGGCTCATGACCCCGGATCGGGGCCGCATCGTCCTGAACGGGCGCACCCTCTATGACAGTGAGAAAAAGATCAATCTGCCGCCCCAGCAGCGGCGAGTGGGCTATCTGTTCCAGAGCTGCGCCCTGATCCCTCAGCGGAGCGTGCTGCAAAACGTGGAGCTGGGCTTTCATGCCCATCCCAGGCGGCAGCGGCGGGCTCTGGCTCTGGCCCAATTGGAGCGTTTCCGGCTGGAAAAGCTGGCGGATGCCCTGCCCAGGACCCTCTCCGGCGGGGAGCGGCAGCGCTGCGCCCTGGCCCGGACCCTGGCGGCGGAGCCGGAGGCCCTGCTGCTGGACGAGCCCTTCTCCGCCCTGGACGACTATCTCAAGTGGCAGCTGGAGCTGGAGCTGGCCCGGACCCTGGAGGACTACGGCGGCGACGCCATCCTGGTGACCCACAGCCGGGACGAGGTCTGCCGCCTGGCCAAAAGCGTCTGCATTCTGAACGGCGGCCGCTCGGAGCCCCTGCGCTCCGCGGCGGAGATGATGACGGCCCCCGGCAGCCTGGCGGCGGCCCTGCTCTCGGGCTGCAAGAACCTATCGCCGGTGACGGTCCAAGGAGACGGCAGCCTGCTCTGTACGGATTGGGGCTGGCGGCTTCCGGCCCTGCCCGTTCCCGCGGGACTGAGTCACGTGGGGATCCGGGCCCATAGCCTGCGTCCGGGCCCCGGCCCCCTGTCTCTGAATTGCAGCTTGGACCGGGCCATTGACAACGTGTTTTCCTGCATTCTGATGCTGAGAACCCCCGGCGGCGCTCTGCTCCGGGCGGAGTGGGACAAAACAAGCCGCATCCCTCCCGTGGGCGCCCCATTGACGGTACACGTCGCCCGGGAGGAGATCCTGCTTTTGACGGGAGGCGAGGCCCATGATTGACGGCTGCGGACGGACCATCGACTATCTGCGCCTTTCTGTGACGGAGCTGTGCAACCTGCGCTGCGTCTACTGCATGCCCCCGGAGGGGATTTGCAAGCGCAGACACGCGGAGATCTGCTCCCTGGAGGAGCTGGAGGAGCTGGCCGCTGCCTGCGTGGAGCTGGGCGTCAGAAAGCTCCGCCTGACCGGGGGCGAGCCCCTGGTCCGAAAAGGCATCCTCACCCTGGTGGAGCGGTTGGCGGCTCTGCCGGGTCTGGAGGAGCTGACCATGACCACCAACGGGACCCTGCTGCCGGAGCTGGCGGCCCCCCTACGGGCCGCCGGGCTGGACCGGCTGAACGTCAGCCTGGATACCCTGGACCCGGCGCGCTACCGGGCTCTGACCCGGGGCGGGGAGCTGGACCGGGTGCTGGCGGGCCTCGCCGCCGCGGAGGCGGCGGGCTTCTCCGATCTGCGGTTGAACGCTGTGCTGCTGCGGGGCGTCAACGAGGGGGAGCTGGGAGCCCTGGCCCGGCTGGCGCGGGAACACCCCTGGTCCGTCCGCTTCATTGAGCGAATGCCCATCGGTCCCGCCGCCGGGCTGGGCTTCCTCCCGGCGAGCCGGGTGCTGGAGGCGGTGCCGGAGCTGCGGGAGCAGGAAGCGGAGCGCGGGGAGCGGGGAGGCGGCGTGGCCCGGCTCTACGCGGCGCCGGGCTGGGCGGGGACCGTGGGGCTGATCACCCCCATGAGCTGCGACTTCTGCGGCGCCTGCAGCCGGATCCGGATCACCGCCGACGGGAAGCTGAAGCTCTGCCTCCACAGCCCGGAGGAGATTCCCCTGCGGGGGCTCCGCGGCGCGGCCCTGCGGGAGACCGTCCTGGCGGCAGTCCGTCGGAAGCCGGCCCGACACCGGCTGGAAAGCGCACCCAGCCAAAGCAAGCGCATCATGTATGAGATCGGAGGATAAGACGTGGACTTTACCCATTTGAATGCCCAGGGACGGGCTCTGATGGTGGACGTGACGGAAAAGGCCGTCACCCATCGGACGGCTCTGGCGGAGGTCACGGTGCGCTGCGCGCCGGAGACCGTTGCCGCCATCCGTTCCGGCGGGGTCCGAAAGGGGGACGTGCTGGCGGTGGCCCAGGTGGCGGGCATCCAGGCCGCCAAGCATACCTGGGAGCTGATCCCCCTCTGCCACCAGCTGCCCCTGTCCGGGGTGGACATTGCCTTTGAACTGTCGGAACGCGGGGTCCATATCACCGCCCGGGTCCGCTGCACCGGCCGGACCGGGGTGGAAATGGAGGCCCTCACCGCCGCCTCCGCGGCGGCCCTGACGGTCTACGATATGTGTAAGGCCCTGCAAAAAGACATGGAGATCACCGGCCTCCGCCTGCTGGAAAAGACAGGCGGCAAGTCCGGCGACTATCACGCGGCGGGGACGGTCCCCGCAAGCGTCCGGGAGGGAAATGAAAATGCCTGAAATCACTGCCGTCTGCGTTTCCGAACAAAAGGGAACCCGGAAGCATCCGGTTCCGGTCCTGGAGCTGCGGCTGGGCGTGGGCATCCCGGGGGACGCCCACGCCGGGAACTGGCACCGGCAGATCAGTCTGCTGGCGGAGGAATCCGTGGACAAGATGCGGGCGCTTGGCTTCGAGCTGCCCCCCGGCGCCTTTGCCGAAAACATTCTGACCCGGGGCCTTGACCTGAAACGTCTCCCCGTGGGCACGGTCCTGCGGGCAGGCAGCGCGCTGCTGGCCGTCACCCAGATCGGCAAGGAGTGCCACAACGACTGCGCCATCAAGCAGAGCACCGGCAAATGCGTCATGCCCACCGAGGGCGTCTTCGCCGTTGTGCTTCGGGACGGCAAAGCGAAGCCCGGAGACAAAATTGAGATTGCAGCGCTGTAAGATCGGGACTTGTATAACCGTAGGGGCCGATGCCCACATCGGCCCTCCCTGCCGACCGGGAAAAGGGCCGATGTGGGCATCGGCCCCTACGAATGAATTCCACAAATCCGAATTTTGCGTGCTGCTTTCATTTCAAAGGAGAGTCGCGTATGAAACAGATTCCAACCACCCAGGCGGTAGGGCAGGTGCTCTGCCACGATCTGACGCAGATCATCCCCGGAGAATTCAAGGGAGCCCGGTTCCGCAAGGGCCACGTGGTCACGGAGGCGGATATTCCGGTGCTGCTGTCCATGGGCAAGGAGCACCTCTACGTCTGGGAACTGGAGCCCGGTATGCTCCACGAGGACGAGGCCGCCCTGCGGCTGGCCCGGCTCTGCCAGGGCCCCGGCATGCGCCGGAGCGAGGCCCGCGAGGGGAAAATCGAGCTGCGGGCGGAGTTTGACGGCCTGTTCCGGGTGGACACGGCCCGGCTCAACGCGGTCAACCGCATCGACGAGCTGATGATCGCCACCCGTCGGGGCAATACCGCCGTGAAGGCCGGAGACAAGCTCTGCGGCACCCGGGTGATCCCCCTGGTGATCCGGGAGGAGAAGCTGGCCGCCGCCGAGGCCGCGGCGGGGGAGCGGCCCCTGCTGGAGCTGCTGCCCTACAAGCTGAAAAGCGCCGCCGTGGTCACCACCGGCGCGGAGCTGGCGAACGGCCTGATCAGCGACCAATTCACCCCGGTGCTGATCCGGAAGCTGGCGGCCTTCGGCATTTCCGTCGTCCACCACAGCCTGCCAGGGGACGAGCCGGAGACGGTCCGCAGCGCCATAGAGACAGCCCGGGCCAGCGGTGCCGACCTGATCCTCTGTACCGGCGGCATGAGCGTGGACCCGGACGACAACACCCCCGGCGCCATCAAGGCCACGGGGGCGCGGATCGTCAGCTACGGAGCCCCGGTGCTGCCGGGGGCCATGCTGCTGCTGGGTTACTATGACGACGGCACCCCCGTCCTGGGCCTGCCGGGCTGCGTCATGTACGCCAAGGCCACGGTCTTCGACAAGCTTCTGCCCCGGATCGCCGCGGGGGTGGAGCTCAGCAAGCAGGACTTCGTTCAGATGGGCGAGGGCGGTCTCTGCCTGGGCTGCGCGGAATGCCGATACCCCATCTGCCCCTTTGGGTGACGGACCTCGGCAAATCGGGCTTCTGGTTCTCGGCTTTCGTCAGCCGAGCTCTCGCGGGGGCGGCCATTGGCCGTCTCGTCCGCCAGGGGCGGACAATTTGCCGGAGGCCGATCCGGAACGGTTCCCATAATCCCATCGTTTTGATCGTTTGCCCCCGCAAACGCTGTGCGCCCCAAGCGCGGACGAGCAATGCTCGCCCCTGCGGCGTATTTGCTGCGTTATGCCGATAAGCAGAGAATCGGGATCTGTCGCGTTCCTGCAAAGGCCCTGCAGCGGCGCAGGCCGGCGCGCCGCTGGAACCCGGTCTCATGGCGCACTGGTGTGGGCCGCTGCATGAGCGTTTCGTCAAATCCCGCCTGCTCCTCCCGTGACGATCAAAAATCTCCCGTGCGTCGGACGCACGGGAGATTTTTGGTAAAAGCTTATACGGAGCTCCATTCAAATGCTTTCGAAAGCGCTTGATACGAATAATTGATTAAAACGTTAGAAACATTTTAATCCGTCATCCACATCAAGAAATCGTATGAGAGCGCCGAAGGCATGTTGGAGCTCGTATGAGACGAGCTTTGTGCCGCAGGCACAAATTAAAATCCAAAGATTTTAACTTGAGTTTAGGATTACAGCTTCTTGGCCAGGCGATCGTGGATGGCGCCGATGAATTCCTCGGAGGTGACAGCCACGGGCTTGGGATCCATCAAGGCGGCCAGGTCGCCGGTGACGGTGCCGCTGGTGATGGTCTCCATGGTGGCCTCCTCCAGCAGGGTGCCGAAGCGGGTCAGCTCGGCGTTGCCGTCC
>CAMNHH010000065.1 GCA_946539175.1 uncultured Clostridia bacterium | reverse complement strand
TGGCGGAGTCGGGGAAGAGGGTGGAGTCCTCGTCCATCAGGATGTAGGACTTGGCAGCCACAGCGTCAGCCACGTTGCCCAGACCGGCGCCGACGCGGATGACGGGCCAATAGTTGCCGTCGGCGTCGTACACAGGATGAGCGGTGGACATCAGCAGGGAGTTGATCAGCTGACGCTGGGTCAGACCGGTCTTCTCGCACAGATTGTTCTCACGGATGTACTGACCCAGCACGCCGGCCATGCCGTTGACCTGAGGAGCGGCCATGGAGGTACCGGACATAACCTCGTAGTCCGTGTGGGACTGGGTGGGGCTGCTGTCGCCGATGTTGGCGCCCCAGACGGAGTAGATAGAGCCACCGGGGGCCAGGATCTCAGGCTTCAGAACCATGGTGCCGGGAACACCGTAGGAGGAGAAGGAGGAAACCGTGACAGTGTCGGTGGGTTCCGGCTGCTGCACTTCCATTTCGGCGGAAACGCTCATGGTGCCGGTGTAGTACTCCAGGCCGTCCTCGGTGGTGACCTTCTCGGAGTCAGCCTTGATGGCGTCGCCGTCGGCCTTCAGGATGGAAACTGCGGGAGCATTGTACTCATAACCGGTCAGGTTCATGTTGATGACGCCGGCCTGGTTGTTGATGATGATCACAGCCACAGCGCCCTGCGCCACAGCCGCGTTGGCCTTGGCGAAGAAGGAGGAGGTGCCGCGGTAGCACATGGCGACCTTGCCTTCCAGGACCTCGCGGCCCAGCGCCAGGAACTGGTCGCCTTCCTGGCCCACGTGCTCATTGTCGTCAACGCCGGGGCCGTCCACCAGGACGTACTCGTACTCGTTGCCGGCGATGGTGTTGATGGGCTCATTGCCGTAACCGCTGGTCTGGGAATAGAAGACGTGGCGGTCACCGAACAGCAGGGGGTAGCCGGTCTGACCCAGGTTGTCAACGGAGGCAACAGCCAGGGAGTTGGTGAAGGAGCCGGGGCTGCCGCCGGTGTCGTAGCTGGCGTCATCGGCGTACAGATAGGGGTACATGCTGCTGTCATAGGGGGTGTCGTACCAGCCGTAGGCGTTGCCCATGGAGATGGAGCAGACCATCCCGTTGGCCACCAGCTTGTTCAGCACGCTTTCGTAGCCGCTGGAGAAGCCGAAGCCCGCGGAGCCGGAGCCCAGAGACAGGTTGGCGGAGTCGCAGCCCAGAACGATGGCGTCCTCGATGGCGACCATGTAGTCGGAATCATAAGCGCCGCCGCCCTTGCCGAAGACCTTCATGGTGACGATCTGGGCGTCAGGGGCGACACCCTGGGTGCCCACAGCCTCAATCGCGGGCTTGAACTCGCCGTCCACCTTCACGAAGCGGTTGGCGGCGGAGATGCCCTCGACGTGGGAGCCGTGCTCGCCCTGGGAGTCCTGCGTATGCTCGATGTAGTTGACGTCACTGTCAACATAGTTGTAGCCGAAGCCGATCTTGGTGTTGCGGTAAGCCGCGGCACCGGAACCGATGTTGGCGTTCAGCTGATCCTTGACAGCGTCAATGCTTTCGGGTGTCAGCAGATTCAGAGAGGCCACGTATTCGTCGTAGGACACGCCCTTGGCCTCAGCGTTCTTCTGCAGCGCGTATTCCAGCGCTTCGCCGGAGAAGGACTGGTGCTCGGTGTCGATACCGGTATCGATGACGGCAAGCTTGCTGCCGGCACCGGTGTAACCGGCCGCCCAAGTGATGTTGGAGCCGATCATGTAGGAGGCGGAGCCGTTGTTGGGCTCGTCGCCCTTCTCAGTGACCTGGGGCTCGTAGCGGTTCTCCAGGAACACGTCCTTGACACCGTCGATCGCCTTGATGGTATCGATCTGGCCGTAGAGCACGTTCGCGGAGATGTTGTTGGCCGCAAGGGTCAGATTCCACTTCACGTCCAGCTTGCCGCCGATCGCCTGTTCAATCTTGGCGGTCATGGCAGCCTGCTCGTTGCGGAGGGCCTGACGGTAGACCCTGGCCGCGACGTTGTTCGCGATGTTGTCGATGCTGAAGCCGGCGTCCAGAGTGGATGCCTTGTCCAGAACGATGGACACACGGACCACGTCAGTCAGCGCATGATCTTCCTTTGCGATGGAGTCTTCCGCTTTGTTTGCACCAAGCTTCTGAGACTCCAGCTCGCCGGGATCGGTGGGGACGAGCGTCAGCTCTTCCACGTTTGCGGTCGTTTTTGCGGGCTCTGCCATGGCCGTAGGAACCAGGAAGGAAGCCAGCATCGCGATCACAAGCGCCACCGACAGGATCCGGCGGAACAGCGATGTGTTCTTCATTGTCATGTCTCCTTTGATAGATTTTTATATCATCCGCTCTATTCCCGGGAGCGGGTAATATACCGACTTGGCGGGGAGCGGACTCCGCCGCCCCGATCCCCCGTCCCATGCGGGGGCTCTTTTGCGCTTTATATTCTATCAGAAAAAAGCCCCAAGGTCAAGGTTTTGGTGTGCAGTTTTTCCAAAAACCTTTTTGGCCCCGGGGCTCATTCCAGTTCATTCTATATAAAAAAGAAATAATATACAAGATATTGTGGATAGCTGTATTTTGAGCCACAAGACGCGATTTCCCCGGCGGAGGCCTGGTTTCTCCCCGCCGCGAAATCGGCCCGGCTTATTGGGCGGTGCCCCGGAGGATCACCGTCACCAGCTCCGGCTTGTTGTCGATCCGCAGGGGGAAGGAGGAGTTCCCCAGGCCCCGGCTGACGCACATCACCGTGTTCCCCAGCCGGTACATGCCCGCGGTGTACTTGGGCAGCACACCCTGGCCCGGGGCGTAGAGCCCCCCCACCCCCGGCAGCCGCCACTGGCCGCCGTGGGCGTGGCCTGACAGCACCAGGTCCACCCCCGCCTGCCGATAGCACTCGGCGTAGTGGGGCTTGTGGGCCAGCAGAATGTTCAGCTCCTCCCGGGGCCGGTCCGCCATCAGATCCCGCAGGGTAGCGGTACGGGCCTGGTTGCAGTCCACCCCCAGCAGACGGAAGCCGCCGCCCAGGCCCAGGCGCACCGCCTCGTTCCGCAGCAGCACCACCCCGGCTGCCTCCAGCCGGGCAAAGAACTCCCGCTGCCTGTCCCGGCTCATGCGAAGCTCGTGGTTGCCGGTAACGTAGTAGCAGGGCGCGATCCTGGCCAGCCGGGCCGCGCTGTCCACCGCCCGGTCCAGATCCGTGTGGTAGCTGTCCGTCAGATCCCCGGTGATCACCAGCAGATCCGGCTGCTGGGCCTCCGTCAGGGCCATGAGGCGGCAGTTGTCCCGGCCGAACTCCTTGTTGTGCAGGTCCGAGATCTGGGTGATCCGGAAGCCCTCCAGCGCTCCCTTCACCTTGGGGGAGCGAAATACGTAGTGGGACGCCGTCAGCTCCGTGGACTGCTTGTAGAAGTAGGGTACAGCCGCGGCCACAGCCGCGGTCCCCAGGGCAGCCGCAGCCGCCAGGGTGGTCTTTTTCATGCTTGCTCCTCCTTGGGTCGTGATTTGTGGAGATCCATCCTATCTATATTAAATGTATTCCGCTTATGCGCCGTTTTTCAGATACTCCGCGATCAGGTAATCAACCACCAGACCGTAGGACTTGACGCCGGCCTCGTCGAAGGTCTTGATGTAGGCGTCGTTCACCGCCTGGGCGGCGTCCTGGATCTTGCCCTCGTACTGCTTGTTGTGCTCCACGTGGACGTTGGAATCGTGGAGCAGCTCCTGCGAGCAGCGGTCCCAGAGGCTCCGGGCCTTGGTGACGTTCTCGTCGTAGAGGGCGTTGAAGCAGTAGATGAAGGCGTTGTAGTAGCCGGAGTAGCGGAACAGCTCGCTGTCCGCCGCCCGGCAGGCCAGGAAGCCCAGGTAATTTGCCTCGTCCTCCCGGGCCACCGCCAGGCTGTGGCCCAGCTCGTGGCAGAGGGTGAAGGGCTGGGCCAGAGGGAAGGTCTCGGTGGAAACCCCCGCCTCCCCGGTGAGGCAGACGAAGATCCCGGTGGTCCCCGTGTAGGCAAAGGCCTCGCTGAGCAGCAGGGGCTTCACCCGGGAGATGGACAGGGCATAGCGCCCGTTGTACTCCGCCAGCCGCCCGTAGGCCGCCACCGCCTGATCCGACATGGTCTCAAAGTCCGGCAGCACCACGTCCCCCGCCTGATCCCGCTCCACCCGGACGGACCAGAGGCTGGCCTGATCGGCGTACCAGGCCGCCGCGGCCTGGAGCTGGTCGGTGCTGTAGGGCTGCACCTCCAGCCCCGTCTGCTCCCCGATGGTGGGAGCAAAGCCGTTGAGGCCCCAGAGCCCCACGAACAGGGCCGCCAGCAGGACGATCAGCTCCAGCAGCCCGCTGAGAAAGCCCAGGACCCGGGCCCTTTTTATGGCGTAGATCAGCCCCGCGACCACGCCCGGGATCAGCAGCGCCAGCAGAAGCTCCCAGACCGGGAAGGGCACCCAGCCGAAGGCCGCCCCCAGATACCGCATGGCGGTCCGGGAGAAGTCGGTGTAGAAGGAAAACCAGAACTCGGGCATAAAGCGGGCCAGCCCCACCGCCGCGGCGGTGAGCAGGGCCAGAATCCCCGCCCCGATCAGATGGCGGATGGGTTTCAGCATAGAATGCTCCTTGTTTGTTTGAAAATCGGCGGGCTTCTCCGCCTTTTTGAAAAACAGAGGGCGGCTGGGCGCCGCCCCTTGCTTCTTATTCAGGCTGCTTCAGGATCTTGGGCATGGCCAGCAGCAGGCAGCAGATGACCACAGCCAGAATGGTGTTGGGCAGCATGTAGGTGCCGTTGTAGAGCAGGGAATACAGGGCCACGGAGGGCTTGGTGATGCCCATAAACTCCTCGGGCAGATACTCGGCGTAGACGGTCACGCCGCTGATGAAGTGGACGATGAAACGGCCCAGGCAGCCCACGAAGGCGGCCAGCGGCATCAGCTTGAAGTTCCTGTGGAAGAGACCGGCCAGGCCCACCATGCCGTAGGCGACGGAATAGTCGAAGATGATGGAGACCCAGTTGATGGCCGTGCCGTTGGCGAAGATGAACTTCAGGGTGCCGAAGATCAGACCGGCGCCGATGCCCCAGCCCAGGTTGGAGCGCATGGCGAAGACGATCAGGGGAATCATCACCAGGTCGATGGAGCCGCCGAAGCCACCGAATTCCAGACCGATGGGGATCTTCAGATAGCTCAGGGCAATGGACAGGGCGATGCATACGCCGCCCTCCGCCAGAATGCGGGCAGTGGATCTCTGTTTGGTTTGCATATGTTTCTTCCTCCTTTGAAAAATACCGACGGACCAGGGCCGTCGGCATCCAAAGAGAAGACACCCTTTTCCTACGACGGCATGATCCGTATCAGGTTCACGGGTGAGGGCGCCCTGATCGCCCAGTCTCAGCCGGATCGGTCCGGCTCCCCGAAGAGTGCCTCTATTGTATCGCGTTCGCCCGAAAAAGTCAAGCCGCAAATCCCGGGGATTGCGGCCTGACCTTCCGGTTTCTTCATCGGTTCTTGTTGTGGCTGCTGCGCCAGAGACGGACACAGAGCCAGATGGCCAGCGCCAGGGCCGCCGCCGCGGCCGCGGCGCCCGCCAAAGGCCCGGCATAGATCCCCACCCAGCCCCCGGTCAGCAGCGCCAGCGCCAGAAAAGCGAGGATATAGGACAGCATCCAGGCGTAGGCCTTGGGGTCCTTCAGCCTGGCTCCGCTGCTTTTTGGAATCAGCTTCACGTTCAGCGTCAGCCGCAGCACCAGGGCGTAGAGCAGCAGGGCTCCGCCCAGGCCAAAGCAGACGAAATACAGCGCGAATTTCACGGAACTCCCTCCTTCCCATATTCCGTTTGTTCGGTGCGTCAGCTCACAGCAGCTTCGCGCCCAGCAGTGCGCTGAGCAGGGCAATGCTGGCGCTCAGCAGGGTGCCCACCAGATAGCGCTCCGCGAAGCCCCGGTCCTGCTCGATCAGCTTGAAGCGGGCCACGCTTTTTGCCGTCAGCACGAAGCCGATGGCCCCGAACTGGCCCCGGAGCACCAGGACTGCGATGATCAGCCGCTCCAGCTTACCGATCAGCTCCCCGCTGCCGGGGAGGGCCTGGGTCTCCGTCGCCCCGGCGCCGGGATCCTCTCCCGCAACGGGGGCGAACCAGGCGAAAAACAGGCGGATCAGAATGGCCGCGGGTTTCCAGATCACGCAAAAGATGGCCCCGTAGACCAGGACGGGCCGAAGCCAGGCCGTCCCGCTCCAGGCCGCCAGAGCGCCTGCCGTATGGCTCCGCAGCAGCAGGGCCCACAGTCCGGCCAGGACGCCCAGATGCAGGGCCTGATCCAGACAGAAGGAGAGCAGCTGAAACAGGGCTGACCGCCCCTTGCCCCGGGCGATCCGGAGCCGCAGGAGGTCGATCCCCAGGTGGCTCAATGCGGCGATCCCCCAGGCCGCCCAGACCGGGCCGGAAAAGCCAAACAGGAACATTGCCCCCATGGCCAGGGCGTAGAGCAGCCCGTGGAGCAGCAGAAAGCGAAGATCCTTCTCCTTTTTCCGGGCCAGTCCGTCGGGCTGCAGCAGATAATCCCCCAGCCCGTGGGCGACGCCCAAAAGCAACCATGCGTTTATCACGTTCTCCGCGCCTCCTTTTTCTCTACTGCGGCAGCAGCTCCAGCAGCGCCAGGGTCAGCGCCCGCTCCTCATATACGTTGGACGCCCGGAGGGCCGTGTCCACAGCCTGCCGCTTCAGCCCCGCAAACAGGACCACGGTACTGGCCGCTCCGTAGGGGTGCGCGCCGGAATAGAGACTCCGGCTTTTCTCTTCCGCCCGGCGTGCCGTCAAAGACCGGGCGCCGAAGGCTGCCGCCGCCGAAAAGGCCTCCGGCGGGAGCTTTCCGGGCTTCTCTCCGGCTTCGCAGATCTCCCGCCGCCGGGGCAGCAGCTCCGCCAGAGCGGGCAGACCGCTCTGGCTCAGAGTCCCCTCCGGCGGGGCGATGGGGAAGCACAGCTCCAGCAGCAGCGCCAGCTCGTTCTGGTGGCTGCTGTTCTGCCGCGCAAGACGGCAGGCCGCGTTCAGCATCGCGTTCAGGGCCCGGTCCTCCTCGCCGCCGGTGATCACCAGGGCCGTATAGTCCCGTTCCTTTTTCGCCAGCTCGATGGCCTCCCTGGCCCGGTGGTACACGGGGCCGTCCTGATAGAAGCTGTTCCGCTCCGGCGTCCGGACGGTCCATTCGCCCACGCCGACGCCCCCGTGGATGGGCACCGGGAACATGGCCCGCCCCAGCAGCCGCAGGCACAGCAGAGCGCCGGCGGGCTCGCTGAACAGGCCCTGGAGCTCGTCGCCGCCGTTGAATTCCAGCTTTCGCTCCAGCGAGGGGGCAAAAACCCGGTTCAGGGCCTCCGTCAGCTCCACCAGATACTGCTGCAGCGCGTTCCGCCGCTCCGGCCGGTACTGTCTGGAGCCCTTCAGATCCACCATCAAGGCCGCGTACATGGGCGCCCCTCCTTTTGCTTTTCTACTGACATGATAGCACAGCTCCGGAAAAAAAGCAACGATTTTTTAATGCTTTTTATTTTCGCATTAAATAATCGTTGCTTTTTGCTTTTGCAATAAAATATTGTTGCTTTCATCCCTTGCAGTCGGAAACGGCCCCGCCCGTCCGCCGGTCCTTCAGGGCCCGGCGCAGCAGCCACAGGGCGAAGATTGCCGCCAGACCCTCCCCCACGGGCAGGGCGGAGGCCAGGCCCATCTGGCCGAAGAGCCGGTCCAGCAGGAACATCAGGGGAATGTAGATGCCCAGCTCCCGGACGCAGGCGTGGAGCATGGTAAATTTCCCGTTGCCCACCGCCTGGAGGGCGAAGGAGGTATGGTAGTTGACCAGCTGCACCGGGGCCGCCAGGCAGCGGACCCGCAGGAAGGCCGCCGCGAAGCCCACCGTGGCCAGGGCCCCCGCCGGGTCCTCCGCCGAGGTGTTCAAAAAGAGATTGGTCACAGGCCGGGCCAGCAGCTCCAGCAGCAGGATGCTGGCCGCCGACACCAGAAGGCCGTAATTCCGGGCGGTCCGCACCGCGGCCTGCATCCGCTCCCGGTTCCCGGCGGCGTAGTTGTAGGCCACGATGGGCATCATGCCCTGGCAGATGCCGATGTTCACGGCGTTGGGGATGCGCTCCACCTTCATGACGATGCCGAAGGCCGCCAGCACCAGATCGTCGTGGGCCGCCGCCAGGATATTCACGCAGATGCTGGCCAGGTCAAAGAGCCCCGTCAGCACAGCCGAGGGCACCCCCACGGAGAAGACGCTCCGGGCCAGTTCTTTCTCCAGGCCCCTGGCCTGCCGCAGATCCAGGGTCAGCGGGGCGCCGGAGCCTTCCCCTTGCGGGGAAGATGGTGTCGGGCGTCTCAAGGAAGCCCGATGCCGGACGAGGCGGCGCGGCAATGGGTCCGGACGCTTTGCGCCTGCAGCGGCCCTCCGGCAGGCCAGCAGCAGATAGCCGCAGGAGAACAGATTGGAGATCAGGGTGGCCAGGGCCGCGCCGGTGACCTCCCGGCCCCGGGGCAGGAGCACGAACATGAACAGGGGATCCAGAACCATGTTCAGCACCCCGCCCATGGAGAGGCCCAGGCTGGCCTGGGCGGAATACCCCGTATTCCGCAGCAGGTGGCCCAGGGTCAGCGAGAGGATGGTGGGCATGGAGCCGATGACGATGACGTAGAGGGTGTACTGCTCGGCGTATCCCACGGTGGCGTCGGAGGCCCCCAAAAAGCGGAGAATGGGCCCCATGAAGAGCCCCGTCACCAGGGAGTAGCCCAGGCCCAGCAGGATGGCCCCCCGGACCGAATAGGCGCTGACCTTCCGGCCCTCCGCCTCCCGCTGCTGGCCCATGAGCCGGGCGATGAGGCTGCCGCCGCCCACCCCGAAGAGATTGGCGAAGGCCACGTTCAGCATGGTGAGGGTCAGGGTCACGGTGGTGGCCGCCATCATGTAGGAATTGCCGGTGCGCCCGATGAAGAAGGCGTCCACCATATTGTAAATGAGGTTGATCAGCTGGCTGACAATGGTGGGAATGGCCATGGCCGCCAGGGCCCGGGGAATGGAGGCCCGGGCAAAAAGATCCGCCTTGGAGCGCTTGGAGGTCTGCATATCGGTTTCCGCGCCCGCCCCCCGGCGGGCTGTCCTTTTTTCTTGATCGCTGAAAATTATAGCACATCCAGCGGGAAAATGGAAGCAAAAAGTCCGGGCCGGCCGGATACCGGAAGGTCTTCCCAATGCCGCCTGCAGGGTCTCGGGCTGGAAAAGCCGGAAGCGTACGGCCCGGTTCTTCCTGCGGGAGGCCGGATCAGAATAACACCCGGATTGGTGTCAGCCAACCCGGGTGTTTCATTGGTTTGTTCCAACAGCGTAATTGTTGCATATTTATGTATTTGTGAACCTGCATAAGCGCGCCGCCGGAAAAACGAATCCCAGCGTCCGGTTGGGAATTTGCCTGATTCCCGCCCGACCATATCTCCAGTTGCCTTCGCCGCCTGCCAGAGCGGTGGAAAACGATCCAGAAAATGTGTGTAAACGCCGGTAACACCGGTATGATAGCATATTTATGCGTAAAAGTCAAGACCCTTACAGGGGTTTTGCCCGGTTGTCAGAGACTAATTTTGACAAATATTGTATATTTTTTCAATATTGTTGAATGACATTCAGCCAATCGTTCCTTTCTTCCGCTCCTCGTCCAGCTCCAGGGACATGGACAGCAGCTCCTCGCTGCTGCCCAGCTTGTGGTTTCGGGGAGACACGGAAAACTGCCGGAGCAGATGCAATCCGTCCAGCTTGTCCTGTTCATCCAGAATGGCGTAGCGGATCATGGATTCATTGAAGCAGTAATAGGGCGTCGGCGCCACGCCCAGCAGCTGAGAATTCCCGGACTCGGGCCGGAAATATTCCGCAAAGGCCGGACTCAAGCCGTGTGCCTCCCAATAGGTCCAGAATCGCTCCATCGCCTTCTCGGAAATCATAATATCCGGCTCATTCATGTAGAGCTGCCCCTTCAGCACTTCCATCCGCTCGTCTGAAACGTCCTCCGCGGAGATCAGCATTCGGTGGGCTGTGGGCATACGGTTGAGTCCGGCAGAGGAGGTCAGCACCATACCAACGCTGTGCTTGAGCTTTTCATACAGGATGGAGTTGTACTTGAAGGTCAGAAAAGAAATCTCACCGATCTGATCATTTTGCAGGATGCAATACGCGGCATATTGGGCGGGGGAGAGCATCAGCTCACCCTGATACTCCTTTACGATCTCCCGGCCTGTTCCGTCTGTCTTGCCGGTCTTAAAGGAGAAGGAGGCCAGGGTCCTCTTTTTATCGGCCGAAGCCTCAAAAATCAGTCTTCCCTTCAACAGGTGGGTTTCAGAATCCTTCGTGCTGAAAAACCAGGTATAATAGCTGCCCAGGTAGGGTTGTATCTTCCAATCCTTTGGGTCTCTGATCAGCTCCATGGATTCCCGGCTGGCCGAATAGGGATCCGTTTCCGTCATGGTGACCTTTGTTTTCGGATTTGTGGAAAGGACCTCGTTCATGTCCAGATTCAGCAGCTCACAGACGGTAGCCAACTCCAAAACGGGTATGTTGCTCAGCTTGCCGGACATGAGCTTGGAAAGCGCAGATTGACGCAGCGGACGCTCAAATTGCTGTGCCCGCGCCAACACGTCCCGCTGTTTTAAGTTTCTGTCACGCATCGCATCCCGCAAGCGCATCGAAACCAAACCGATATAATTCTCTTTCAGATTCATATCCACATTTTCCATGCACATTGCCTCCTTTACATACATATTCATATCCCGTTTTTTCCTTCTGAATTCATTATAACACACAATATCAGAATTTCAATATTCTATATTAAATTTTTATCAGAATATTATTTTGAATATTGTAATGATTTGTTTCTCTTTTTTCGACATATTCCGCTGGTATTTAAAATTCTGTGACAAATTTCTGTAATCATTTTATGTGTATGATCCGGCAAATATTCCAGCCAAATGGAGTGATTGTGTATTCTTAGCTAAATATAGTGAGTTTTCATGCGAATATTTTTTTATTTTTGGCAAAAATCGCTTGACATCTTGCTTCTTTTCCTGTAAAATAAAAAACAGATAAGAAGGAGCAGCGATATTGCTGCGATCTCTTTGACAGCCCTTCGGTCAGCGCTGTTTGCCTGCAGCATTGACCTGAGGAGTTTGGCTTTCAAGCCATAGAAAGTCGCGGACTATCCGCGTTGAGGAATTGGGTCATGCTGCAAATGATGCGTGTTGCCGGTGCCGGCGTACAGGGACGTCTTATAGATCGACGTCCGCCTGTCTGAGTCTGCCTGCGCGATCTCTGCCCGACGCACGTATTTGCCGCTTCGTTTTATGGAAGTTGTGCAATTACGTGCCTTTTCATTTTCATGACCCTGTCTTGGAAGGGGGATTGCCATGAATGAACCCGTAAGCGATGTTTGCACTGCTGCCAGGCAGCGCACGTCGTAGGGGAAGCATCAATTTGTGAATCTGCATAAGCGCGCCGCACTTCCATGAAGAGCGAATCCCATGCCGGCGGGAGGGCGATGCCTGGCCCTCCCGCCAACCAGAATCTCTGCTTCTATTGCTTTCTCCTGTCGGAGGTGGATCGATAGTCGGAGAGCCGGTTTTCGCCTGGGACCATGGGTTCCCACTCCTTCCGCGCACGTTTTTCCGGGTATTCCATTATCCCGGGCAATCAAATGGCATCCACTGCCGTTCTGCCTCCATGTACGTGATCAACACAATCCTGGAGGTGGAAAAAATGACTTTACAGCGAATTCTGAGCTTCCTGCTGGCGCTCCTGCTGCTGGGTTGTCTTCTCCCTGTGCAGGTCCTTGCCGACAGCACGGCAGCTCCTTCTGAATCCACAGAGCAAACCAAGGAGCTTCAC
>CAMNHH010000064.1 GCA_946539175.1 uncultured Clostridia bacterium | reverse complement strand
TGAAATAATTTAATATGCGGGCATGATGGAATTGGCAGACATCCAGGATTTAGGTGCTGTCACCTCTGTGAAGGTTTTTCCCGCTCCCGTCATTCTGAGCGAAGCGAAGAATCCGTTCTCTTTTATGAAATAATTTAATATGCGGGCATGATGGAATTGGCAGACATCCAGGATTTAGGTTCCTGTGGAGCGATCCGTGTGGGTTCGAGTCCCACTGCCCGCACCAAATTGGAGAAATCCGAACTTGAAGCCGGTTGGCAAAGGGTTCGGATTTCTTGTTTTTATCGAGCAGATTGCAGATTTGAACTGAAACTATAGAATAACGAATGTAGTACAGGTGGAGAAGCAAAGATGGGCCAAGAAAAACGACTGACAGATATTCCTTATTACAAGAAAAGCTGAGCAGACCGGAGGCGGTGTGCTCAGCTTTTCTTGGTGCGAGGATGATCTGTTTGGTTTCGCCAGAATCAGTCGAAATCGGGAACGATGTAGTACTGCAGGTAGATGGTGTCGCCGGCCTTGACGGTGATTTCGTCAAAGGTGCCCATGATCTGCTTGCGCTCGGTGTCCTGGGGCATCCAGGTGCAGCCGTCCTCTTCCACGTTGGCGACGTGGCCGTCGATGTTCTGGATGAACATGGCGCTGTACTCTTCGTCGTCGATCAGACCGGCCTCATGCAGGGCGTCGCGGAGGCTGGAGCCGTCGGTGAACTCGATTTCGTACTTGTACTCTTTCTCATCCTTGTCGACGAGAATGATGGTGGCTTTGGCCTTTTCGCCGCTGCCGTTGTCGGAGGAGCAGGCCACGAGCAGAGAAAGGCAGAGGACGCACACGAGGGCGAGGGCAATGATCTTCTTCATGATGTTCTCCTTTTTAAGTGTTTTTCTTGAAAGCCGGGTTGGAGCTTTGCTTTCCGGGATCATCATAGCAGAGAACAGCGCATTTGTCAAGAAAATTATTATCACGATAAGAAAAAACTTGACAATTATTGTTTCGCGTTGTATGATGAGTTTGTAAAAAACAGCCAAAGGAGGACCGGTTATGCATCCAGCAGCGGAACAGTGCCGACAGACAGCGGCCTTTTTAGCAGAAGCCTTACCCGACGCTTATGGAATCCTGCTCTTTGACCTGACACAGGAAGGCTTCCCGTTGGAGGCGAAATATCATTTTAAATATACGAACGCGCAGAAATATGTGGAGCCCTTCCGTGGATATCTGCGCCAGATCCTGAAAAGCGAAGTGGTGGTTCACAACGGCAGACTCACCTGCCGAGGCGACATCGCGATCGAAAACAAGATGTTCAAAACCTCCTTTCTGATCACAAAGGACGAGGCCGAAGCCCCTGTCTGCTGTTTGGTACTGTACATGGAGGTCAGTGAGCTTTTGCCGGTTTACCGCTATGTGGAGCAGTTGTTTTCCTTCCGCAGTGAGGAGATCGCAGAGATCACACCCCGGGAGCCGGAACAAGAAGAGGAGCTTACCCTGGACGTGATCGATCGGGAGACTGCGGAGTTCACCGATGCGCCCGAGCGGATGACACCGGACGAGAGAATGGAGCTGCTGCTGGACCTCTACGATACCGGCGTCTTTGAGCTCAAAGGCGCGGTGTCCCGGGCGGCCTTCGTTCTGGGCATGTCCGAGCCCAGCGTTTACCGATATCTGGCCAAGATCCGCCGCGCACGCGGAGAATAAGGAGGGACCATGGAAGAATTGGACAAGCTCGACGTCGCGACCGGCGACGCCGAAGGCGCAAAGGTCCGGCAAAAGGGCGTGTGGAAGCGATTCTTCCACATGCTGAAGCTTGCGAACCTGCCGTATTTATGGATCGTTATCTACGTAGCATTAACCGTAGTCGAAGGTCAGATTCTCATCCGGATACCGCAGGTCAACGGCAATTTCTTCGCGGGTGACGCGAGCGTTGGGAGCGTTCTGAAGTTCATCGGATTCGAACTTCTGAGTACGGCCGTTTCGCTTGTGATGCTGTTTTTCAATCACATCATTCGTTACCGCACCAATCGAAATCTTCGCAATACCCTCTGGGGCAAAATCCTGAGACTGCGTCCGGCCTATTTTGACCGCGTATCCAGCAATACGCTGATCTCCCGTATCACGATCGATACCGAGGCGGTCAACGAGATCGTCTTCGACATCGTGCTGGAGCTTTTGACTTCGATCTACTATTTGACGCTGACGCTGCGCGAGATGAGCGCGATCAGTTTAAAGGCGAGTCTGATCATGCTGGCATTCGCGCCGCTTTCTGTGCTGTTGGCGTTCATTGTCGGTCGGCTTACGATGAAGCTTGAGAACAAATCCAAGTTCCAGATGTCCAACCTCACCGACTACCTCTCCGAGCTGATGTCCTGTCTGCCGCTTCTGAAGGCGCTGAATATGCAGGGCTACGAACGCCGCCGCGGCAAGAAGGTCGTGCAGGATTACTACAAGGCCAACCGCAATCTGATCGGGCTGGATCTGGTCTCCGGAATCATCGGCGCCATCGTCGGATGCCTGCCGGAAATCGCGATCATCCTCCTGGGCGTGAGCCTTATGAAGAAAAACGAGCTTCCCGCTTCCGAATGGTACATGTTCTATGCGTATGCCGGCTCGCTGGTCGGCTTCGTCGGTACGCTGACCGCCATATGGAACCGCTCGAAGTCCGTGCAGGGCCGTCTGAACAAGGTTTCCGACGTGCTCTGTGAGGAAGAGGAGAGCATCAAAAACTACGTGAAGGAGAGTCTTGAGGCGGGCGATCTGAGCTTTGACGGCGTTACCTTCGGTTATGAAGAGAAAACCGTACTCGAAAACGTCTCTCTGACCTTCCCCGGAAAGGAGGTCACGGCGCTGGTCGGACATTCCGGCTCCGGCAAAACGACGATCCTGAAGCTGCTGGAGCGCATCTATGAGCCGGACGAGGGCCGCATCCTCACCGGCGGCAGGGAGATCGCCTCCTACAACGTCCGGGCCTGGCGCGAAAACCTCTCCTACGTCATGCAGGACCCGCCCTTGATCTCGGGGTCGATCCGTGAAAACCTGCTCTACGGTATCAATCGCGAGGTGAGCGACAAGGAGCTGTATGCCGTAATGGAGCAGACGCGGCTGACAGAGTTTATTGATTCCCTTCCGGACGGATTCGATCATGAGGTCGGGCAGTTCGGGTCGAAGCTCTCCGGCGGCCAGCGGCAAAAGATTGCCGTGGCCAACGCGATTTTGACCAACGCGGACGTGCTGATCCTCGACGAGCCGACGGCAAGCCTGGATATCATCTCCACGGCGGACATCGTAAACACCGTCAAGGAGCTCTCCGGCAAGCGCACGGTGGTCCTTGTCACCCACGACAAGCAGGCGATCGGCGCCGCCGATCACATCATTGCCGTGGAATCGGGCGGAAAAGTTTCCGAGGGCAAGCTCGCCGATATGCTGAAAACAAGCGGATTCTTCCGTACCATGATGCGAGAGGAGGCGGCAACATGAGCAGGAAACGTGAAAAGACGAGCTCCGATCTGAAGAGCTCCAAGCTGTCCTACAAACAGATGCTGCGCCTCTACCGGCAGATCAAAATCCCGTGGATTCCGCTGATCCTCACCGGCGCCGCGGCTGTCTTAATGAAGCAGATCAACATCTGGGTCGTGCCATATACCACCAGACTGCAGGGCGGCGACGTCACCGGCACGGATTTTCTCGTCGGCTACATCGGCCTGACGCTGCTTGCTAATGTCTGGGAGGGACTGCAGGGCGGCATCCAGGACCTCACCTCGCAGATGACGGCGCGGAACGTGCGAAACACGGTCTGGGGAAAGCTCCTGCACCTGCCGATGTCCTGGTACGACGACGTGGAGCCCCAGGGACTTGTCTCCCGTGTGACAAAGGACACCGAGGGCGTATTTGCTGCCCTGTCGGTGCTGGTACAGATGATCGCGGTTGGCTGGGCCATCTACTCGTCGTTTGCGCAGATGTTCAAAATCTACAAATCCCTGGCGCTGATCATGCTGACCGGCATCCCGATGACCCTGCTCTCCGCCTGGATCGTCGGCAAGTTCAAATATAAGATGATCAACATCGAGAACAACTCGCTGGCGAAGATCACCAACTATTTTGCGGAGCGTCTACCTAATGTGATGCGCATCAAGACGGCAGGCATGGAGACAAAGGAATATGACCGCGGCGTACAGGCGAATCAGGAGCGTTACCGCGCGCAGATCAAAGAGGAGATCCTGTTCATCGTTTCCTCACCGATGGACTCATTCGCACAGTACGTCAATCAGGCGATCCTGCTGCTCGTGGCATCCGCACTGGTGCGGCAAGGCACCATGCGGCATTCGCAGATGCTGAACCTCTATAACTACTTTTTGACTTTCATGGGCAACGCGATCCTGATTTCCGCCGTATGGCAGGGGATCAAGCAGGCCCACGGCTCCGCCACGACCATCGCCAAGATCGTGGACGCGCCGACGGAGGATCTTGACAGCGGGATGCCGCTGGAGGATACCGATACCGATCTGCGCTTCTGCGACGTCCGCTTCGCCTACAATCAGGAGCGTCAAATTCTGGATGGCGTAAGCTTTACGATTCCGAAGGGCAAGGTGACCGCCATTGTCGGCGAAAACGGCTGCGGCAAGTCCACCGCCATCAAGCTTCTGGAGCGCTTCAATCACGAGCAGGACGGCTCTATCATGGTCGGGGATGCAAGCCTGGACGAGATCAGGCTTTCCGACTGGCGTGAGAAGGTCGGCTATCTCTTCCAGGGCAACCAGATCATCAAGGGTACCATCCGCGAAAACATCGCCTACGGCGTCCATCGGGAATTCACGGAGGAAGAGCTCCTGGAGGCGGCCCGGCAGGCCAAGGCTTATGATTTCATTATGGGCAAGGAGGACGGCTTTGATACGGAAATCAGCCGCTTTGACAACAAGTGCTCCGGCGGTGAAATGCAGCGCATCGCCATCGCCCGCATTCTGCTGAAACGGCCGGAGATCCTGATCATGGACGAGGCCACCTCCGGCATCGACGTGGTCAGCGAGCAGGAGGTTTTGGAGGCCCTGATGAATCTGATGAAAGACAAGACCGTCATTATGGTGAGCCACGACATCCGGCTGATCCAAAAGGCTGACAATCTGGTGGTCATGAAGGCCGGCCAGGTGGAGGCCAGCGGCAGCTATGCGGAAGTCGCGCAAAACAGCCCGCTGCTGCGGGAATTCATTGAAAAAGGAGGCGCTGCCTGATGGAGCTTTGTCGATCCAAAGCAGTTGAAATCTGTGATTTTCGTACCCTGGACCCGGGGCGTTGGGCGCCCCCCTTCACCATGGATGAGGAGGAACTGAAGGAGCGTCTGGACCGGCTTCGCAGCCGCCACGGTCTCATGACCGAGGCCGGGCGGGTGGAGCCCGACGACTTCGTCACCTTGGACTCCCATTCCGACACCCCGAAATTTGAAAAAACAAATCTGAACCTCCGGGTAGGCCGCGGTCTGTTCAGCCCGGAGCTGGAACAGGGGATTCTGGGCATGACCGCCGGCGAGACCCGGGAGCTGGAGCTGCCGGAAGCCCGGGCCAGAGTCACGGTACGGTCTGTCAAACGCCGGGTCCTGCCGCCTCTGACCGACGAAACTGTGGCTGCCTGGGACATGGACGGTATATCCACCGTGGAAGCCCTGATCGCCTCCGTCAAGGAAAAGGCCCGGGCCCAGTATATCGAGGACCTGGCCGAGGCCGTGGCGGTGGAGCTCTCCAACGAGGTCAACGCCAACAGCCGCTTTGCCCTGGACCCGGAGGAGGTGGAAACCGTCTGCGCCGAAGGACAGCAGATGGCGGAGGACATGCTGCGCTCCGCCGGGCTGGACCCCGAGACCGCGGACGACGAGGCGGTCCGGGCGGTATCCGGCCGGACCAAGCAGGAGCATTACGACTTCCTGCGGCAGATCTCCGTGGACGGGCTCAAAAGCGCCGTCATCGGCGCCGAACACATGAAGCGCGACGGCGTGGAGCCCACGGAGAACCAGTACAAGTACGCCCTGGGAGAATGTGCCGAGGGCATGGGCCTCACCGAGGAGGCTGCCCGCCATATTCTCACCTGGCCCAAATTCCTGCGGCAGACCACTGCCAACTATTTATTTGAAGAAATCATCGACTACGTCACGAACTATATGAAACAGGAGGAACAATCATGAGCGTTTCCATTGCCAACACCAACACCTACGCCGAGCTGACCCGTGAGGGTTTTGTGATCGTCGATTTCTATTCCACCACCTGCGTCCCCTGCAAGATGCTCTCCCGCATCCTGGAGGACCTGACCCTGGATTACCCCTTCCTGAACATTGTCAAGGTCAACGTCACCGACGATCCCAAGCTGGGCGCGGACAATCACATCGAGGCGGTTCCCACCGTGAAGTTCCTGAAGGACGGCGAGGAGCTGGAAACCGTTGTGGGGCTCATGGATGAGGACGAGATCATCGAAAAAATCAGCGAATACTACTACGGCTGAGAGGTGCGCCATGGCTGAACGACTGGAACTGAAAACCAAAGCCCTGGAGATTCGCGATTACCACAGCATCGACATTTCCAAATTCATCTACGGCTTCACCGTGGACGAGGCCCGGTATCAGAAGGATCTGGAACGGGTCCTGAAGCGCTTCGGCCGGAAGGAAGTAGCGCAGACCGTCCGGGAGGGAGACACCGTCACCCTGAGCTGCGCCTCGGAAAATCCCCGCTTCAACAAGGAGAACGTCACGGTTCCCGTGGGAAAGGGCCTGTTCAGCAAGGCCCTGGAGGCGGATCTGATCGGACTGCCCGTGGGGGAGACCCGGAGCTTTGACGTAGAGGGGACTGCTGTAACTCTTACTGTCTCCAAGGCGATCCGCACCGTGCTGCCGGAGCTGACTGACGAGAACGTGGCCTCCTTCGGCATGGAGGGCGTCTCCACCGTTGTGGAGCTGCGGCGGTACTGCGTCGGCAAACAGGTGGACGCCTTCCTGCTGGAGGCGGAGAATCCGGACCAGGCCTCTGCCTACGTGTGGCAGGAGCTGGCAAAAACCTGCCGCATCCTCCGGGACCCTGCCGAGGAGGCCGGTGTCCGGGCCAGGGCCGAGAAGCGCCTGCAGGAGCTGCCCGCCGCCGTCACGCCGGAGGCGTCTGACGATGCGGAGGAAGATCCGGAAGCCGAGGCCGGCGAAGCCATCGGAGGCTTTGATCGGGAGCAGATGCTGCAGATCTTCCTTTCGGAGTTGGACCTGGCCGCCGTTGGCGCGGCGCTTATGGAGCGGGACGGAAGGGCGCTGACCGTGGAGGACTACGAGGCCTATATCGCCAAGCTGTGCGAGGCCTATCCAGACCGCAGCGAAGCGCAGATCCGGGCGGAGCATGATCCGAAGGCTTATGCCATTGAGCACTATGCCGACTACCTGGCCCAAGTCCTGGACGGCTACGTGGCTGCCTGTTTCAAGGAAGTATTGACAAAGGAGTGATCCCATGCGCTACGACGTCGCAATCATCGGCACAGGGCCTGCCGCGATCTCCGCGGCCCTGACCCTGAAGCTGCACAACAAGACGATTCTCTGGTTCGGCTCCAAAAAGCTCAGCCCCAAGGTGGAGCTGTCGGAGCGGATCGCCAACTATCCCGGCGTGGCCATGGTCACCGGGCCGGAGCTGAACCGCCTCTATCGGGAGCAGATCGAGCAGGCCGGCCTGGAGATCACCGAGCGCCAGGTCACCAACATTGCCTCCACCCGCCGGGGCTTCATGCTCCAAGGAGGCGACGAGATCTATGACGCGAAGACCGTTCTGCTCTGCACCGGCGCGGTAAGTCCCAAGGGCTTTCCGGGGGAGGCGGAGCTGCTGGGCCACGGGGTCAGCTACTGCGCCACCTGCGACGGCTTCCTGTACCCCGGCAAGACCATTGCGGTCTACTGCGGGGCCAAGGAATTCGAGCATGAGGCGGAGTACCTGGCAGAGATTGCCGCCAAGGTCTATCTGTTTACGCCCTATGCCGATTGCGGCGTGAAGCGGGAGAACGTGATTCTGAATCCGGGCAAAATCCGGGCCATTCTGGGCGACAGCGCCGCGGAGGGCGTGGAGCTCCAGGACGGAACCCGGCTGGACGTGGACGGGGTTTTCGTGATCCGTCCTGCCGTGGCCCCCGGCAGACTGCTTCGGGGCCTGGAAATCGACGGAGCGAACATTGTGGTCAACCGGAGGATGGAGACCAACAAACCCGGCTGCTACGCCGCCGGCGACTGCACCGGCCGACCCTACCAGCTGGCCAAGGCCGTGGGGGAAGGCAACGTAGCCGCCCACAGCATTGTGGAATATCTTTCCCAGCTGGAATGCAAATAAACAGGTTGAACAGGCGATCACAATTTGTGACCGCCTGTTTCAGAGAGGAGCACTATGAACGTGAACGATCTTCTGCACGGCTTCCGCATTTGCCGGATGCGGGAATACCCTGAGCTGGGCGGCAGGCTCTGGGAAATGGAGCACAGCAAGACCGGGGCCCGGCTCTGCTGGCTGGACCGCCCCGAGCAGAACAAGACCTTTGCCATTGCCTTCCAGACGCTGCCGGAGGATTCTACCGGTGTCTTTCATATTTTAGAGCACTCGGTTTTGTGCGGCTCCGACAAGTACCCGGTAAAGGACCCGTTCGTAGAGCTGTTAAAGAGCTCGGTCCAGACCTTCCTGAACGCCATGACGATGTCTGACCGGACCGTCTATCCGGTGTCAAGCAGGAACGACCGGGACCTTCTCAATCTGATCGACGTTTATCTGGATGCTGTGTTCCACCCTATGATCTGCCACGGACCGGAGAGCTTCCTGCAGGAAGGCTGGCGCTATGCGCTGCAGGACGGGGCCCTTTCCTGTCAGGGCGTTGTGCTCAATGAGATGAAGGGCTCCTTTGCCTCGCCCCAGACGCTTTTGGAAGCCGGGATGCGCCGACTGCTGTTCCCGGACACCTGCTACCGATTTGTCTCGGGCGGCGACCCGGAGCAGATCCCGGAGCTGAGCTATGAACGCTTCCTGGAAGCCCATAAGCGATATTATCATCCTTCCAATGCCTGGATCTCTCTGGTGGGCAGCATCGACGTCGATGCGGTGCTGCAAAAAATCGACCTGGTCCTTTCTGCCTTCGATCGCAGATTGCCGGAGCCGCCTGTCCCGCTGCAGGGACCCATCAGAGCCGGCAGCTGTACGATCCCCTTCGAAATCAGTCCCGAGGAGCCCGCCGAAGAACGGGTAATCCTTGCGGAATCCTCCATTCTGGGCAGCTTCGATGAGCGGGAAAAGAGCTTTGCAGCCTCGATTCTGGCGGACTATCTCACCGGTGATTATGAGGCCCCGCTGCGTCGCGCTGTTCTTGAGGCGGGACTTGCCCAGGACTTTTTTATCGTAATGGACGACAGCCTCCGGCAGACTACCTTCGGCTGGCAGGCGATCAATACGGAGGTCGGGCGCAGGGAGGCTCTGGAAGCCCTGGTGCACAGCACCGTTGAGCGGATCCTGGCCGACGGTCTCGACCGGGAGCGCCTCTCCGCCTGCTTCCAAAGCTTCGCCTTCCGGATGCGGGACAATGAAAGCGACGCCTATTCCCGCAGTCTGAGCGAGGCCCTGTCGCTGCTGGGGCCTTGGATGTATGGAGGCGATCCGGCGGAGGGACTTCTCGTGGAGGAGGTTCTGAACACCCTGGCCGGCCGCCTGAACGGGCCCTTCTTTGCCGAGCTGCTGCGGGAGCTGTTTCTGCCGGATCGGCCCATGGCTGCGGTGCTCCTGGTCCCCTCCACGACCCTTGGCGGGGAGAAGCTCGCGCGGGAAACTGCCCGCATCCAGGCGCGGACTGCTGCCTGGACGGATGCGGATTGGGAACGTCTTACACAAGACACAAAGACCCTCAGAACCTGGCAACAAACTCCGGACAGCCCGGAGGCTCTGGCTACGATTCCGCATCTGCGGCTGTCCGATCTGAATCCGGAGCCGGAGCCCCTTACGGTGGAAACGACGGACCGGCAGGGGGTACCCATGCGCAGGCATCGCACCGGAAGCGGGCTTGCCTATCTCAGAGCCTATTTCGATGCAAACGACCTGCGTTTGGAGGAGCTTCCTGTGCTTGCCATGCTGTGCAGCCTCCTGGGAAATCTGGGAACGAGCCAGCACAGCCCCGGGGCCCTGTCTGAAGCGATCAAGGGAACGATCGGACGGTTGGAGTTTGTGCCGCTGGCCTTTCCGGGCAGCCGGCCGGATTCCTGCAGGGTGGTCTTCTCGGCTTCCGTTGTCTGCCTGAAGGAACAGGCGGTCAACGCGGCGCATTTGCTCTCTGAGCTGCTGGCCCAGACCAGTTTTGAGGACGGAAACGTTCTGCAGGAGCTCCTGCAGCAAACCGCTGTCGGCCTTCGGCTGTCCCTTCCCGAGGAGGGAAGCCGCTACGGCACGCTCCGTGCGCTCTCCTGCTGCACTGCCCAAGGAGTCGCAAGGGAACAATTCGCAGGGCTTTCGTTCCTGGAATGGGCGGAGCAGGCTCTGGATTCCGGCGCCGAAGGACTTGGGCAGCTGCTTGGTTCCATGGGGGACATACTGGGCAGAATCATCACCCGGCAGCGGCTGACTGTGTCCTGCTCGGAGGCAACGCCGGACGCCGCGCCGGAGGTGCTGATCCGTTCCATCGGATCGGATGGGATCACGCCGAACCGGGAAGCGGCCTTCCCGCTGCGAAAGCAGAAGCAAGAGGGGATTCCCATTCCTTCCCAGGTGGGGTATGCCGTCATGGGGACCAATCTCCTGTGCCACGGGCAGACCTTCTCCGGAAGCATCCCCGTGCTTTGCAAGCTGCTGAGCTATACCCATCTCTGGAACGAGATCCGGGTGAAAGGCGGCGCTTACGGCTGCGGCCTGGATGGGCGGAACAACGGGGATCTGCTTTTTTACACCTATCGCGACCCGCAGCCGGAACAGTCGCTGCACGTCATTGAAACAGCGGGTCAGTTTCTGAAGAACTATCTTTCCGGGAACCCTGACCTGACCGGTTTCATCCTCAGCGCGGTTTCCGAGCTAGATCCCTTACGCAATCCGGAGCAAAGAATCGCTGCCTCCGACGCTCGCTTCTTCAGTGGCATCACCGAAGAGAAAGAACGCGCGAGCTATCAACAGCTGCTCCATACAAGCCCGGAAGATCTGCTTCACCTGTGCAGCGTCTTACATGAAATGGTTTCTGATCAGAATGTCTGCATTGTGGCGGACGAAGTGTCTATCAAAGCCTGTGATAAAACAATTCGGATCATCACATCCGCGTGATGCAGGAAATACGTTATGATGCTCTGACGGCTCGGCTCAAAAGATGCGAAAGGTCAGTATGTTCTGGAAAACTATCTCAATTTCTGCAATTTCTCGACTTTCCCACGGGTTCGCCTCTGAGGTTCTTGCTCCAGGCCGTCCTGTATGGATCGCTGCATTCTCAGCAATGGTCTCTCCAAACCAAGATTTTTCAGATCGCGGTCAACTGCATAAATCGTATCATGTCTCATGAAGACAGGCAGCTTTTCCGGAAAAGCCTTGTGGATTTCATCGAAGGCAGCTTTCTCCTTTTCGGGGCGGATGGCCAGGCGGGCATCGGCAAGGGCGTGGGGATCGAGGGTTGAAGCTTCAGAGAGGACTTCATGGAAGTGGCTGTATTCCGTTTGGTATTCCGACGCAAAGGCTTCTTCACGTTCCGCGTGACGGCGGGCGGCTTCGTCCGCCGCTGTAATGGTATCGGAGATTTCCTTCCGGGTTTGTATTGAGATTGCCCCTCGCTTACTCGGGTGGGCCGTCATCTTTTGCATTGCTTTCTCTTTATGGAAGGTGCGGAGGATGGCGGTCTCTTCATTTTTCAGCTCCTCGATTTCCTCGGTTAGGCCCTGGATCTTTTCTGTCAGCTCCCGCTTTTGGGAGATTGCCAGCAGCGGCAGGGCGTCCCGTTCTTCGGTCAAGGCCTTGCGCTGCTTGCGCTTTGCCTGAAATGCCGTCAGCAGATCGTTGTAGCTTGCATACCTGGCTGAATGCGCTGCCCGAGGAGGTCATCCTGCGGGACAGTAAGCGCAAAGATCCCTGCAGATATTTGGTTCCCGAAAACTTTCACTGAGGTGACAGCACCATTAGGTTCCAGTGGGAAACCATGCAGGTTCGAGTCCTGTTGCCCGCACCA